>DURL01000008.1 GCA_012837345.1 Bacteroidales bacterium
ACCACAACTTCGAGTTCACCGAAATAGAAGGTGAACTGATGTATGACTATATGCTTAAGAACACCGATCCGGAGAAGGTCTTCTTCCAGATGGATGTCTACTGGGTAGGCGAAGGGGGCAAGAACCCGGTCGACTATTTCAACAACTACCCTGGTCGTTTCGAGCTGCTTCATATCAAGGATGAGCTGGAGCTGGGCAAGAGCGGCAAGGTCGATTTTGAAGGCATCTACAACAATGTGGAGAAATCGGGAGCCAAGTATATGGTGGTAGAGGTAGAGCGTTACACCGGCACCCCGTTTGAAGGTGTTCAGGAGAGCTACGACTATCTCAACAACGCAGCATTTGTAAAAGATAGCTACGCCAACTGATTGGCATGCACAGATAAACATCTACCCGGAACAAACCGTTCCGGGTTTTTCTTTGTGTATGTTTCGTCAATTAGCGCGGAATCCGTTATATTTGCCCCGCAGAGAATAAAACGTTTTGTGCAACCCCTGAAATCCCGAACCTGATGTCTACCCTTACCATCCTGCTGATCCTGCTCACCGCCGTGGCGCTGCTGCTCTTCATGGTGCTGAAGCTGAAGATCTCCGCTTTTATCTCACTGCTGGTGACAGCCATCTACGTGGGCATTGCCGCCGGCATGCCGCTCAGGGAGGTGCTCACTGCCATTGAGGAGGGGATGGCCGGCACCCTGGGTTTCGTCGCCACGGTAGTGGGACTGGGAGCCATCTTCGGGCAGATCCTCGAAAGCTCGGGAGGAGCGGAATCACTGGCGCACCATCTGATCCGCAGTTTCGGCATCCGGCGGGCCCCCTGGGCGATGACCCTCACCGGGTTCCTGGTGGCTATCCCGGTATTCTTCGATGTGGGCTTCATCATCCTGGTACCCATCGTCTATGCCCTGTCGCGCGACAGCAAGCGGTCGCTGCTCTACTACGCCATCCCCCTGCTGGCTGGTCTGGCGGTGACCCACAGCTTCATTCCCCCCACGCCGGGTCCCGTGGCCGTGGCCGACATCATCAACGCCCAGCTGGGATGGGTGATCCTGCTGGGCGCCATTCTGGGCATCCCCGTCGCCATCATCGCCGGTCCCCTCTTCGGGCGGCACATCGCCAAAAAGATCCATCTCGATCCGCCGCCGGAGACAGAGAGCAGCGGTGTGGAGAGCGACCGGAATGCACTGCCCTCCTTCCGTCTCATCCTGGCCATGATCTTTATCCCGCTGCTGCTGATCCTGCTCAACACGGTGACCACCCTTGCGGTGTCGAAGGGGTGGGTGAGCAAGACTCTCTGGACCGATCTCCTGGAGTTCGTGGGGCATCCCTTCTCGGCGCTGATCATCGCCACCCTCGCCGCCATCTATTTTCTGGGCATCCGCAGGGGGATGAAGAAAGAGCAGATCCTGGAGCTCAGCACCCGCGCCCTGGGGCCTGCCGGCATCATCATCCTGATCACCGGTGCCGGGGGCGTCCTCAAGCAGATGATGACCGCGAGCGGCATGGGGGAGGCGATCGCCGTCTCGATGGCCGGCTCGGCCATGCCGCCCATCCTGCTGGCGTGGCTGCTGGCAGCCGCCGTGCGTGTCACGCAGGGCTCCGCCACGGTGGCCATGATCACCGCCGCCGGTCTCATCGCACCGGTGATCCTCCACCTGGAGATGAGCGATCCGCAGCGGGCACTCGTGGTGATCGCCATCTCGTCGGGAGCGACGCTGCTCTCGCACGTGAACGACAGTGGTTTCTGGCTGGTGGGTAAGTACCTCGGCATGAACGAGCGGCAGACACTGCAGAGCTGGACCGTGATGGAGTCGCTGATCGCCGTCAGCGGGTTGCTGCTCACGCTTGGTGCCAGCCTCTTTTTCACCTGACCGGTTCACACTGTTGAAAACTAAACCCAAAAAAGGCTCTCCCTGAGCGGAAAAATTGCTATTTTTGCCGTTTGGAACCGAGATTCTGAAAAGTCATTTTTCCAACTGGGAGAATAATCTCCCAATCATTCAGTAATTGAATCAATCATGCAATTTACAGCGAAACTGATAGAGATACTCCCGTTGCAGACGGGAAAAGGCCGAAACGGAGAGTGGAAGAAACAGGATATCATTGTGGAGACACCGGGACAGTATCCCAAGAAGGTGTGTGTCTCCGTCTGGGGCGACAAGCTCGACGGGGTTACCCTCAAGCCTGAACAGCAATACGATATCTCATTCGATATTGAAAGCCGAGAGTTCAATGGAAAATGGTACACCGATGTGAAAGCCTGGAAGATCACCCCCGAAAGCAGTGCGAAGGAAGACGTGCCACCGGAATATAACGGCCCTTCGTCCGCCGAAGGCTTCCCACCCGCTGGCGGTTACTACGATGAGCCCCCCTTCTAAACCCGTTGCATGCTGAAGAAGACGCCCCATACGCTGGTGATCATCTTTGCGCTGATCATCTTTTGTGCCCTGCTCACCTGGATTGTACCCGCGGGCGCATTCCACTACGAGACCGTGGAGGTGGAGGGGATCAGCAGGGAGGTGGTGGTCGACAACTCCTACCACCGTGTGGAGCGTGCGCCGCAGAGCTGGCAGATCTTCTCCTCCTTCCTGGCAGGCTTCGAACGACAGGCTGCCATCATCGCCTTCGTGCTCATCATCGGCGGCGCCTTTCAGATCCTCAACAGCAGCCGCGCCGTAGACAGCGGCATCTACTCCTTTCTTCAGGTGACCGCCCGGCTCGATCGGCATCCGCTGCTCGGCAGGGTGGGGGTGCACAATCTGGTGATCATCCTGGTGATGCTCCTCTTCAGCGCTTTTGGCTCCATCTTCGGGATGAGCGAGGAGACGCTCGCTTTCGTGATCATCATCGTGCCGCTGGCCATCTCCATGGGCTACGACTCGCTCACCGGTCTGATGATGGTCTATGTGGCAGCCCATATCGGCTTCACCGGTGCCACGCTCAACCCCTTCACCATCGGCATCGCACAGGGACTCTCCGGCCTGCCCCTCTTCTCGGGCATCGGTTACCGGCTCTTCAGCTGGATCCTCCTCACCGGGGTGACCATCGCCATCACCCTGCTCTATGCCGCCCGGGTGAAGAAGAAGCCGGAGCTCTCCCCCATGTACCGTGCCGATGCCTACTGGCGTAAAAGAGAGGCCGAGAGTGAAACCGAAAACCTGGTCAGACCGGCCGGCAGAAGCACCCATGTTGTCTTCATCTTGCTGACACTCCTTCTGGGGGCTCTTTCGTTCCGCTATCCCCTTACCACCTTCTCCGTTGGTGCGGAGAGCACCACAATCGTTATCTTTCCTGTCATCACCCTCCTGTTTGTCATCACCTCCCTCCTCGCCATCAGGAGGTCAGCGCAGCTCTTCATCCTCAACCTGCTGCTCTTCACCATTCTGTTCCTGGTGGTAGGTGTGATGGGCTATGACTGGTATCTGGAGGAGATCTCCGCCTTGTTCCTCTCCATGGGGCTTCTGGCCGGTATCGCCAACAACATGGGTGGCAATGCCATTGCGAAGGAGTTTATCGCCGGGGTGAAGGATATGCTGACCGCGGCACTGGTGATCGCTCTTGCCGGCGGCATCATCCAGATCCTTACCGATGGCAGGATCATGGACACCATCCTCTTTTCGCTGGCCGGCGTGATGAAGGATGCCGGCAGGGTGCTCACCATCGGCGGTATGTACGTGATACAATCCGTGATCAACATCTTCATCCCCTCCGGGTCGGCCAAGGCGGCTCTCACCATGCCCATCCTGGCCCCCTTCTCCGATGTGATCGGCCTCTCGCGCCAGGCCACCGTGATGGCCTACCAGTTTGGCGACGGCATCACCAATATGATCACACCTACCTCCCCTGTCTTGATCGGTGCCCTTGGCATTGCCCGGATACCCTATGAGGTGTGGATCAAATGGTTTTGGAAGATCCTCCTGCTGCTGTTCCTCCTGGCATTCCTATTGTTACTGCCCACCGTCTTTCTCGAGTTGGAAGGCTTCTGACATTGTAGCGACATCTTTTTACGATTTGTTAGTTTATTTGTACGAA
>DURL01000090.1 GCA_012837345.1 Bacteroidales bacterium
ATTCCGAGGCCCTTCTCACACACCGGATCCGTCAGTTGTCTCACTTCTCTCCAAAAATCCGTTTGCAGACCATCTCGGCGCTGATCACCGCCATGGGGAGTCCCGCTCCGGGCGTGGTGGAGGCACCCACATAGTAAAGGTTGCCATACTCCTCGTCGTAATTCTTCGGACGGAGGGCACCGATCTGGCTCAGCCGGTGCGACAGACCCAGGCCGCTCCCCATGTAGAGGTTGAACTGCTTCTCCCACTCCAGTGGAGTGTAGATGGTGCGGGTGACGATATGGGGCATGATGTCGATGCCGATGCGTTTGGAGAAATCGCTCAGGATGCTGTCGACGATCTCGTCGCGGTCGCTCCAGTCGGGCTTGTACTGCAGGCTGGGCACGGGACAGACGATGAAGAGGCTCTCGCATCCCTCCGGGGCACACTGGGGATTGTGTTTCGAGACCGCATTCACGTAGTAGTAGGGTTTCTGCAGCGAGTCGGGGTTCTGCAGCACGTTGTGAGCGTACGCCTCGAAGTTGGTGCCGAGGAAGTAGTTGTGCAGGTCCAGGTCGGGCAGCTTGCGGTCGATGCCGACGTAGATGGTGAGGTAGCCCATGGTCCACTCCATCTTGCGGAGCTTCGCTTCGGAGAATTTCTCCCTTTGCAGCACCCGTCCCCGGAAGAGGGCCGCATCGGCGTTGACTAGGAAGGTGTCGGCCTCGTAGTGGTTGCCCTGGCTGTCGGTGAGTCGCGTGATGCGGTCGTCTTCCGCCTCCACTGCCGTGACCTCGGTGTTGTAGTGGAAGGTGGCACCCCGCTGTTGCAGTGCCTTGACCATCCCCTCCACGATCTGGTACATGCCGCCCTCCACATTGTGGTAGCCGTCGTGCCTGAACTCGGTGTAGGAGAGCAGGCTGTAGATGGCCATCGTGTCGAAGGGGGTGCGGCCCAGGAAGAAAGCCACCAGCGAGACGATCTGCCGTGCCTCCTGCGAGTCGAAGTAGTTCCTCACATGCTGCCAGAACATCTTCATCAGCACGGGGATGTGTACCGGGTTGACCTTCATCAGGGTGGCGAAGTACTCGAGGTAGTTGTCGAAGTTGTTGCGGATCACGATGTCGAAGGTGTCGTGGAAGAGGGCTCCCGACTTCTGCAGGTAGCGCTCCATCTTCGCCTCGAAGTCGGGCTCGATGTCGCGGAACTGCTCTGCCAGTTGATGAATATCCTTGTGCAGGCGGAAGCTGCGCCCCCCCGGCAAAGTGCACCGAGTAGAGCGGGTCCAGCTCCACGAAGCGGAAGGGCATCTCCACACCGCATAGCTTCATGAAGTCGGTAAAGACATAAGACATGCTGAAGAAGCTGGGGCCGGTGTCGAAGGTGAACCCCTCCTTCTCGAGGCGGTTGAGCCTTCCGCCGGGGCGGCTGTTCTTCTCGAGAAACTGCACCTCATATCCCCTGCTTTGCAATAGCAGTCCGCTGGAAAGGCCTCCCAGTCAGGTGCCGGTGATGATTACTTTCTTCTTCATTATGGTTGATGTTTTTTGGTGAATGCGGGGTAGAGCTCATCCCTCACCCAGCTGAAGCCGGGAGCGACGGAGAGTGATTTGCGGTAGATGCTGTCGGCCATGGCGATGTTTTTGGTCTCCTCGTAGGCGGTAGCAAGCTGCACCAGCAGTGCCAGGTAGTTCCAGTCGCCCTTGCCGGTGGGAGCCATCAGCCGCTCGGCGTGCCGGTAGTGTTCGATGGCCCGCTCCTTCGAGCCGCCGAAGAGGGGGGGCATGAAGTAGTCGATGTTGCCCAGCTGGATGTAGCCCAGCGCGTTCTGGTCGTCGTTGGCGACGGACTGTTTGGCGGCGTCGAGGCTTTTGGGTCCCAGCCTGGGTGCCTTGAGCCTGGCCAGACCGATCTGGAAGCCCAGGTAGGCGGACTCATAGGCCTGCATCTGTGGAATCCGGTAGTTCGCCGCTTTGAGACGGTCGATCCGTTCCAGGCTGCGCTCCAGATAGCGTTTAGCCTCGCTCTTGCGGTTGTTGCCGATGCACCAGCCGACGTAACCATATTCATAGTTAAGCAGCTCCAGCTCCCGCTCATGGCTCTTGTCCACCTCGGCATGCATCGCCTCGATGGTTGTTTTCCAGGTGTCCATGTCGTTGGTCAGGTAAGCCTGGTAGATGGTCTCTTTCTCCCCGGCTGTCACGAGGGTGCAGCAGAGGGTGAAAAGCAGCAGGGTGATTAATTTTTGTGTCATATTTTTAGGTGTTAGTGATCAGTGGTCAGTTATCAGAAATCAGTTTCCGGTTCATCAAACGTAATAACGTAACAACGTAATAACCCACCAACGTTTTAACGTTTAAACGTTGTATCGTTCCAGCGCCCGTTGGCGGGCGAAGGAGTGGTCGATCATCGGTGCAGGATATCCAGAAGTGCCCAGCTCGGGGATCCAGCGACGGATGTACTCCTGTTGGGGGTCGAACCGTTTCTGTTGCTCCGCAGGGTTGAAGATCCGGAAGTAGGGTGCCGCATCGC
>DURL01000091.1 GCA_012837345.1 Bacteroidales bacterium
ACCGTGCAGAATGGCTCATGATCTTCCGGATCTCACTCAGGTCATCTAAATATTTTTCTTTTTCCATTTAAAAGTACTTTGTTTTGCAAAGTAAATCAATGCAAATGAAATTTCCAAATAAATCAGTAAAAAAACAGAATCTGCTGTCCAGGCAGATCAGGGTACTCTATAAGCTGGTGGACGAACTTACAAAGAAAAGGAAGATGGAGAAAATGTTGCGGACATAAGCAAAATCAGAATGGGTAACCGATAGCGAAGTGGAAGGCGAAGTCGCGGCTGAAATGGGGCTTGAAGATCGTCCATCGGGAACCTTTCGCCAGTGCGGGGTTGTGTGCCTTCATACCCCCATCCACACGAATCAGCAGGAAGTTGAGGTCGAACCGAACCCCCACTCCGTAAGCCACAGCCAGCTCCTTGTAAAAGTCGTTCCATTCAAAAAGGCCACCCGGTTGCTCTGAATAGTTGCGAATGGTCCAGATATTACCGGCATCCACGAAACCGGCCAGTTCGATCAGACGGGTCAGCTTGCGGCGATACTCCACACTAAAATCCAGCTTCACATCACCCACCTTCCGTCCGAAGTCGGAGGCAATGGTATCGTTGCTGTAGGATCCCGGGCCCAGGGTACGGGTGCTCCAGCCCCTCACGCTGTTGGCACCCCCACCAAAATATCGTTTCTCAAAAGGCAGGATGGTGGAGTTTCCATAAGGATAGGCCACACCTACCGCCATATGTGCCGCCAATGTTCGCCGGTCGTCAATGCGATACAAGGGGGCGAAATCAAAATCACCCTTCACATACTCCGCATAGGGTATCTTGAAGAACTCATAAAAACCACGATCGTTCCGTTCCCCACCCCCCATTCCGGTGACAATTCTGGGGAGCCACCCGGCCACCTCCACTCCGGCACGGATGCGGAAAGGTATTGAGGGCATGGCCCGTCGCCCTATTCGGTTGTAATTGGTATAGGTGAGGTTATAGGCTGTGCGGACGATCAACTGCTCATCGTAACTGTAACGCAGTATCGGGTTGGCTTCCTCACTCAGGTAGAGATCCTTGAAACGCTGTGACGACCAGGGCATCCGTACGTAGGTCACCCCCAAAGGCTCCAGCACGTGTAGCAGCTTCCACTCCATGGAGGACCACTGGAAACGGGTTGAGAGGTTGAAGAACTGCCGGAAGTACTCAGGGCGCTTCTGGAAGTTGGCACCCACTGCAAACTCGGTAGAGGCTGATGGCTGGTCCTGTAGCCGTTTCAGCATCCAGGGGAGTAAAAGCTGTGGGATGGAGAGGAACACCTCGGCACCATACTCATAGTAGCTGTTGTCCAGCAGGTCGAGGCTATCGGTAGGGCGAATAAACTCGTAGGCGGCGTTAAGACGCACCCGGAAGGTCTCACCGCCTCTGAGGAAGTTGCGATGCTCGTAAGTGACGTTACTGGCCACTCCCAGGTCTCCTGCCGAATTGGTGCCGTCCACCCCGAACTGCAGGTAGTGCAGGTTACCCGGGTAGAGAGTGATACGCGAATCGATCATGTTAGAATCGTTCCGTTGCATCCTCTGCATGTTAATGGCGGTCTGGTTCACAGGGCCCATGCCGTTGAGAGAGGAGTAGGTGCGTTCCACGATCCGGTCAGAGTAAAGCCTGCCGGGGCGGATGAAAGTGTTGTAGTAAACCGCTTTGGGTAGCAGGAAGGGCTCTTTGTCAGAGATGATGCGCAATCCGCGATAGAGTGTGGTATCGAGCTGATGATGACGGGTGGAGTCACGCAGCAACTCCTCGTTCACCCCATTGATTACCGTCACCTCACCGATTCTGTACTGCTTATGCATAGTCGTGTCGGTGGGATTGTTCAGCGCCAGCGTCACATCCACCTGGTGATCACCTACCGTAGTGTCTGCCAGAAAGTAGAAGTCATCTTTCACAAAGTCGTAATAACCCCTGTTGCGCAGGATCGTGGTCAGGTTTTCCCTCCCCTCCTCCAGTACCCCCATATCGAAGAGGTCACCCTCTTTGATGATCTCCGGGCGGCGGGTGGCTTGCAGGATATTATAAATGGTGGTATCAGCAGAACGGATGGTGTCACGGATTGAACGGATACGGTGCGGCTCATTCCCCGTGACCGAAAAAATAATATCCGCTTTCTTCTTCTCCTTCACTACGGAGGTATCCACCTCTGCATTGAGATATCCCTTGTTGTTGAGGTGTAACCGGATCTGCTCTGCCGATATCTTGGCCAATTGTTCATTGAAAAGCACCGGTGGTTCACCGTAGCGCAGCAGCTGACGGTTGAGCCAGGTGGAGTCGTTGTCGGGGATGTTGTACATATGCAACTTGTACTTACCTATCAGCGGCAAAGATGAATTGGGTCGTTGCCGCAGATAGGGCTTCAGAGCAGAACCACCAAAACCGCTCACATCCGACTCTATATCCACTCTGTTAAGCAGGTAACTACCATCGGGTACTTTTTTTGTCACATTACAGGCGACAAGCATCAGAGAGAGTATGGCCACTAAAAATTTTCTCATAAGACAATGCTATTCATTCTCCTCTTTCTTTCTGATCACACGAAAATCGAACAGTTCACGGAACGAGCGGGCCTCCTTGGTCACCACCACCCCTACACCCTGCGTGGTGGGTGTACGCCGGTAGAAACGTTCGTTGGCACGGTTGAATGCCCGGATCATAAACCAGTTGTTGATATCATACTCCAACTCAAACTCACCCATGAAGGCCTGCTGTGTGGCAAGCATGCTGTTGTCACCGTAGCTCAGGTTGGTGGTGATCCGCAACCGGTCATCCAGCAGACGGGTGGAAACATCGACACCCATTCGCACGTTGTCGAGTGTGCCATCCACCGACTCCAGGTTGGTGCTGATGGACCAGTTGTCGCTGAGAGCGCTGGCAAAGAGGGCATCCAGACCCCGTGCCAGCGTATTGGAGGCAAAACGGCTGAAGACAGATGGCCCGAAATTCACCTCCGGTGAACCTTCAGAAGGAATAAAACTGCCCGTGGTAGCCAGGTATGCAAATTGCAGGATCTTGGTCTCTTCGGTATTGATGAAACTATTCACCCGTTGCTGGATATCATTCGAGCTCTCAGGCAGCTCGATATCGTACCTCAGGTCCATTGCCTCCAGGTTCCCCAAAATATGCAGTAAGGCATTCACCTGTACGCGCGTGTTGGCCAGCTCTGTGGTGAAGGTAGGGCTGAGTGCCGCCAGGTCTGCTTTTACCGGCAGGTAGGCGGTGATGTTGAACTGTGTATTGAGCGGGTTGCCCTCCATGGTGAGACGGCTACCCTCCCGAATTCTAAAGTCGATGGTACGCAGGTTCTGCAAGTTATAATGAAACTTGCCGCTGCTGATCACATAGTCGCCATAGAGGCGTACCGGGGGAGTAGATTTGGAGTTGAACTCCACGTTCACCTCTCCCTCACCACTCACCTCCAGGGCGTTGCCGGTAGTGGGATCGAGCACCACAGCAGCCTCCAGCATCGGAGTAAGGTTGACAGTTACACGCATCACTATGGGAATACCGCTTGAGAGTGAGGAGGGTTTTTTTTCCTTTTCCCCGTTGTTTTTTCGCAGGAAGGCCAGTGAATCATTTTCTTGTGGAGTATTGATATACACAACCCCACTGTATTCAGTTGCTCGTGCAGTCTGTGGCAACACCACCGAAACTTCAGAGCGGCTGGTGCTGGTAAGTGTTCCGTCACCATAGATACCTGCAGGTGAGCCGCTGACAGTGAGATCACCCGAGAGACGCAGGTTACCGTAGGTCATAAGGTCTGTACGGTTCTCATTGTTAAGCAGCATGAAGTCGTTCATCCGGATGGAGGCGTTGTAGGCCATCCCTCCGAAGTTGGTATGTGACAGGTTGAGGTTAACCGTAGCAGTCTGATTGTTCTGGTCGCGGATCACCAGGTTTCGCAGTCCCACGTTGTCGGGGTTAATGTCGATGGTATCGGATATGGAGTAGGTGACATTGGTGAAAGCCACCTTCATCTCCCCTTTGTCTATTCCCAGCCAGCCACGGGTAACCGGCGCCGAGGGTTTACCGGTGATGGCGATCTCTGAGTTCAGCAACCCGGACAATTCGCTGAAGATATTGGTAGTAAGCGGTTGTACGGCCTTAAGGTCAAACTCCTGAATACGAAGACTTACATCCATTGGCAGGGGGCTCTTCCCGCCCAGTGGAACATAACCGGTGAGATCGAGCAGATGTTTTTCCCCGTTGACCAGGTAAGCGTTCAGATCAAGACCGGAGTAGAGGTTGTCCCAGTTGGCCTCGATGGTGAAGGTACCGATGGTATCATTGTAAACCGTGATATCTTCTATCCTCAGATCCTCGGTATGCACCATGGGGCTCTCCAGCATCTGCCGCACAAAAATATCACCATTGATGGAGCCGGCGAAGTTCGATACATTAAAAGCAGCCAGGATGTTGGCCAGCTCTGTATTGTTGAAGTAGATCCGTACAAAATCAGCCTCACTTTTGGAAGCTACCCCTTCGATACCCAGCAGTAACATGTTCTCTTCTCTCAACCCGAAGTTGTTGATGGAGATTTGCTCCTTCCGGTAGTTGATGGTTGCATCGTTGAAATCTACTCTTTTCCCATTGAATATCAAGCTGGTGGGGTGTATCCGGATATCAGATGCCAGCTGGTCGGTTCCATCGCGCAGGAAATCCATGGTGATCAGCATCTCCCCATCAGCGCTGGTTTTTTCCTGTTCAAGATCGAAAGAGATCTGATTAGTGAGTTGATCATCAGCAGCCTCACTATCGAGCCGGGCATTGATATAACCGTTATCCTGTACGAGATAGCTGTTCAGGTTCAAACCGATACCATTTGAGTCTGATGCTTGTAAATCCAATCGTGTCTCCCGGATATCGCTGTTGCCCATCATCAGTCGCGGCAGATAACCATCGATCTTCAACGGTTCTTCGGAGGTCATATTTACCAGGCCCTTCAATGTGGCATGTTCCACATTATAAGCCGGTAGTCCGAAGGCGTAAGAGAGATCTTCCGTATTCTTTATCAGCAAGTTAAACTGAAAGACATTGATTCCCTCCTCATATTGTCCGGTTGTAGTGATCACGGAGGGCAGATGAGGGTGCAGTGCCTGCATCAGCTCACGTCCGATGGTAGAGAAGTAGTAATCACCGCTCATCTCAGCCTCCAGGAAGGAGGAGAAGACCTGTAGCCTCTTCCCCTCACCGCTGTCGCCCAGTGCCTGTAGGTAGATGGGACCCGGGTTATAGATAAAACTGTTGTCCGTCAATGATGTGTTGTCGATGACCAGTGTGCCGGTCATCTCGTCGAGGGTGCGTCCTGTGAGCTCACCGTCGATGGAAAGAGTTACCCTGGGATCTTCCCAGTGAGCCATCATAAGGAAAGGACGCAGATCCAACTGATTGACATTGCCTTCCACATCGAAACGCATCTCTTCACCAAAAGTGATGTCACCGGTCAGATCAAGACCATTTCGCTCTCCATCGCTGGTGATACGTGCTGTGACATTGTCACCGCTATAGCTGCCGTCAAAATTCAGCCCGGAATAATGATACCCCTTGTAGTAAGCCGATTCAATGCTGCCATTGGCATCGACAGTGACCAGTGACGGCTCAATTGTCAACTTCATTTCCGTCGCGAGGGTGGCATCTCCCAGGCCGGTTTTCTCACCCAGGATATTCGCCAGATGAATCTCATCAGCCCTTACCGGTCCTTCAAAAGTCATCATCTGAAAACGGTTGCGGATAGATCCGCGGCCGTTCAGCGTCACTACCCCTTGATCCGTATCAACCGAACCATCGTAGCGAAAGCTGTTCATCCGGCCGCCAGCCTGTATCCGGAGTCGCATGTCACCCAGTGCCAACAGAGGGGCTGGCGATGTATAGTCAGGTGGACCAATACGAATGAATGACTCCAGGTCCTCCTGGGACACAGAGAGGTCACGTAAGTCCACCTGCAGGTCACTCTTTTCAAAATTACGAAAATCGGCAATCATGCCGGTCAGGTTTACGTGGGTATCCTCTCCGTAATTGAAGGTGAAAGCATCGAGCGAAACCTCTGGCATCGTTCCTCCGGCATCGATGTGAAAGGAGAGCGGTTTTTTAAGGTGTGACAATCGGGTGGTGAAGAGGGAGATATCCCGCGGGTCGGTCAGATCACTCTCTGCCTTTACGGAAAAGCTCTTGGTTTCACGGTCGAAGAAAGCATCTGCCACCTCCATCTCCGTGTTGTTGAGGTGTAGTTGCAACCCATCGCTCTCTATTCTTGTACCCTTACCCTTCACTGAGGTCTTAAGGTTGTAAAGTGTCAGTCCGGCGTTCACCTCAGTGAATCCCAATAACCTGATCTCCGCCTGCATCTTTTCGATGCTTTCAAAATCAGCGCTGCCCCTGAAGTTGAAATGGTTCAGATCGATGTGATTCGCGTTGAACAGACCCGGAGTGCGGGGGGCCGAATCGATATGGTAATGCAGTGAAGCCTCTTTGATCAACAGCTCCTCAGCCGTGATTCGCCACTTACTTTTTTCCACATTTGTAGTATCCTTCCCGGAAGCAAAGGCATCGATCAGAAACTGGAAGTTAAACGGTTCCTCGGGTGAGGCACGGTGCACGTGAGCCACGAGGTTCTCCAAGCCCACCTTCTCCGCATAGATTCTCTTCTTCAGCAGCTCCAGCGCATGAATGCGCACAGCTATCCTCTCAGCATAGAGCAACGTGTCCTGTTGCTGATCCTCCAGGTAAAGGCCATTCAGTTCAATCGTGTTGAAGAGCTTGATGCGGATCCCCTCGAGTGAAGCCTCAGTACCGATCGTCGGTTTCAGCTTGCCGATGGCAATATCGGCAGCCCTCTTCTGGAGGGCAGGAACACTCAGTGCGATGTAGAGTATGATATTGACCAATATGACACTTACAACGATGATCGCGAGTATGCGGGCTATCTTCTTTACCAATGTTGTGGAACCAATAGAGGGTTCAGACTTGATTTTAAATTCTGTTGCAATGATACGAAAAATTGGCTAAATGCGCTTTGGTTCAGCGCTATTTTTAACCTAATTACATTCTTCTTTTATCTTTTTCCATAGCAGGGAGCTATCACCGTAACTCAGAAATCGAAATCCTTCCCGCAAGGCATAATCGTAGATCTTCTCCCAATCATCACCTACAAAAGCGGCGATCAGCAGCAACAAAGTGCTCTGTGGCTGGTGAAAGTTGGTCAGGAGCGCATCGGGATAATGAAAGCGGTAACCCGGTGCAATGATGATCTGTGTATCGGCCATCAAACGCTTCTCACCCGTGCGATCCAGATAAGTAAGGATGCTTTGCAATGCCTCGGCAGGGGTGATCATCTTCTTCTCCTCGTAGGGCTCCCACTGCATCACGGTTAGTTCGTGGGATTGCAGGTCGGGTCGGTCGTATAGCTTCCTGCCAATATAATAGAGGCTCTCAACCGTGCGCAGTGAAGTGGTACCCACTACGATCAGTTTCCCCTGATGGTGAAGCAGCATCTCGATGGTCTCCCGCTCAACCGAGATAAACTCGGTGTGCATCTCGTGGTCGGCTATGGTCTCACTCTTCACCGGGCGGAAGGTGCCTGCCCCCACATGCAGCGTCACCTCTGCTGTTTTTATTCCTCTGGTGTGAAGCTGCTCCATCACCTGCGGCGTAAAGTGCAATCCGGCTGTGGGAGCCGCCACGGATCCCTCGATGCGGGAGTAGACGGTCTGGTAGGTCACCTCATCCTTCTCTTCCGAGGGGCGGTTCAGGTAGGGAGGGATCGGCAACCGTCCGGCTGCTTCAAGTAACTCGTTGAATGTGAAGCGGTCATCATCCCAGCTGAAACGAATCTCCGTCTCCGAGCCGTGACGGGCAACTCTTTCAGCTTGCAGTGTCACCTCACCCTTTTCAGTCGGCACCCTCATCACCAGTGGTTCTTCTCTCCACCTCCTGGCATTGCCGGTCATACAGTGCCATGTACAGGATTGATGTTGTTGAAAGTTGACCGCATAATCGGCAGGCCGGGAGGGGGTAAGACAGAAGATCTCAATGCGGGCGCCTCCCGGTTTACGGAACAGGAGACGGGCATGAATCACCCGGGTATTGTTGAACAACAACAAGCTTCCCTCAGGTAGCTGTTCGGGGAGATCAGTGAAAATGGCGGAGCCGATCTCACCCTCACCATAGAGTAACAGTCGGGAAGCATCCCTTTGGGGGAGTGGGTACCTGGCAATCTTTTCTTCGGGAAGATGGTAATGGAAGCGGGATATGGGTAGATGGACAATCTCCTCTTTTTTCATTTTTTATTATCGCAAAAAGGATTTTTCGGCTTTATTAATGTATTTATTGTGCAAAATTAGTCATCTTTGTAACAGCTAACAAACATAAAACACCACAATCGGACATTTCCAACCGGAAAATATTGGCCTTAGGTGTAACAGGAAAATCAGACAAATGAAGAAATTATCGGTAGGCGACAAGGTACGGTTTCTCAGCACCGTGGGTGGTGGAACAGTCAAAGGCTTCCTCAACAAGCAGTTGGTGATGGTGGAGGACGAACATGGATTCGATGTGCCGGTGATGATCTCTGAGTGTGTGGTGGTAGAAGCTTCCGGCAACGAGATGATGGGTCAGGCTGCTGAAAAAGAGGAACTGATCGCGAAAGAAAAAACAGCGCTGGAGACACCCGAAGCGAAGGTAACCGTCACCGACATCCCGGAGGAGACTCGCGAAGGTGAACAGATCACAGCCTGTCTGGCCTTCCTCCCCACTGATGTGAAGAACCTCACAACTACCGGCTATGAATGTTACTTCGTGAACGACAGCAACTACTGGCTCTTCTTTAACTACATGAGCCGTGAGAACAACAGCTGGAAGAGCCGCTATAGCGGCAGCGTGGAGCCCAACACCAAGATCTTTCTGGAAGAGTTCGGCAAGGAGCAGCTCAACGAACTGGAAAAAGTATCGGTACAATTCATCGCTTTCAAACACAATAAACCATTTCGGTTCAAGAACCCCTGCTCGGTGGAGCTGCGCATCGACACTGTGAAGTTCTACAAGCTTCACAGCTTCCGCGAGAACGACTACTTCGAAGAAGATGCCTTGCTCTTTTACATCATCCAAAATGATCAGCCCGAACGGGAGATGCTGATCTCGGCAGGTGAAATTGAAAAAGCAATCAGGGAGAAAGAAGCTCCTGAAAGACGTCCACGCATCCAACGCATCGAAAAAAGAGAGAAAAATGCGGTTGTTGAAGTGGATCTTCACATCAATCAACTGCTGGATACCACCGCCGGGATGAGTAATGCCGATGTGCTGGAATACCAGTTACAAAAATTCAATGAGGCGATGTCAGCAAACCAGCGAAACAAAAATCAGAAAATCGTCTTTATTCACGGTAAGGGAGATGGCGTCCTGAAAAAAACCATCATAAGTGAACTAAAAAAGAGATATCCTACCTGCTATCACCAGGATGCCTCCTTTCAGGAGTATGGCTACGGTGCTACCATGGTCACTATCAAGTAAACAACAATTTCCAATATGAAGAAATCAATCCTTTTGCTCAGTGTGATGATCCTGTTGTCAGGTTGTGACATCATGAATAAGATTGGCGGCGCCTACCAGCTCGCCCAGAGTGAGTACCGCTACCATTCACTCAACAACATACAGCTCTCCGGGCTTAACCTGGGTGATGCCTCCGGCATCTCGCTCTCCAACCTGGCCACCATCGCCACCATCCTCTCGGGTGGCTCGGCGATGCAGACCATACCCTTCAGCATGACACTCAACATGGATGTCACCAATCCCAACACCACCGCGGCTTTTCTCGATGCACTCGATTATGCCATCCAGATCAACGAGATGGAGTTCGTGGAGGGTAAGATGG
This sequence comes from Bacteroidales bacterium, assembly GCA_012837345.1. Lineage (GTDB taxonomy): Bacteria > Bacteroidota > Bacteroidia > Bacteroidales > Dysgonomonadaceae > Proteiniphilum. Next base: position 9,896 of record DURL01000091.1, read on the forward strand.
ATATCCCCATCCGGATTGAACCGGGTGAGACCAAGGTGATCGGGGTCCCCATCAGCGTAGACCTGAAAGCACTCATGAACCGCTACTCACAGGAGAGGGTGACCAGTGAGATGAGTGGCTTCCTGGGCATCACACCCAACGAGACGTCCGTATCGGTGAAGCTATGGCCCAAATTTTACGTAGGAGAGACACTGGTGAAACTGCCGGCACCTATACCGGTGGTCTTCAACTTCGGCGGCAAATAAGGCAAGTGATGGATAAGCGCAGGAAGCAACAGCGCCAGGAAGCCATTACACGCATCCTGGGGAGTATCTCTGTCTACAGCCAGGAGGAGTTGCTGCTACGTCTCGCTGAGGAAGGGTTTGAACTGACTCAGGCAACCCTCTCGCGCGATTTCAGGGAGATGAAGATCGCCAAGACGCCCGACAATGCCGGTAACTACTACTACCGCTTACCGGGTATAGAACTGCCACAAACAAAAAAAGGGAAGCAGGGGATCATGGCTCCATTTTCCCGACACGGGCTACTCAGCATTGACTTCTCCGGCCAGATGGCAGTGATCAGGGTGCCGGCAGGCTATGCGAAGGGCATTGCCAATGATATTGATACCAACAGCATCAATGGTGTGATGGGTACACTGGCCGGCCACGATACGGTGTTAATGATCCTCTATGAGCATGCTGATAAAACCGATATCCTACAGGCCCTGAAACTTCTGTTCGACTCATAATTCCTCTTACGGGACCTCTTCGAAGAGGATGCGTGCACGGCAGGCAACCCCATTGTCACGTGTCACAATCTGGAAAAGAAAATCGTCTGGCGCCTGTTCCTGCCTGTAGACCTCTCCTACATCTCCAAACATGATCTCTTTCAGGAAATTGATCTCAAAACGTCGGATATGGTGATTCCGGTAATAATCAAGTGAGAAACAGTCTGAGAGCCACTGTACATATTTCAGGCTATTGGTATGGCTGTTGATATCGATGTCACTGTACTTCACCTGAAAACTATTCGCAACCACTCCTGTAACATTCAGAATACGCCCGGGTTCACCGATAGGTGTTGACTCTGTTACCACAAAATGCTGCATCGCAGGTAGTGTGTCAAGCAGCACGCTGCGTCGTGAAACCATATCGATAACCGCCCACGAGGAGGCAGCATGGCCGATCACCCTTCCTGCTCCATCGAACAACCGGAAGTTACGACTGGTAAAAGCCGTACCTATTTTCTCAATCCAGGTGTCAATACTAAGGATATCGCTCTCATCAGGTATCCGCACCATATCAATTACCAGGCGCGAGAGAACCCAGGTAAAATTTTCACTCTGTAGCTCAAAAAGGCCAAATCCATTTTCATCGGCGTTGCGACCTGCGGTGATCAGCACGAAGTTTGTGAGCGAACTGAGTGACAGACGGCGGCGGAAGTCGATATCCTGTGCCTCTATCTCATAACGGTAGGTTTTCTTTGCACTCATTGTTTCTTTTGTTGAACTGCAAAAGTAATCATTATTTGCCGTGCAGGCTGCAACTCATCCCATGCAATTTTGCCCCATTGTGCAGGATTGATTTTATCGCTATCTTTGTGCTAAACAACATAAACCGCTCACACAAAAGAGAAACATGAAATCCCTCAAAGAATTATACCGCATTGGCAACGGACCTTCGAGCAGCCACACAATGGGCCCGAAAAAGGCAGCACAGCTGTTTGCAGAAGTCACTCCTGGCGCTGTTCGTTATCTTGTGTCCCTCTACGGGAGCCTCGCTGCAACCGGTAAGGGTCACCTCACCGATGTGGCGATACAACAGGTGCTGAAACCGTTGGCACCCACCACCATCGAATGGTATCCTGCCACCTTTCTTCCTTTCCATCCCAATGCACTGAAGCTCGATGCTTACGATAGCAGCGGCAAGCTGTTCAACAGCATGATCGCTTACAGCGTGGGTGGTGGTGCCCTCTCGGATGGGCAGAAGATCATCGGCCTCACCGAAGATCAGGAGAGAGACATCTATCCGATGACCACGCTGACGGAGATCATGGAGTGGTGCGAACGCACCGGCAAGAGCTACTGGGAGTATGTGGAGGAGTGTGAAGGATCGGCAATCTGGGATTATCTTGATCAGGTGTGGGAGGTGATGCGGGCAGCGGTGATCCGTGGCCTCGACAACGAGGGGGTGCTGCCCGGTCCGTTAAGTCTTCACCGCAAGGCTGCAGGCTACTTCATCAAGGCAAAGGGATACAAGGCATCACTTCAATCCAGGGGACTGGTGTTTGCCTATGCCCTGGCTGTCTCGGAGGAGAATGCTTCCGGCGGTGAGATCGTCACTGCACCTACTTGTGGCTCCTGTGGGGTGGTTCCGTCGGTGCTGTTTCATCTCGAGGAGATACGCAAGTTCAGCAGAAACCGCATCCTGCGGGCACTGGCTACTGCCGGTCTATTCGGGAACATCGTGAAGGAGAATGCCTCCATCTCGGGTGCTGAGGTGGGTTGCCAGGGGGAGGTGGGTGTAGCCTGCGCCATGGCGGCGGCGGCAGCCAGCCAGCTCTTCGGTGGCAGTCCCGCCCAGATCGAGTATGCCGCTGAGATGGGGTTGGAGCATCACCTGGGGATGACCTGCGACCCGGTGTGCGGGCTGGTGCAGATACCCTGCATTGAACGCAACGCCTATGCTGCCGCCCGTGCACTGGATGCCAACCTCTATGCCTCCTTCACCGATGGGATCCACCGCGTCTCGTTCGACCGTGTGGTGAACGTGATGAAGGAGACCGGTCATGATCTGCCCTCACTATACAAGGAGACCGGTGAGGGGGGGCTGGCCAGGGGGCACAGCTTCACCCACTAGTCAGGATGGATGGCCGACGGTCATACAATGCCCTGATCACCTTTTTCACTGTTCTTATACTTTTTCAGCATCTCTGCCGTTATATGAACGGTATTACGTAATCAACCAACTGTTAAACAAAGATGATAGATTTTATCAAAGGAGCGGTGGCTGAGTTGACACCTGCGAATGTGACGATTGAATGTAGCGGCATCGGCTATCAGATGCATATATCCCTCAACACCTTTGCTGCCATCAACGGCAAGACAGATGCCCTGCTTTACGTCTACGAGTCGATCCGCGAAGATGCTCACCTGCTTTTCGGTTTCGCCGAGAAGCATGAAAGGGAGCTGTTCCTCCAGCTGATCAGTGTCTCGGGAGTAGGTCCCGGTACGGCAAGGATGATTCTCTCCTCCCTGAGTTCACGGGAACTGGAGAGCGTGATCGCCTCAGGCGATGCCACTCAGCTACAGTCGGTAAAAGGGATCGGTTCCAAAACGGCGCAGCGGATCATTGTCGATTTGAAAGACAAGATACGGTACACTGATGTTAATGGCACGGCGGCAATTACCACGAAAGAGGGACAAGGCACTACCGGAGAGGCTGCTGTCTCTGCCCTGGTGATGCTTGGTTTTGTACAGACAGCTTCACAGAAAGTTGTCGCTAAAATCCTAAGGGAGAATTCCACCCTACCGGTTGAAGGAGTAATCAAAGAAGCATTGAAGAGGCTCTGACGGTTGTCGGTTACGTGATACGCATTTTTGGCAACAAGAATCGTATATGACTGTGGTCTCTTTGAGAAATATCTTTTTGTTTTTTTCTCTCTTGTTTCTGTTCTCTTTGGATGGGACACAACCTCTCCTTGCCCAGCAACAACACGTGAGGGTACGCACTGTGGTGCGTTACGACCCCGCCACGGATCTTTACATCTTTGAGAAGAAGATCGGAGACCACCTGCTGGCTACCCCCACCACCATGACACGAAAGGAGTATATGGCGTATCGTCTGCGAGAGTTACAGGAGGATTACTTCAAAGAACGTAACCGGGCGACTAACGACAGCAGCTCAACATCGTATCAACCATTCACAATCAACGGGTTACAAAAACAGCCATCCTCTCTCACTTCTCTCTTCGGACCGGGAGGAGTACAACTCACCACACAGGGATCAGTCGAGATATCTGCAGGCATGAAAAGGGATGTGACCGACAATCCCACCCTCCCCTTGCGTGCCCGGAAACGCAACATGTTCAATTTCGACCAACAGATACAACTCAACCTGAATGCAAAGGTGGGGGACAAAATTGATTTCAACATCAACTATGACAGTGAAGCAACCTTCGACTATCGCAGCAAAGAGCTCAGGCTGGCTTATCGTGGTGATGAGGATGATATCATCCGTAATATCGAAGCAGGAAATGTGAGTATGACCACCAGCAACCCACTGATTGACGGGGGGGCTGCCCTGTTTGGCATCAAGGCTGATCTGCAGTTCGGTAAGCTGCAGGTGAACACCCTGTTCTCCCGGCAGCTGTCGGAGGTGCAAACCGTTAACAGCAGTGGGGGCGGGCAGATCACCCCATTTACCTTCAGTGCAGACAACTACGATGAAAATCGTCACTTCTTCCTTTCTTACTGGTTTCGTGACAACTACGACCGGGCAATGAGCACCCTTCCTTATGTACGATCAGCTGCGTCGATTACCCGTATCGAAGTATGGGTCACCAACCGTCGGGGTGACTATAGTCAGGTGAGAAACATCGTTGCTTTAGCCGATCTGGGTGAACACAACACCATTCACAACTCTCGCTGGCAGTCACTGGGGAGTGAAGAGAACCCGCATAACAGGAGTAACACGCTCTATGATGCATTCACCACCACCTTTGCGGGAATACGTAACATCCGTCAAGGTATTGAGTTGTTGCCGGTGGATGTGGTGAAAGGAACAGACTATGAAAAGTTGGAGAACGCAAGACTGTTATCCCCATCGGAATATAGCTATCAACCTCAGCTGGGTTATATCTCCCTCAATATGCCTCTGCAACCAGGCGAGGTATTGGCAGTAGCCTTTGAATACAGCCACGAAGGGACGGTTTATCAGGTTGGAGAGTTCTCATCTGATATAAGCAGCGACAATGTGAAGAGTGATAACGGAGGAGATGCTCTTTTTTTAAAGCTGTTGAAACCGGTATCACTTACACCCGGCTCACCTGTCTGGGATCTGATGATGAAAAACATCTACACACTGGGTTATGGCGCCTACAACCTTTCACGCGAGGATTTCAGGTTAGAGATCACCTATCAGAGTGATACCACGGGTGTCTACCTGAACTACCTCCCCGGCAGTGGCATCGACAAAGAGATCCTCCTGCGGGTGATGCAGCTTGACCGGCTGAATGAGCGGAATGATCCTTATCCCGATGGGCTCTTCGACTTTCTGGAAGAGTATACCGTTGACACAGAGAATGGGAAGATCATCTTTCCGGTCACGGAACCGTTCGGTTCTCACCTGATGAAAATGATCGGCAATGAGCGTGTTGCTGCAAGGTTCATCTTTCAGGAGCTCTATGACTCTACACGCATGGTAGCCCGTGAGATGGCTGAACGAAACAAGTTTCGCCTCAACGGTGAGTACCGTGCCGCATCGGATGCGGTGATCAGCCTCAACACCATGAATGTGGCGCGGGGTTCTGTAAAGGTCACCGCGGGGGGGGTCACCCTTACGGAGGGGGTTGATTACACGGTCGACTATCTCTCGGGAAGCGTCACAATCCTGAACCGTGCCCTGTTGGATGCAGACACACCGGTGAGTGTGGCGCTGGAGGAGCAGACCTTCTCTCAGATGCAGCGCAAGACACTGATGGGTGTGAACATGCTTTACCGTTTTAACAAAGAATGGTCACTGGGTGCCACACTGATGCATTACACCGAGAAACCACTGACGGTGAAAACTGCTTTTGGTGAGGAAGCCACTAAAAACATGTTGTGGGGGGCCAACCTAAGCTGGGAAAAGGAATCATTATCACTGACCAACCTGCTCGATCTGTTGCCGTTTACCGATGCAACCCGCCCCTCACACCTCACGGCCGACCTGGCATTTGCGCAGATGATGCCGGGACACTACAGCGACCGGTATACAAAAGGATATGCCTATCTCGATGACTTTGAGTCGGCAGCCACCACAATTGACCTGCGCACGCCCTATGCCTGGTCACTCGCCGCCACACCTCATGACAATTCACAGACAGGTCTCTTCCCGGAAGGAGCCTTAACCAACAACACCACCAACGGCAAAAACAGAGCGTTGCTCTCCTGGTTTTATATTGATGGTATCTTTACCCGCAAGAACTCCTCACTCACTCCTGCTCACATCAGGAATGATCCGGATCAGCTCTCCGATCACCGGGTGCGTGAGATATATGAAAAGGAGATCTTTCCCGAGAGAGATGCTCTTTATGGTCAACCCGCCACGCTGCCGGTACTCAACCTCTCCTACTATCCACAGGAGAGAGGTCCTTATAATCTCGACAACGAGGTAGACAGTGACGGTTATCTGCTGCATCCGCGAAACCGCTGGGGCGGTATCACCCGCCCGATGGAGACACATGATTTTGAAGCAGCCAACATTGAATACATAGAGTTTTGGCTGATGGATCCTTTCGCTCATGACACTCTGGGCAAATCACCTGGTGGGGATCTCTACTTTCACCTGGGAGAGATCTCAGAAGATGTCCTCCGTGACGGGATGAAGTTCTTCGAGAACGGGTTACCAGCCGACAGGGACAGCAGTGCTGTTCAACAAAGCGTCTGGGGTCTCGTTCCCAAACGACAGTCCACTGTCTACGGCTTCGACAACTCACTGGGAGAGGAGTCACGCCGCCTGCAGGATGTGGGACTCAATGGCCTCAGCAGTGAAGAAGAAAAGATTTTTCCCACCTACGCCCATTATCTGGAGGAGTTACAACCCCGGCTCTCATCCACGACACTCCTACGGATGCGCGAAGATGCACACTCCCCACTCAATGATCCTGCAGGAGACCTCTTCCGGCATTACCGGGGTGAGGAGCAGGATCGTCAGGAGTTAAGCATCCTGGAGCGTTACAAATACTACAACGGCACTGAAGGCAATTCGCTTTCACCGGAGAAGGATGATCCCGTTCATGCTGCATCCCGCACGACACCCGACATAGAAGATATTAACCGTGACAACACACTTAATGAGCATGAAGCCTACTACAGTTACCGTGTATCACTTCGTCCCAAAGAGATGCAGGTGGGAGACAACTACATTGCCGACAAGAGAGAGGTGAGCGTGACGCTGCGCAATGGACATCAAGACATAATTAACTGGTATCTCTTCCGAATCCCCCTCAGCGATTTTCAGTCGAAGAGCGGAAACATAGAGGGTTTTCAGAACATCCGGTTTATGAGAATGCTACTTACCCATTTCGAAGAACCGGTCTTTCTTCGCTTTGCAACACTGGGATTGGTACGCAGTGAATGGCGTACCTATCGGAGTGACCTTACAAACGGAGGCAGCTTAACCGGGGGTGGAGAGCTTTCCATTACAGCGGTAAACATTGAGGAGAACGGCAACAAAACACCGGTCAACTACGTCATGCCACCGGGAGTGACGCGCATCATAGACCCCAGTCAACCTCAGCTCAGGCAGGAAAACGAGCAGGCACTGTCACTCAGGGTCAAACAACTGGAGGCAGGTAACAGTCGTGCCATTTACAAAAGCGCCATGCATGACCTGCGGCGTTACAAGCGGCTGCAAATGTTTGTACATGCTGAACGACATGAAGATGATCCGGGATCGTTGCAAGATGGCGATCTCTCCCTCTTCGTGCGGATAGGATCAGACTACCGGAACAATTACTATGAAGTGGAAGTACCTCTTTTTCTCACACCGGAAGGGCGTTACAGCAATCACATTGAGACTGATAAGGAGAAGGTATGGCCTGAAGGGAACAGGATCGATCTCTCGCTTGAGTTGCTCACCGATCTCAAGCTGAGAAGAAACCGGTTGTTACACGAAGGCGAACTAACCGGCATATTCTCCCCTTATTCAGAGGATGATCCCGATAAGCCGGGCAAACGGATCACGATCATGGGCAATCCGTCACTGGCTGAGGTGAAGGGGATGATGATCGGCATCCGTAATAACAGCAGCTCCCCCCGTTCCGGAGAGATCTGGGTGAATGAAATGCGGCTGGGGGAGTATGACGAAAAAGGTGGGTGGGCTGCCGAGGGAAACATAGGATTGTCACTTTCCGACATTGGCACATTACAGCTCTCCGGAAGGAAGGAGACTGCCGGTTTCGGAGCACTGAACCAGGGATTGCAACAACGCCGCAACAACGATTTCACATCGGTCAATTTCACTCTCAGCCTGGAGCTGGGACGACTCTTGCCACGAAAAGCGAAGATCACCGCCCCTCTTTACTACTCATTCTCCCACAATCATGAGTCCCCTCTGTATGATCCCTTTAACAGGGATATCCTTCTCTCTGAATCGTTAAGTGAGATTCCATATGGCTCACACAGAGACTCTGTTCAGCGTAACGCAATAACAGAGACCATGCGTCGCAGCATCAGTCTAAGCAATGTGAAGATGAACATCCGTAGTGCACAACCCATGCCCTATGATCCGGCGAACTTCTCATTTTCCTACATAAGCAATGAGCAGCATCAGCATAATCCCGAAACCGAATATGCCACGGAAAGAGAGCAACGTCTACAGGCAACCTATAGTTATTCCCCATCATTGAAAGCCTGGGAGCCATTTTCACACCTCAAAGAGAACGGATGGAACAAACTTCTTCGTTCACTGCAACTCCGTTATCTGCCTGACCAGATCAATTTCAGTCACAACCTGCAGCGATCATACCATGAAACGCAACTACGTGACCTTAACAGTTCTGTTACAGGGGGGACAACCAACCCTTCAACCTACCTCACCTTCGGTCACAACTTCTACTGGGACAGACAGTTCGGCTTCACCTGGAACCTCACCCGCCATCTCAATGTAAGCTTCCAATCGGGCACCTTTGCTGAGATTGAGGAACCGGACTTGCAGGTGAACAAAGCAATCAATCGCAGTGATTATGAGATATGGAAAGACTCGGTTACACATAGCCTTCGCAGACTGGGTAAGCCTTTGAGATACAATCAAACAGCGGATGTAAGGTATACCCTTCCCTTTGACAGGATCCCCATCCTCGACTGGATCCAAAGCAGTGCTGCTTATCATTCACAGTACCGGTGGGAACGAGGTGCGCTCATTGAATCGGAAGAGATCGGCAATCATCTGCAGAATGACCTCTCCCTCACCCTCAACAACCGGTTCAATCTGACGAGGTTATATGCAAAACTACCATCCGTAGACCTGCCAGCCACGCTCTCACAGGCATTGATGATGATCCGTCAGATCAACCTTAATGTCGGTTACAAGACTGAGACTGATCTGCCGGGTTACAAACCAATGACCGGTGATCTTTTCGGACAAATAATTGATAACGGAACATTGGTTCCGGGAGTACTATTCGCCCTTGGAGGAGAAGGAGGGAGAACATTTGTGGAGGAAGCACTGAAACAGGATCGGCTGGTGATAAACAGCGAAAACATCACACCCGCTCTCTACAATCGCACCAGAAATGTGAGAATGGATGCCACCCTGGAACCTGTCACCGGGGTACGGATCAACCTGCACGCCCTCTATGAGAATAACAAACGCAGTGAATACCAGTATATGTTTGAAGATATGCCGGAGATCCATGGCGGCAGTTTTGCCATCTCAACCATCTCGCTCTTTTCGGCATTTGAAAAGAACAGGGCCGACCGGCACTATCACTCCCCAACCTTCAGCCGTTTTCTGGAGAACAGGGACATCATTGCCACACGTGTCAGGAATCGCTACACCGGTAGTCATTATCCTACTGCAGGGTTCTTCAGCGGCGACCCGCTTGGGGGACAGCTCTTCAGTCGCGAGAGGGGAGATGTGAATCCATACTCAGCAGATGTGTTGATTCCGGCCTTTCTCGCAGCATATACCGGGAAAAACGTTGAAATGATAGCCCTCACCCCCTTCCCGTCACTCACTTCCCTACTACCCAACTGGGACCTGTCGGTCAGTCTCACCACCCTGATACCACAACTACAACCTCATCTCTCCGATCTGATGATCACCCATAAATATCTGTCACAGTACCGCATTGGTTCTTTTAATACATACCTTAGCTGGGTGGGGACAGAGACCAATGACGAACTGGGATTCATCCGTGATGCAGTTACCGGGGATCCCCTCCCCTCCTCTCCCTATAACATCCAATCCGTCAGTATTGCAGAAAGCTTCAACCCACTCGTTGAGCTGCGTGCCACCTTTCACAACAACATGAGTCTTAACGTTCGCCATAACCGCTCACGGTCCATCAACCTGCACATCACCTCCTATCAGATCATGGAGATGATTGAGAACGACCTGGTCATGGGTATGGGCTACCGCATCCCCGATTTCGGCCGGCTTACCGGAATTCAGACATCACCCCGCACTCGCACTCGCAGAAAACACCTGCTGATGGAAGATCAAAAAGATCCGCTGCCCGATGAAGGGTCGACTTTTCATAATGATCTTACTTTGCAGCTGGACCTATCGCTGAAAAAAACAATGACCCTCATCCGAAGAATGGAAGAGGAGATCAGTCAGCCAGCCAGCGGCATCCGGACAGGCACCATTCGCTTCTCAGCTAATTATGCGGTGAGCAGACAACTCTCTCTGCGTGCATTTTATGACCGTATGGTTCAAAAGCCCCTTGTCTCCTCTTTTGCATCTGCCACCACCAACAGCAATGCGGGTATCACACTTCGTATCCTTTTCCGGTGATCAGCAATTGGTTTGGCTGTTAAACAAATTCAAAATAGAATAATCAACCCCTCCATTCTCTTAATTAATGTTGTGATGCGCCATTTTTTCGATTTTTTTTAATTTTAAGAGGATATGTTAAACAAAAAAGTGGTTTATTTGTTAAATTAATAAGCAAAAAAAGGTGATCTTTGAAATAAAAAAACTGGATTCACTTAATCAGAGGTAAGGAATAATAGCGTATGAAAAAATCAACGATTTGGTTGCTTGCCATTGTAATGTTCACGGCATTCTTCGCATTGCTGTTTCTACAGGTGAGATACATGAGAACCAGTCTCACCATACGAACACAGCAGTTCAACGAACAGGTGAACAGAAGCCTCTACAACGTGATGAGGGATCTGGAGCTCGATCAGACAAGTGAATATCTGGAACAGGATATGATTGAATCGGAAAACAGATATTCCCAGTACAATCAACCTCAGCGTAGTCAGAGTATCATCCGTGAGCAGACCTCAGCGGCCATCACCCATCGTGACGGAAGCAACACGAGAATTGAGTTAAATGTCACGGAGCAGTCCGTCATGCCGGATCCATCGAGAGAGAGGGCGCTGCTATCACCCAACGAGGGTGCCAGTACAATCTCGAAGACACAATATGACATGCAACAGTCGCTCTCGAAACGATATCTGCACGAACGATCACTGCTCTATGAGGTGATCTTCAAGATCCTGAGTCGTTCCAGTAATGAACCGATTGAGGAGCGGATCGACTTCGACAAGGTGGAGCAATATATCCGTTACGAGTTATCTTATAACGGACTGGATGAACCGTTCAGCTTTCAAGTGGTAAACTTCAACAATCAGGTGGTGCACGCTTCCCCCGGGTTCTCCACGAAGCAGCGGGATGCGATATACACACAGATCCTGTTTCCCAATGACCCGCCGGCGAAATTAAACCAGTTGAAGGTTTTCTTCCCCACCAAACGGAAGTATGTCTACAGTGAGCTGAACTTTTTCATCCCGTCGCTGCTCTTCACCTTCATCCTGTTGATTACCTTCATCTTTACAGTGGCATCTCTGTTCCGACAAAAGCGATTGTCTGAAATGAAGAATGATTTCATCAACAACATGACACATGAGCTCAAAACACCTGTCTCCACCATCTCATTGGCATCACAGATGCTGAAGGATGAATCGATCCTGAAATCGCCTGAGGTGTTCAGACATGTGACCGGTGTGATCCATGATGAGACCAAACGGCTCAGCTTCCAGGTGGAGAAAGTGTTGCAGATGTCTCTCTTCGACAAGCAGAAGACCACGCTCAAAATGAAGGAGATGGATGCAAACGATCTGGTGGTGACGGTGGCCAACACACACGCTTTGAAAGTGGAGAAGCTTGAAGGAACGCTCGATATCGACCTGCAGGCTGAGTCTTCGACTATCAAGGTAGATGAAATGCACTTCACCAACGTGCTGTTCAACATTCTGGACAATGCGCTGAAATACCGGAAGAAAGATGTGCCGCCGGAGCTGATGATCCGCACACGCAATGAAGGCAATAAGTTGATCATCTCAATTGAAGACAACGGTATTGGCATGAGGAAAGAGGAAGCGAAGAAGATATTTGAACGTTTTTACCGCGTACCGACCGGCAACCGTCACGACGTGAAGGGATTTGGGCTGGGGTTGGCTTACGTGAAGAAGATTGTGACCGACGTGAACGGCACTATTCGTGCTGAGAGCGAAATAGGCAAAGGAACAAAGTTTATCATTAGTTTACCCGTAATAACAAAAAATTGATATGGAAGAGAAATTAAAAATTTTTTTATGTGAAGATGACGAGAATCTGGGCATGCTGCTCAGGGAGTATCTTCAGGCCAAAGGCTTTGACACCGACCTGTTCCCCGACGGGGAAGCCGGTTTCAAAGGATTTGTGAAGACCAAGTATGACCTTTGCATCGTGGATGTGATGATGCCTAAGAAAGATGGAGTCACCCTGGTCAAGGAGATCAGGACCATCAATACCGAGATACCAGTCATTTTCCTCACGGCCAAAAACATGAAGGAAGATGTGCTGGAGGGATTCAAGGCCGGAGCCGATGACTATATCACCAAGCCCTTTAGCATGGAAGAGCTGGTACTGCGAATCGAAGCGATCATCCGCCGGGTTAAAGGGAAAAAAAGCAAAGAACAGCAGGTGTACAATTTCGGTACCATGTCGTTCGACACACAAAAGCAGATCCTCTCTATCGGTGAGACACAAACGAAACTCACCACCAAGGAATCGGAGCTGTTGTCACTGCTCTGTGCGCACGCGAACGACATCCTGGAGCGCAACCATGCGTTGAAACAGATATGGGAAGAGGACACCTACTTCAATGCCCGTAGCATGGATGTATACATCACCAAGCTTCGTAAGCTGCTGAAGCCTGAACCCAACATCGAGATCATCAACATCCATGGGAAGGGTTACAAGCTGATTGTCCCCACCGACGAGGGTGAAAACAGCGATCATTGACGCTACATTTTTTCACGCAATAGATTAAGCCGCCTTCAGCTGAAGGCGGCTTTTTTTTTGTGGATGGGTGCAAAGAACTGATCCCCTTATTTTTTCGGAAACATATTCGTAACATAAAATATAATGGCTACATTTGTAATAGGATAGAAAATTCATATAAAAGAGACGGAGATGAATACATCAAAAAAAAACATGGCAAAGTCACTCAGACTGATCGCCACAGATCGCCAAAGGAGCAATATCCTCCGTGCGTGGGAGCAAAAATCGATTGCCTATCTGGTACAAAAAATTCCCTCCTGGATCTCTTCTGACGGGTTGACCGCCATAGGCTCGGTCGGTAACCTGATGGTGACTGCCAGCTTCGTGATGGGGGCTTACCTGAACCGATACTGGCTGTTACTCTCCATCCTGGGCTTCTTCATCAACTGGTTCGGTGATTCGCTGGATGGGCGTCTGGCCTACTACCGGAATACTCCCCGCAAATGGTACGGTTTCTCTCTTGATGTGACGGTCGACTGGGTCGGCACCATTCTCATCGGACTGGGTTTCACCATTTACGCACCCGGAATGTGGAAATATGCAGGATTCATGTTCGTCGTCCTCTATGGTTGGGAGATGATCACCGCCCAGCTGCGTTACAAGATTGGGGGACAATACTCCATTGACTCAGGCATTTTCGGACCTACCGAAGTGAGGCTGTTGCTGGCAGCTATCATCACGTTTGAGGTCTTCGTGCCGGGCACAATTCAGTATCTGGCCTCTGCCGCCTGTCTCTTTATCCTGATCTCCAATTTTGCTGAGACACGGAAACTGTTGATCTTGGCTGACAAACGTGACAAAGAGGATCGGCTGGCTAAAGTAAAGGAGCAGCAGACCAAGCACAAGGAGAATGCCTGACCAACCGGCTGATCTTTTAGCCAAAAATGGCTACCTTTGCAGGATCTATTTCGTTGAGCCAATGAGCAGAGTCATGCTTGCTTGAACGATGTCATGGCGGGAATTGAAAATCGAGGAGTGATGGCGACTCAAATAGTCTAAATCTATTGAAAAGAGTAACAATGATACATTCTATGACCGGGTATGGCAGGTCGGTAGCCGAGTTGCCTAATAAAAGAATCACAGTAGAAATAAGGTCTTTAAACAGTAAACAGTTCGATCTCTCCGCGCGTATCCCTTCGGTGTACCGGGAGAAGGAGCTAATCCTTCGCAACTTGTTTTCACGCCGTCTGGAACGGGGCAAGGTCGATCTGACGATGAATGTGGATCTGATCACCCGTGATGTGTCATCGAAGATCGATCCCACTGTCCTACGCCAATATCACCAGGAGCTTTCCGGTATGGCAGATGAGATGGGAGTGGCAGCACCTGCCGACTGGTTCACCCTGTTACTACGGCTGCCGGATGTGATGAAACAGGAAAACGAGATCCTTAGCGAGGAGGAGTGGTTGGTGATCGAAAAGGCCGTTGATGAAGCCCTGGAGGGGCTTATTCGTTTCCGCCGTCAGGAGGGAGAGATGTTGCAAAAGGTACTGACAAGCAAGATTGAGGCAATCCGCTCATTACTGGCTGCTGTAGAGCCTTATGAAACAGAGCGTACGGAGAAGATCAAAAGCCGTCTCTACGAAGCACTGGCGAATCTTGAAGGGGTGGAGGTCGATCGCAACCGACTGGAACAGGAGATGATTTACTATCTCGAGAAGCTTGATGTGAATGAAGAGAAGACCCGTCTGGCCCATCACCTCGATTACTTCACAGAGACGCTCCACGAGAACAGTTCACAGGGTAAAAAGCTGGGATTCATTGCCCAGGAGATTGGACGTGAGATCAACACGCTCGGCTCCAAATCGAACCAATCGGGCATGCAGCGCATCGTGGTACAGATGAAAGATGAATTGGAACAGATCAAGGAACAGATATTGAACGTATTGTAACAGACCCACACTTTCTTTGTGTGACGGCACAAAAAAATATTGGACAGGATGGCGAAACTGATCATATTCTCAGCTCCCTCCGGAGCCGGCAAATCGACGCTGGTCCGTTACCTGCTGTCGCAGGGACTGAACCTCCGTTTTTCAATCTCAGCCACCAGCCGTAAACCGCGGGGTGAAGAGAAAGATGGCAGGGAGTACTACTTCCTATCACCGGAGGCATTCCGGGAACGTATTGCCCGAAATGAATTCCTCGAATATGAAGAGGTCTACACCAACAAGTTCTACGGCACCCTCAAAAGTGAGGTAGACCGTAACCTGGCTGAAGGCAGCAATGTGGTCTTCGATGTGGACTGTGTGGGGGGACTCAACATCAAAAAGATTTACGGCGACCAGGCGCTGAGCATCTTCATCATGCCCCCCTCAGTGGAGGTGTTACGTGAACGGCTCGAGAAGAGAGGAACAGATGCACCACAGGTGATTGATCACAGGTTGGCCAAGGCTGAGTATGAGATGAGCTTTGCGCCACAGTTTGATGTGACAGTATGCAACGACGACTACGAACGGGCCAAGAACGAGATATTGAAACTGGTAACCGATTTTATCAAAGAAGAAAGATGATACACAAAAGAGTATCCCTGCTGTTCCTCTTCCTCCTGGCATCATTACTGCTGAATGCCATCACCGTGGAAAAGGAGACCCGCCTGTTCGCAATGAAGGAGGGGATAGAACTGAAGATGGATCTCTACCGGAGTGACTCAGCGTCTGTCCTGCCACAACCCTGCCTCATCTTCGTCTTTGGTGGCGGGTTCAAAGAGGGTGAAAGAGACGCAGCACTCTACCATTCCTATTACCACTATTTCGCAGAAAGGGGATTCACCGTGGCCGCCATTGATTACCGTTTGGGGATGAAGGGCGAGAAAGCACCCGGCATGCTCAACTACAAGCCGTTGCTGAATGCGATCCACATGGCAGTGGAAGATCTCTTCTCAGCCACGGGATACCTCCTGGAGCATGCTGACGAGCTTCACATCGATCCATCACTCATCGTGATCAGCGGATCAAGTGCCGGCGCCATCACCGTGCTTCAGGGTGACTACATGAAACAAAATGGGCACCCCCGTGCGAAAGGGCTGCCGGAGTCGTTCCGTTATGCCGGGGTCATCTCTTTTGCCGGTGGTATCTTCAGCACTGAAGGGCTCCCCTCTTACAAGAAGCCTCCCGCCCCCACCCTCTTCTTTCATGGTTCAGCCGATCGGTTGGTACCCTACAACAAAACAGGACTGTTTCACCTGGGCATGTACGGCAGCCGTCAGTTGGTAAAACGATTTCGGCAGGATCGTTATCCCTTCACTTTCTACAGCATTGAAGATGTGGGTCACGAAATGTCCGAGTACCCGATGCAGGAGTACCTGCCTGAAATCGAACAGTTCATCAATGATCTAGTGCTTGACCGCAAACAGTGGATGACCGAGATCCACCATAAGGATCTGTTGCGTCAATCAGACAGCTCCGACACACCAGCCAACTATTACAACTGACATGCAGAAGCATCTGGAAAAATACCTGCTCCCGGTAGCCATGCTTCTGGGTATTGCCTTCCATGAGCCACTCTCAATGCTCTCCCCCATCATCCCATGGCTGCTGGCGCTGATGCTCTTCATCACCTATAGTCGTGTACGATGGGCTGACATACGACTCACCCGTTTCCATTATATCCTGTTGGCCATCCAGTATGGAGGTAGTGCCCTGGTCTACCTGGCGCTGCGCCCATTCAGTGAAGTGTTGGCGCAGGCAGCGATGATCTGCGTGCTTACTGCCACGGCCACCTCGGCACCGGTGGTAGCCGGCATCCTGGGAGGCAGCATCTCGGTAACGGCGGCCTACGCCATTGTAAGCAACCTCTCGGTGGCATTCATCGCTCCACTCTTCCTCTCACTGGTAGGGACAAGCGGTGACAATATCTCCTTCGGCACCACCTTCTGGCACATCCTCCTCAGCGTGATGCCTATTCTGGTAGGTCCCTTTCTGTTGGCACTCTTTATCCGTACGAGGGTGCCACAGCTCCACAAGAAAATCTATTCCGCACAGATCCTCTCCTTTTATCTCTGGGCTGCCGCCCTCACCGTGGTGATCGGTAACGTGACCCAGTACGTGAAGATGCAGGATGATGGCAATTATACCCTGGAGGCTGTCATCGCCGGCGTCTCGTTGCTGATCTGTCTGGCACAGTTTTTCTTCGGCAGAAAAATCGGCCGTCATTTTGGTCGCACCGTGGCCGGGGGGCAAAGCCTGGGACAGAAGAACACGGTGCTGGCCATCTGGCTCACACAGACCTATCTGAATCCTTTGGCCACACTGGGTCCCGGCTTATATGTGCTCTGGCAGAACCTGGTCAACTCCTGGCAGATATGGAAGAAGAAAAAAGCAGAAGAGGAATCATGATAGATTCCGTTGTTGTCACTCTTTCCCAACACCCTGTGAAATCAGTTCCATCACCCTGTTTGTACGTGCAGCCGTGATCCCGGTGCTTACCGGTATCGTACCGTTCCCATCAAGATAGTTGACAATGCTCCGAATCAGGTAATACTGGATGTTTTCGGGATTCACCTCCATGTATTCCTTCACCCCCTCAGAGGTCTCCAGCCGGATGGGAGTAAACATAAAGGTGGAGCAGGTGAGCTTTCCACGTCTGCCGGTGAAAACAATCTTATCGGTACGGCTGTCTGGCGGTGCGACGAAACTCCAGCTACCACTACCGGGCATGCCCTTCTGAAAGCGGAATGCCGCCGAGAGGCTGTCTTCCACCTCATACAACCCACCGATGTTGGCAGTGAAGCCGGCAGCTCCGGTGATCTCACCCAGGATAAAATCGAGCAGATCCAGTTGATGCGATGCCAGATCGTAAAAATAACCTCCACCGGCTAGCTCTTTCTTCACCCTCCATGGCAGATGTTCCCGGTCATAGTCACTCTGGTAGGGGGGTATCGCAAAACGTATCTCAACGGTGGAGAGCTCACCCAGGGCACCCTCGCTGATCAGTTGCTTCACCCGCAGGAAATAGGGCAGCGTACGGCGGTAATAAGCCACGAAAAGAGGGACACCGGTCTCCTCTGAGACACGGTTCATCTCCCGACACTCCGCCCAGGTAGCAGCCATTGGCTTCTCCACGTAGACCGGCTTACCTGCGCGCATGGCTTCAATGGCATAGGCTGCATGTGACCCGGGAGGGGTGGCTATGTAGACCGCATTCACTCCTGGATCATGGATCAACTCTTCTGCATTGTCATACCATCTGTCGATGAGATGTCGCTGTGCATACTCCTTTGCCTTTTCACCATCACGCCGCATCACAGCAACCACATCCGACCCCTCTATCTTTCGGAAAGCCGGACCACTTTTCTTCTCCGTTACTGCTCCGCAGCCGATAAAACCCCATTGTACCATATTGACAGTTTTGAAAATTTGATGTTCGATGTTCGAACGCTAATATGTTAGTAGGGTTGAAAGTTCAATGTTCGATGTTCAATGTTCGGGATTTGGGAACGATGTCCCAAGAACCTTGACCCTTGACCCTTGACCCTTGAACTTTAAACCACGAACCCTTCATTATTGTTTACCGCTCATCACTCTTCTGTAGGATACCACTCCCAATATTGCAATTGCAACGAATGCTGCTGCAATATAGAGAAAAACAGAAGAATCGGTATCGGTTTGTCCGTAGGAATGCATACCGCTCAGGAAGTAGTTTACCCCCAGGAAGGTCATCAGCACCGACGAGAAAGCCAATACTGAAAGCAGGTTAAAGAGCCATTCGCTCTGCCACTGTTTTACCAGGTGAAGATGGGTGACGATGGAATAGACCACCACCGTGATCAGTGCCCAAGTCTCCTTGGGGTCCCAGCCCCAGTATCTGCCCCACGATTCGTTGGCCCAGACAGCACCCAGGAAGGTACCAATGGTCATCAGTACCAACCCTGCCAACAGTGAGAGGTTGTTGATGATACCCAGTTCTTTGATACGTAGAGTCATCTGTCCGCCTGCATGTCTGAAGCTCAGCAGCAGCAGGTTAACAATCCCTAGTAGGAAGCTGATGCCGAAGAAACCGTATGCAGCTACGATCACCGCTACATGAAACATCAACCAGGGTGATTTGAGCACCGGTACCAGCGTGTTGATCTGCGGGTCCATCCAGTTGAGGCCGGAGACAAAGAGGATCACCCCACCAAAAAGGGTTGCCAGTGCCAGGGTGAGGCTGTTGCGGCGACCGAAGATCAGTCCCGCCATCACGGTAACCCAGGCGATGTAAACCATGG
This sequence comes from Bacteroidales bacterium, assembly GCA_012837345.1. Lineage (GTDB taxonomy): Bacteria > Bacteroidota > Bacteroidia > Bacteroidales > Dysgonomonadaceae > Proteiniphilum. The sequence continues at coordinate 29,342 of DURL01000091.1, forward strand.
TCTCGTATGAATTACTCCAGGGTGCATGACCGGCTATGTACCAGCGAAGCCCCATGCCATAGAGGTGGAAAAGGAACAGGGCGGTGATCGCAACAACAAGAGCCCATCCGACATAGCGCATCCATTTTCGATCATGTAGCATACGCAGGAAAGCGAGTATGAGCAGGAGACCGCCGAAGATGAAATAGCCCACCCTGCTACGGCTGAAGATTTGCATCCGGTTGTAGCGGATTTCCGCTCCAATCTTTTCCGGACGAATGAGAGATGCAGTATCATTATCCTGTTGCCATGCTTCCAGTTCCTGCAACAGCCGGTCCGGTTCATGCCAGTCCCCGCTCTGCAGTGAATACCGCACAGCAGTTAGGTATCTCTCAAATATCTGGGCGACGAAGAGTGAGTCCTCCCCTGCAAAGTGTGCGAGACTGTCTCCCGGTGCATACCAGCTGTGACCGGGATCACCCTTAAGAGGATAGATGGCCGGCATGGTTTGGTGAAACATCTGGTAGAGGATGTTGACCCGCTCATCCAGCTTGATCAGTTCCTTGTCGGCAGCGGTGCGTTCAGCTGCGGGACGGTGGTAGATCTGCTGCAAATCAGGCAGCAGCCGGTAGCTCCCCTCCCGGTCGAAGAAGGCAGAATAGCTTGCATACTTCTCCGGCAACTGGTAGCGTTGGCTGATGGCTCCCCCGGGGAGCGCAATCAGCGGCATCTCCATCCATTGTTGCGGCAGGGTTAGCAGGCCCAGCAGGAACTGATCGCTGTTGAGCCCGGCGATGGAGGTCTCCTTATGCAGTTTGCGCAGTATCTCGGATGAGAAGCTGTTTATGGGCATGATCCGTCCGCGGAACTGCACCGGCAGCTCACCAAAGCGGGCGGCATGTGCTGTCGGCACCACCTGATGCAGGGCAGTGCTCTGCGGGACATCGGTCGATGCTGCCATAACAGTAGTCGGCACAAACAGTAGCAGCATGATAAGGGTAGTCTGTCCGGAGGATCGTCTGAGCTCCCGCAAGCTGCGGATGAGCATTCTGAAGCGGGAACCGGGCATCAGGAACATCATCACAAAACCAATCAGCAACAAGAGATATCCGCAGTAGGTGATGGCCCTGCCTGCCGGATCCCTGTTCACCGATAGCAGGGTACCCTGTTCGTCCGGGTCGTAGGAAGCCTGAAAAAAGCGATATCCCTTCAGATCCAGCACATTGTTCATAAAGACCTCGGCCTCCCGCACCTCCCCGTCGATGTGAATCCGTAGCGAGCTCTCGTAAGAAGAGGGACTCTCTGAGCCTGGGTAGCGGTGCAGACGGAAGTCGCTCAGCTCCAGTCGGAAAGGCAGTTTCTGCACCCGGGTGCCTCGGGAGGTATGCATCACCATCTCATTGCTGCTCTCCCCCTCACGGATATGCACCTGTCCCTCAATGCCAAAGAGATGGGTGGTAAGTGCACCCCCCAGGATGACAATCAGGGCAGAATGAATCATCATCAGCGACCATCTCTTTTTTCGGATGTAGTGATACCTGTTGAGCAACAGGAGGAAGTTAATCACTAACAACAGTTGGAGAAAGAGAAACAGGGGGGAGTAATAGATCAGCATTCTTGCTGCCACCATACCCATATTTTTTTCCACCAACGTGGCAATTGCCAGTCCTGCTGTATAAATCAGCATCAGGACAATGGAAAATCTGTAGGAGGATAACGATCGGATCATTTTATCCATAGGATCATTTTAGAGACAAAAATAGGAAAATAAGCAGGGTTGACACGAAAAAAAGGATGAAAGATACCACTCCATCACCCTTTTTTTTAATTATTGACAGTAAATGTACAGATCAGGCCTCATCCCACTGTTTGCGCAGTAGCTCCAGTGCAGCAGGCACTACCACTTCACGGTCGCCCTGACACCCGCATTCGAAGCTGACATACTTGTCATATCCCAGCATCTTGAGTCCCTTAAATCCATTCACATAGTTGTCGGCCTCTCCATCCTCACCCGGCATGCTGCGACGCTTGCGGCTGGCCACATGTACATGCTGCAGGTAGTCTCCTGCTGAGAGGAAGGCAGCCATATCGCTGTTCTCCTCCCAGGTCATGTGCCAGAAATCACCCATGCACTTCACACCCGGGTTGTTGATATCGCGGCAGATGGAGGCGGCATCCGCCACCTGACGAAGGTAGAACGCCTCCTTGCGGTTCAGTGGCTCAAAGATCACGGTTGTGCCATGCTCCTGGGCAAAGGTACCCATCTC
>DURL01000092.1 GCA_012837345.1 Bacteroidales bacterium
ATGCCATCTTCGGACAGGATACCACCCGTAAGCATGTCATCTCTCGCCGCATGTACAGTAAGCTGAAAAAACGGCCGCTGGATGAGATGGAGACCCCTGTTGAGCAGAGCTATCCCGAAGAATATGGCAACCTGGTCAACCTGCTCCGGCGCATGGATTACAACCCGCTGCTGGGAGGCAACGACGTTGAGCTCTTCACCCACGCGTCGGTCAAGTTTGAACGTCTCTTTGCTGACATCAGGAAGGCCCGCCGCCACATACATATCGAATATTATGTGTTGGAAGACGATGACCTTGGAAAGCAGCTGCAGGATGCCCTGATTCGCAAGGCCCGTGAAGGTGTTGAGGTGAGAATCATCTACGACAGCTTCGGCTCCCGCAAGACGGGAAAGGCCTATTTCGAAGCGTTCCGCATGGCGGGAATCGAGGTGGAGCCTTTTTTAAAACTGACACTGCCCTCACTCACCTCCCGGCTGAACTACCGGACCCACCGGAAGATCATCGTCATCGACGGTGAAATAGGCTATGTGGGAGGCATGAACATCGCAGACCGTTATGTCAGGGGTATGGAATGGGGGCCCTGGCGCGATACCCATGCCCGCATTGAAGGGAAAGGGGTGCAGGGCCTGCAGTCGGTTTTTCTGATCGACTGGTTCTTCGTTTCGCAAACACTGATCACCTCCCGCTACTACTTTCCCATGCTCCATAACTTTGGTGACACACTGATGCAAATCGTCAACAGCGGACCACTGAGTGAGGAGAACGAGTTGTCACACGGCATCATGCAGGCAATTTATGGAGCGGAGCGATCTATCTTCATCCAGACACCCTACTTCTTTCCTCCTGAATCGATGACCGATGCGCTGCAGGCAGCTGCTATCCGCGGGGTGGATGTGCGACTCATGATCTCGAAACGTTCCGATGTGCCTATGGTGCAGCTGGCTTCCCAATCTTTTATTGCGCACATGCTGCAGGCTGGTGTGAAGGTTTACCTCTATCGTGAGGGATTCCTTCACTCCAAGCTGATGGTCTTCGACGGATCACTCACCCTGATCGGATCGGCTAACTTTGACATGCGTAGCTTTGAACAAAACTTCGAGATAGAGGCATTTATGTACGACACCCAACTGGCAGGAGAGGCAATGGAGATCTTCACTGAAGATCAGCGCTACTGTGATCTGGTGTCACTGCGAGAATGGAAAAACAGACCCATGGCCAAACGTTTCCTGGAATCGCTGCTGCGTCTCTTCGCGCCGCTGTTATAAAACGGCTGGTAGGTTGGTAGGTTGGTAGGTTAGTAGGTTGGTAGGTTGGTAGGTTTGTAGGTTGGTAGGTTAGTAAGTTGGTAAGTTGGTAGGTTAGTAAGTTGGTAAGTTTATAGTTCGATGTTCAAAGCTAACAGCTGACAGCTAAGGCTGACAGTTAATTGATAAAAAAATGGAACGGATATTTCTGATCGGATATATGGGGTGTGGCAAGAGCACCATCGGGAAGCGACTGGCAAAGTCGCTCTCACTCACCTTTATTGATCTCGATGCCTACATCCAGAATACATTTCGTAAAACCATCGCTGAACTGTTTGAAGAAAAGGGGGAGGAGGGGTTCCGCAGAATAGAACGTCAGGCCCTGCAGGAGGTGGCTGCCTTCGAGGATGTGCTGGTCTCCACAGGAGGGGGAGCCCCCTGCTATTTCGATAACATGGAGGTGATGAATCGTGCCGGAGTCACGTTATACATTCAGGCTGAACCGGAGGAGCTGGCAGCCCGGTTGCGTGCATCAAAGACGGTGCGGCCGATCCTACGTGATAAGAAACCCGATGAGCTGGTGCCCTTTATCCGGGAACATTTGGCTGAGCGTGAACGTTATTACAACAAGGCACAGATCATCTTCCCCACCGATCATATGATCACGAAAGATGAAATTCACCTTACGGTTGATGCCATCGTTGAACGATTGAAAAAAAGGAACATATAGATCATGTACGACCCGCTAAAAAGCACCTCCCTGTTCGTACGGGAGATGCAACAGAAATCAGAGAACAGCAATTTCACCACCGTGATCGGTATCCCGCGTGAAAAAGATGAGAGCGAACGACGCCTGGCACTCACTCCCGAGACGGTAGCCCTGCTGGTTTCAGCCGGCTACAGAGTGCTTCTCGAAGCGGGAGCCGGGCTCACCATCAACTACTCAGACCGCTATTACGCAGAGTCGGGCGCAGAGATCAGGGAAAGTGCCCGGGAGGTGTTTCAGGCCGATCTGATCCTCAAGATCATGCCCCCCACGGAAGAAGAGGTTGAGATGATGCGGCCGCGTAGTACTGTTTTCTCATTTCTTTACCTGCATAAGCTCTCCTCCTCCCTGTTAGAGCTGATGGCCGAAAAACGGATCAATGCCCTCGCCTACGAACTGCTTAACGACCAGACGGGTGTCTCTCCCTTCGTGACGGCTATCTCAGAAATTGAGGGAGCCTTCTCGATCTCCCTGGCTGCCGAGCTGCTGAGCAACGCCCATGGCGGGAAAGGGATCCTGCTGGGCGGCGTGCCCGGAATCTCACCCACGGAGGTGGTGATTATTGGTGCGGGTGTCGCGGGCACCATGGCGGCACGGGCAGCATTGGCACTGGGTGCCTCAGTAAAGGTCTTTGACAACGATGTAGCGAAACTGCGCACCATCCGTCACGAGCTGGGGGCACCCTTATTCACCTCCACGCTGCAACCCAACGTACTGCGCAATGTGTTTCGCTCTGCTGATGTGGTGATCGGTGCCATGCAGTACATCAACAAGAGCCATTACTACCGCATCTCGGCCGACCTGATACGGGAGATGAAGAAGGGTGCGTTGATCGTCGATCTGCGAATGGCTCAGGGGGGCTGTTTTGAGACCACTATGGAAGCCTGTCTGACGGATCATCCTCCTGTATTTGAGAAGTTTGGGGTCCTCCATTTTTGTGAGATGAGCCTCAGTGCCCGTGTAGCGCGTTCTGCATCGATCGCGATGAGTAACCTCTTCATCTCCCTCTTCATGGCGATGGGTGACTGCGGGGGTGTGCCTCACTTTGCCCGGTTCGACCGCGGTTTTGCTTCCGGTTTTTACCTCTATGGCGGTAAGATAGTGAATCGTTATGTGGCGGGACACTTCAACCTTCCCCTTTCGGACAT
>DURL01000093.1 GCA_012837345.1 Bacteroidales bacterium
AGAGAAGGGTAGCGATCGTGGTCTTACCATTGGTACCGGTCACACCTACCAGCTTAAGATGACGTGAAGGGTTCCCATACCAGGCATTCGCAATCTGCGCCAGAGCCACGGCACTGTTCTTCACCTGAAGATAGGTCACCCGTGAGAAATATTCTTCGATCATCGGCTTGTCATATACCACTACAGCAGCCCCCTGCTCGATCGCCTTCCCTATATAGGAGTGACCGTCGGTACAGATTCCTTCTACTGCAATGAAGAGTGCTCCCGGCACCACATGGCGCGAGTCGGAAGTAACTGCGGTAATCTCTGCTGCATCGTTACCGCGAAGGGAAACGATCTTGCATGATTCGATCAGCGTGGCGAGTCTCATATCATTCGTTTATTTTAATGTGATTGCGATTGTCACCCCTTTCACCAGTCTACTGCCGGGAGAAATCGATTGCGATACCACCCTTCCGGCACCGTTCAGATGCACCCTTAACCCTGCTTCCTCGAGCAGGTACAAGGCATCACGGGCTCCCATCCCCCGCACATCAGGTACCAGCGAGCCATTCAACGCCAGTGGCTGCGGCATGTAAACTGCGCTGTCAGCTTTCACCTTCACCCATTCAGTCGGTTCTTCCGTCTCTCCGGCTGGCAGACCGAGGATGGTGAGCATCTTGCGATTGTGTGACCAATTGCCATTCTTTAGTGGCGGCTCCTTGCGCAGCAGTGAGTCCACAGGACAATCCTTCACGGTGAGCTGCACCTTACGGATGTATGTCTGTTCAGCGATCTGCTTAAACACCATACCGGCCATTCCGCCTCCCGAGGGGACACCCTTGGGTTTACGGATCCCAACAAAGATGGTATACATCGGCTCATCGGCAGGGAAGTAACCACAGAAGGAGACGTAATAACCGCCATAACTGCCGCCGGAAGCGATTTGCGCTGTTCCGGTCTTACCAGCCACGGGGAAATAATCGGAGGCAACCACCTTCGCCGTTCCGTTCTCGATCACACCCACCAACATCTCATGAACCTGCTTCAGTGTGTTCTCCTTGCATATCTTCGGATTTACCACCTCTGCTTCCATCCGCTGAATCACCTTCCCATCCTTAATGAACTCTTTCGCGATATAGGGTTTGATCATCTTGCCATCGTTGGCAATGGCATTGTAGAACATCAACATGTAGATGGGTGGTATTTGTGTCTCATAGCCGAATGACATCCAGGGCAGCGTCGTTTTGGACCAGTAATTCTGCTTATCATCGGGAAAACGGATGGAGGAGGTACCTTCAATACCTCTCAGTGGCACATCCCACTGCAGCTGCTTGCGGAGACCAATACGGTCGATGCCCTCCACGAACTTCCTCGGGTTCTCCTCATAGCCTTTCAGTGCAATCTTGCTCATCACCACATTTGAAGAGATAGCGATCCCTTCGGCTACAGTGAGATAGCCGCGGTCCTGCCCACGCCGCCAGTAGTGGTCGCGCACCCATCGACGGTTATATTGAAACAACCCGTTTCCCACATGGAACGAATCGGTAGGGGTGATCACCCCATCGTCGAGTGCCACCATGGCAGTCACCGTTTTAAAGGTGGATCCCGGCTCATTCATATAGGAGAAAGCATTGGGATTCCCCTCAGCGTAGTCACCGTTACTCATGCGGTCCAGGTTGGCAATACCCCTTATCTCACCGCTTCTGACATCCATGATGATGGCGGTACCCGACTCAGCTTCTGTCTCAATCAGCTTCTCCCTGAGCGCACGCTCAGTGATATCCTGTATCTCGGCATCGAGGGTGGTGACGATATCCCATCCTGCCTGGGCCGGTTTCTCCACCACATCCATCCACTTACCCTGAATCTTCTGGCGGAACTTCACACCGGGTATGCCTCGCAAGAGCGAATCATACTTCAGCTCAAGGCCACTGGCACCCCCCTTGTCGAGGTCCTTATATACATTGCCTACCGTGCGGGTAGCCAGGTTACCAAAGGGCTTCTTACGTGCATTCCGCTCCTCGGCAATCAGTCCGCTACGGTTGGAGCGCTGATTCCAGAAGGGATAGGTACGTATCTCCTTGAGATCGACATAAGAGATGTCGCGCCGCAATATCTTCACATAGCGTGAGCGGATGGGCACACGTTTGTCAATGCCCCGTGCCTGGTTCTCCCGTATCTGCCGCTGCTCCTCCTCCCTCATCTTCCATCCGTTCAGGATCAGGCTCTTATACTGTGATGCAGTACGGTCGGGGTACTTCTTCGCAAGGGCAATCGAGAGATCACCCACATGCTTGTAAAGAGAATCCTTCACCATTCCATCCGCCCAAAAATCCATATAGATACTGTAAAGCGGCTCGGTAGTCGCCAGCAGTCTGGCGTCATGGGTATAGATACTGCCTCTCTCGGGCAGGATCACCCGGTCACGAATGACCGTCTCCTTCTCCCCCACTTCGCGCCATCTCTTTCCTTCGGAGCTGAAGGCCAGTTTTCCTGCAGTGACGATAATCATAAAAGCGAAGAGCATCAAAAAGAAGACGATCAGGCCATAGCGTCCCATCACCCCTTTCTTCTTTCTTCTCTCTTGCTCATTCTTTTCTTTCATCATCTAAAATTGACTATTTGCCGATATGATACACCGGCTCGTTGGTCACTTTCAACTCCAGGCCTGCCTCCTCCACACGACGTTCAATCTCACCCTGTCGGCTGGCCTCAGTAAGAGATGAAGAGATGGTGAGCGATTCGTAACGGGCATCTTTCAGCACCCGCTCGAGACGCTCAATCTCCGACATCTTCTGCAAAACGGTATAGCGGTGGCTGATAAAAAGGAACATGATCAGCACGATAACAAGGATAAACCGCATGTTCCGGAGGAAGAAATTCTCAGTGAGAACACTTCCTCCAAAAACATGGACAAACGATTTGCGTATGTTATCGAACTTCAGTTTCATTGTTTAGCAATCAGCTTTCAGCTATTTAAAATCTCTTTCAACCTGCTATTTATCAAATATCTCATTGCTTATCGCTTCTTGGCGATCCGCAGCTTCGCACTCCTGGAGCGGGGGTTGACTCGCTGTTCCTCCTCTGAGGGGACGATCACCTTGCGGTTCACCAGCTCGAAGGGAGTCTCCACGTTGCCGTAAAAATCCTTTATCACCTCTCCCTCGAAGTTGCCACTGCGGAAGAAATTCTTTACCAGACGATCCTCCAGTGAGTGGTAAGAGATCACACTGATGCGCCCCCCCGGCTTCAGCATCTCAAGAGATCGCAACAACATCTCACGGAGGGCATCCATCTCGCCGTTCACCTCAATGCGCAATGCCTGAAACGCCTGTGCCAGCACCTTCTTCTCTTTATCTCTTCCGGTGAACGGCTGCAGGATATCGAGAAGCTGACCGGTGGTAATAATCCGCCTGGTTGTTCTGTATGCTGCAATCGCAGAAGCAATGGCGCGGGCACTCCTCAGCTCACCAAAGTGGTAGAAAATATCGGCCAGTTGTTCTGCCGTATAGTTGTTCAGAATATCGGCGGCACTCATTCCGGCCATGCGATTCATACGCATGTCGAGATCCCCTTGAAAGCGAAACGAGAAACCGCGAGACGAATCATCAAAATGATGCGATGAAACGCCCAGATCAGCCATCACCCCATCCACCTCATCGATACCATAGTACCGGAGGAAATTCTTCAGATATCGGAAGTTGCTTCTCACCAGCATGAAACGAGGATCGTCGAAGGCATTCTTCACCGCATCCTCATCCTGGTCGAAGGCGATTAGACGACCTTCGGGTCCCAAACGCTTCAACATCTCACGCGAATGCCCACCCCCACCGAAGGTAACATCCAGATAGATCCCCGAGGGAGCGATCTGCAACCCTTCCACGCTTTCGACAAGCAACGCCGGTATATGATATGCTTCCGCTTCAGACATATTCAACATCCTCTCTGTGATGATTGCCACTCAATAAAAAAAAGTCCTATTATCCACAGGGGAAGAGTACACCCTGCCATTCTCAAGAAACCCCTCTCAGGGATTACCCTCCATCAACTGCTGCAATTGCGACGCAAACTCTTCCGGCTCTACCAGTGGTTTATCGAGTTTTTCTTTCGCCCAGAGCTCGATGGTCTCATCTACCCCGAGAAATCGCACATCCGCCTCGATAGAGACCATCCTCAGGTAACGTTTCGGTATCAACACCCGACCGTTTGCATCCAATTCAAGTCTCTCGGCATCCAGCACAAACTGGCGAAATACCTGCTGCTGATCACGGTTCCATTTGTTGAGCCTGCTGCGGAGCAACTCCACCTCTTTCTCCCACACACTGCCGGGATAGAGGACCAGGCAATCCTGGAAAATATCTTTTCTTAGCACCAGAAACTCTTCTCCCTCGCCTTGCAAACGCTTGCGAAAGATTGCCGGAACAAAGATCCGCCCCTTTGCATCGGCTCTGGCTTCGATATTTCCAAGAAACTGAATCATTACCCGGTCAATTTCAAACGAATAGAGTTATTTTTGCTGTAAAAGTACAAAATTATCCACTTCTCCCCACATTTCACCCCAATATTTTGCAAAAAAGTTATCAACACCCACACAGACAATCGTTTTTTTCTGATTGATTGCGTTTTATGTCATATCCAACAGCTGTTCACAGGGGAGATGGATAGGGGTAACAAAGATTTTTCAGGGATACAGTATATTGCTTTCTCATATTTTTGTACATTTGCGACAAATTAGTAAGCAGAGTAAAATGCAATGAACCAAAACAGTGCATTCAGGATTGATCTTGATAAGGTTTTGCGTGGCAAAGCTCCCAGACATTACAAGAAAATCCCCCGTTTCTTGATCCGTTATCTCAAACGTATTGTCCACCAGGAGGACATAAATGGCATTCTTGAACGCAACCACGATCTGGAGGGTGTTCCTTTTATGCATGCGTTAGTGGAAAAGGAATTCAATCTGACACTGAAGCTGGAAGGAGAGGAGAACATCCCGTCAGAAGGCCGGCTCCTGTTTGCCTCCAACCATCCACTGGGTGGTTTGGACGGGATCTGCCTCTCTTCGGTGGTTGGCGAAAAGTTCAACGGAAAGATCAAGTATCTGGTCAATGACATCCTCTATTATATTGATCCGTTGAAACCCATTTTCGTGCCGATAAACAAATATGGTGCACAGGCAAAAAATTCCGCAAAAGCGATCAATGAAGCATACGCTTCTGACGACCAGGTGATCACCTTCCCCGCGGGGCTTTGTTCACGTAAAGTTGGAGGTAAGATCAGAGACCTGGAGTGGATGAAGAACTTCATCATCAAAGCGGTGGAATTTCAGCGGGACGTGATCCCGGTTCACTTCGAGGGCAGCAACTCCCGATTCTTCTACAACCTGGCCAATCTGCGGAAAGCCTCCGGCATCAAATTCAATTTTGAATTGATCTATCTACCGGATGAGATGTACAAGAATAGCAACCAAACCTTCACCATCACCTTTGGCAAGCCTATACCCTGGCAAACTTTCGATAAAAGCAAGACAGCAGCCGAGTGGGCAGAGACCGTAAAAGAGGTGGTCTATTCTCTTAGGAGACCCCATTCATAAACAAGACATTCACTATGGAAAAGATTATTGATCCGGTAAGCAAGGAACTGATCAAAAGTGAGCTGACCGTCCAAAAAAGGGTGAGAACGACCCACAAGGCGAACAACGAGATTTACGTCTTCACCGCCCACGACTCGCCCAACCTGATGCGGGAGGTAGGGCGTCTGCGTGAGATCGCATTCCGCCATTACGGTGGTGGTACCGGACTGGAGGCCGATATCGACAAGTATGACACGATGGAAGTACCCTACCGCCAACTGATCGTCTGGGATCCGGAAAACGAGGAGATACTGGGTGGCTACCGTTTCATCTACGGATCAGACGTGGAGTATGATGAAGAGGGCAAACCGATGCTGGCCACTGCCCATCTCTACAATTTCTCACAACAATTCATCGATGAATTTCTGCCCACCACCGTGGAACTGGGTCGCTCGTTCGTATCACTCGAATATCAATCCACTCTGCTCGGTAGAAAAGGGATATTCGCGCTTGACAATCTATGGGATGGTTTAGGGGCACTCACCGTCATTGACCCCGAGATTGAGTATTTCTTCGGCAAAGTGACCATGTACGGAACCTACAATAAGGATGCACGCAACATGATCCTCTTTTTCCTCAACAAGCATTTCCCTGACACGCTCAAGCTGGTAACCCCAATTGAACCTCTGGTTACCGGAACCAACATTGAGAAGATGCAACAGCTGTTTCACGGCAAAAGCTTCAAGGAGGATTACAAAATCCTCAACAAGGAGGTACGGGCACTGGGTTACAACATTCCTCCGCTGATCAATGCCTACATGGGTCTCTCACCCACCATGCGTTTCTTTGGCACTGCCATCAACGACGAGTTTGGAGAAGTGGAGGAGTCAGGCATCCTCATCCGGATCGATCAGATCCTGGAAGAGAAGAGGGCACGACATATGGACACCTATATGAAGAGCAAGCCCAGCAAACGTTTTCTGATCCGCCTCAAACGAATGATCACCTCTAAGACAACCAGCAGAAAAGTTACCATACCAAAAACCAAAACTGCCAAAGGGAACGCCGTCACTGACTTATCAAAAAGAAAGGATTAACCCGATTTAACCCTACGCTTTTAACACACAATAAGAGAATATTGTCAATTATTTACCGCTATCCCCCCGGCAGGTAACTAATTGATAATATTTTTTTTATGCCCGGGGAAATGCAATCGATTGCACAGACATTCGAAGTTAATTGCGTCATTTTCGGTATCATATACTCAGAGAAGAGATAACTTTGTTATGTAAATACAGGAGATCAACAGATGAAAAATTAACCATTCGTCTGCTCGTTTTGTGATTTGTATTGAGAATGAAGAGAGTATTAATCAGTTAATCTTATAACGTTAACAACATGTATCTAAAATTCAAAAAAAGTAAAAAGGCATTCCTGGCCCTATTGTCCGGATTGCTGATGATTTTATCGGCCAATGCCCAGACCGGCACGACGATAAATGTAAGAGGTTCGGTTACGGACGGGAACGGTGAGCCACTGATCGGGGTCAACATCCTGGTAGAAGGGACCTCATCCGGAACGGTAACCGACTA
>DURL01000094.1 GCA_012837345.1 Bacteroidales bacterium
ACGAGAAGTACTCCGACCACTGCAAGAAGCACAACGACTACAACACGTAACAGTAATGCGACCCCGCAGCGCAGCAGCACGAGTAGCACACGCAACAGTTCTGCAACACAGCAGAGGAGCAGTTCAGGCAGCAACAGAAGCAGCTCCGTAAGCAGTCAGAGTACGACCCGCAGCAGCAGCTCAGCCACCCGCTCCTCTTCCGGCAGCAGCACCCGCGAGAGCAGCAGCTCAGGCAGGAGTTCCGGTCGCAGGTAAACAGTTAAAGGGTGTTTTAAAGAGCAGTGGCCTTCCCAAACAGGAAGGCCACTCTTTTTTTATTAATCTATCCAGCGACGCGTCAACTCGCTGTAGGCATCTGTTCGCCTGTCACGGAAGAAAGGCCACCATCGGCGCACGTTCTCAGTGCGCTGCCTGTCAATCTCGATGAGTTGTGCTGTCTCCTCCTCTGTGCCGGCCTGCCAGAGGATCTCTCCCTGGGGACCAGAGACGAAACTGCTTCCCCAAAACCGGATACCACCCGTCTGGCCAGAAGGATCGGCTTCATACCCGGTACGGTTCACCGCTATCACCGGCAGGCTGTTTGCGACGGCGTGTCCCCTCTGTATGGTCAACCAGGCATCCCGTTGTCTCTGTTGCTCGTCGGGACTGTCCGACGACTCCCATCCGATGGCGGTGGGATAGATCAACAACTCGGCACCGGCAAGTGCCATCAGCCTTGCTGCCTCAGGATACCACTGGTCCCAGCAGACCAGCACTCCGAGACGTCCCACCGATGTATCGATGGGGTGAAAACCAAGGTCACCCGGTGTGAAGTAGAATTTCTCGTAATAGGCAGGATCATCGGGGATGTGCATCTTACGGTAGAGACCTGCAATTGAACCATCCTTCTCCATGACCACAGCCGTGTTGTGATAAAGGCCTGCTGCCCTTTTCTCGAAGAGAGAGAGCACGATCACCACCTGCAGCTCTGCCGCCAAGCGCCCAAACCGGTCTGTGGAAGGTCCGGGTATGGTCTCAGCCTGGTCGAACAGTCCCGTCTCCTCCGTCTGACAGAAATAGAGACCATTGTGCAGCTCCTGCATAACAATCAATTCGGCACCCTGAACAACAAGGTTTCTGATCTTCAACTCCAGCCGGGAGATATTCTCTTCCCGGTTTCCGCTGTTCGCCTGTTGTATGATTCCTATCTTCATATCTGTTGGTTTGAGAACGTTTGTACGTTAATATGTTAGTAAGTTAGTAAGTTGGTAAGTTGGTAAGTTGGTAAGTTGGTACGTTAGTAAGTTGGTAAGTTAGTAAGTTGGTACGTTAGTAAGTTCGTAAGTTAGTAAGTTAGTAAGTTTGTAAGTTGGTACGTTGGTAAGTTAGTAAGTTGGTACGTTAGTAAGTTAGTAAGTTCGTAAGTTGGTATGTTGATACGTTAGTATGTTGGTATGATCGTTAGTTTGTTAGTTGTCAGGTTATTAAGATGTCAGTTGATCCTGTTTGCTGTTTGGCATTATAAACCCATAAACATAATAACATAATAACTTAATAACTTAATAACCTTGAACCGTGAACCATGAACTATGAACCATGAACCGTGAACTTACTGTTAACGTTCAACGAACCCTTCGGCAACTGCATCGTGGCACAATGCAGTGAACCGTGTTGAAGGATCAGTACCGAGCAATCCACGCCGACCACCTCCCTGTCGGGAAAAGCCTGTTGCAACTGATGGCGGGCGATCTCATCCTTATCGGTACCGTAAAAGGGTATCAGCACCGCATCGTTCAGGATCAGGAAATTGGCGTAGGTGGCCGGCAGCCGTTCACCCTCTTCGTATACGGCATCGGCCATCGGGAGGGGAATAAGCCGGTAAGGATCACCTGAGCTTGTCACAAAAGCCTGTAGCTCCTGTTCCATCGCCCGGAGCGCCTCATAATGTTCATCGTTCACATCATCACACTTCACATAGGCGATGGTGTCTGTTGCACAAAAGCGTGCCAGCGTATCGACATGACTGTCGGTATCATCACCCGCCAGATAACCATGATTGAGCCAAAGGACCCTGGTTGCACCGAGCATCTCTTTAAGGGCATCTTCAATCGCCGCCTGTATCATGGGCTGGTTGCGATTGGGTGCCAGCAGACATCTCCGGGTGGTGAGGAGGGTCCCCATACCGTCCGACTCCACAGAGCCACCCTCCAGAATAAAGTCGAGACGATTCTGATAGGTGACAGAAGGATGAAAAATCCCTTTTTCAAAAAGCTGACCGGTGATTTGGTTGTCCCTGTCGGCAGCGAACTTGAGTCCCCAGCCATTGAAACCAAAATCGGCGATCACCGGGCGGGAGCCCTGAAAGAGCGTGATAGGCCCATGATCTCGCGTCCAGGTATCATTTGAGGGTATCTCAACAATTTGCAGGTTCTGCCGTTCCTCAACGGAGAAATAGGGTGTGACATCCTCCCCGGGGGGTACCACTACCAATAGTCTTTCTCTGCACAGAATCTCTTTGGAGATGTCCACATAACAACGGACCACCTCCTCCAAGAGGGGAGCCCAGTCGCTGTCACGATGAGGCCAGGTGACCATTACTGCCTCCTGGGGATGCCATTCAGCCGGAAAAACCACCTTTG
The DNA here is from genome assembly GCA_012837345.1 of Bacteroidales bacterium. Classification (GTDB taxonomy): domain Bacteria; phylum Bacteroidota; class Bacteroidia; order Bacteroidales; family Dysgonomonadaceae; genus Proteiniphilum. Next base: position 2,619 of record DURL01000094.1, read on the forward strand.
TCATACTCACCCCTCCATGTTGCTGCGGACAATGCCGCGGCTGGAGGAGCGTACGAAGCTGAGGATCAGGTCACGATCCTCTGAGACAGGGAGATCCTGTTCGATACGTTCAACCGCCTGTGAGATATTGTAGCCCGAGAGGTAGAGTGTACGGTAGATCTCCTGAATGCCGTTGATCCGCTCACTGGTAAATCCCCTGCGACGCAGTCCCACGATGTTGAGACCCACATATGAGATCGGCTCCCTGCCGACCATCACGAAGGGAGGGATATCTTTTGCGATCTTAGAGCCTCCCTGTATCATCACATGCGATCCAATCTTGGTGAACTGATGTGCCAGAGAACCACCGCTTATGATGGCATAGTCATCAATCTCAATCTCACCTGCCAGCTGCGTGGTGTTGCCCAGAATCACATAGTCTTTCAGTATACAATCATGTGCTACATGACTGTAAGCCATGATCAGACAGTGACTGCCTATCTTGGTGTAACCTCTGGAGGCTGTCCCTCTGTTTACTGTGGCACACTCCCGGATGGTGGTGTGATCACCGATGATGGCGGTTGTCTCTTCACCCTGAAACTTCAGGTCCTGCGGAATACCGGCGATGGTAGCATGCGGGAAGATGTTACAGTTTTTGCCGATACGTGCTCCCGAGAGGATGGTGGCCTGTGTCATCACGCGTGTACCATCACCAATCTCAGTGTTGGCGTCGACATAGGCAAAGGGTTCCACGATCACGTTTTCCCCCAATTTGGCTTCAGGATGCACAAAAGCCATCGATGAAATAGTGCTCATATAAAAATCTTCAGTTTTAATTTATTTGTTCTTGATGATCTGCGCGGTAAAGTCGGCCTCGGAAACCACCTTGTCACCAATGAAAGCCAACCCTCGCATGGTGGCAATCCCCCTGCGCATCTCGGAGGTGAGCTCCACCCGGAAGAGAATCGTATCACCCGGCACCACCTTGTGACGGAACTTCACGTTATCAATTTTCAGGAAGTAGGTGGAGTAGCGCTCCGGCTCATCCAGCTTGCCCAACACCAGCAGGCCCCCGGTCTGTGCCATCGCCTCCACCTGTAATACCCCCGGCATCACCGGCTCCTGTGGGAAGTGTCCGGTGAAGTAGGGTTCATTGGTGGTGATGTTTTTCACTCCCACGATGTAGGTGTCAGTCATCTGAATCACCTTGTCAACCATCAGGAAGGGATAGCGGTGCGGCAGCAGCTCACGGATTCGGTTGTTATCCATCACCGGTTCAGCCTTCAGGTCATATACCGGTGGCTGTACCTCATTCAGCTTTATATCTTTACGGATTAGCCTCGCCAGCTGGTTGTTGATCTTGTGTCCAGGCTTATGTGCGATGAGACGTCCTTTGATCGGCTTACCAATGAGCGATATGTCACCGATGATATCGAGCAACTTGTGACGTGCCGGTTCATTGGGGAAAGCCAGCTTGCGATGGTTCAGGTAACCCAGCTCCTCAGCATTGCGGTGTGGCACCCCGATCTCATCAGCAATCTCATCGAGTTCCTTCTGTGAAAGCTTCTTCTCATAGATCACGATGGCGTTGTCGAGGTTGCCTCCCTTGATCAGTCCGGCATTCCTCAGCTGTTGGATCTCACGCACGAAGACAAAAGTGCGGCAGGAAGCAATCTCCTTCTCAAAATCGGTCACGGTATCCATTGTGGCCGACTGGTTGGGTATATAATGTGAATCGAACTCGATGAAAGAGTTGATACAGAAAGCATCATCGGGAAGCAGCGTCAGCTTGGATCCTGTTTCGGGATCGGTCACCTCCATCTTGTTACGCACGATGTAGTAATCCTTGTCCTTCTCCTGTTCCACGACACCCACTTTACGGATCTCCCGCACATACTCAATGGCACTACCGTCGAGAATGGGAAACTCGGAGGCGTTCACGTCGATCAGACAGTTGTCAATGCCAAGAGCATAAAGGGCAGAAAAGCCATGTTCGATGGTGCTCACCGTAACATCCCCCTTACCCAGCACCGTTCCACGCTGTGTGTTGACCACATTTTCCGCCAATGCTTCAATCACCGGCTGTTCATCCAGATCTACCCGTCGAATCTTGTAGCCATGATCCACCGGTGCCGGGTTGAAGGTTACCAAAATATCCTGACCGGTATGAAGTCCGATGCCCTGCAAGGTGAAGCTGTTTTGCAATGTTCTCTGTTTCACTGTATCCTAATTTAATTACACATTTCAGGAAATTGTGTGCAAAGATACAACCAAAAAGCAGGAATTCCTGCTTTTGACCAGTAAATGTTTGCACGGGGAAGCAAGCAGAGAGGGTTTTCAGTCGTTCCCGGAGAGTTTTTTCTTCAGCTCGGCAAGCTCTTTCTCCATGGCATTGAGCCGTCGGTACATTTCAGGTAGCTTAGGTGTAATAATGCTCGATTTTAAGAAGCTCTTCACCGGAAATGCAGGTGAACCCATCACCTCCGATCCCTCTTTCGTATTACTGATGATCCCCGATTGAGCCCCTATCTGGCTCTTTTTCCCTATGGTGATATGTCCGCCAATGCCAACCTGCCCACCAAACACACAACTCTCCTCAATTTTGGTAGATCCTGCGACGCCCACCTGGGCTGCCATCACGGTGTTTTCTCCCACCTCGCAATTGTGAGCAATCTGTATCAGGTTGTCAAGCTTCACGCCAGAATGAATGATGGTCGATCCCATCACAGCACGGTCGATGGTCGTATTGGCCCCGATCTCCACATCATCCTCAATGATCACGTTGCCGATCTGCGGTATCTTGCGGTATATCTCCTCCTGCTTGCTGAAACCGAAGCCGTCCGCACCAATTACGGCACCTGCATGCACAATACAGTTGTTACCGATCACACAGTCGTGGTAGATCTTCACACCGGGATAGAGGACGCAATTGTCACCCATCTGTACGTTATCACCCACATACACCTGAGGGTAGATCTTACAGTTGTTCCCAATCCGAGCCTCTTCGCCGATGTAGGCAAACTCTCCCACATAGATCTCTTCTCCCGTGAGAGCAGTGTCCGAGACAAACGCTAGGGCTGAGACACCCTCTTTCACAGGCTTCTGTTGTTCTACCATCGCCATCAGGGAGGCGAGAGCAGCATAAGCATTGGGAACCTTTATCAATGTGGCATTGATGGGCTTATCGGACACAAAGTCACTGTTTACCAACACGATATCGGCAGCAGTCTCATAAATAAAGGGTGTATACTTGGGGTTTCCCAGGAATGTGAGCGTTCCCGGTCTGCCTTCTTCAATCTTGGAAAAGGAGGATACGGACACATCCGGATTACCGGTTACTTCTCCATGAAGGAAGTCGGCTATTTGCTTTGCAGTAAAAGTCATCTATAGATTCTATTAATTACCGAGGCTACACATGTGCTCAAACAACGGTTCAATCAGGTTCAACGGAGTTGCTTCGATTGGCGTGGTGAGGGACAAAACTATATCAAAAAGCCTCTGCATTATCATTTTGGATGCAAATTAACAACTTTTTTTTTAACTGTGACGAAATAATTTCATAATATAGTTTAAACGAAAGGGGGAGAAGGTTTGTGCATTTCAAAAAATAGTGTTACTTTTGCAGGCACTTTTACGGGATGTAGCTCAGTCCGGTTTAGAGTACTCGTCTGGGGGGCGAGTGGTCGCTGGTTCGAATCCAGTCATCCCGA
>DURL01000095.1 GCA_012837345.1 Bacteroidales bacterium
GAGCTGGCCAGTCACCTTGAAGGCAAAGGACGCATGGAAGAGCCTGAACAGATCGTTGCCATTCTGGAGCAATACTTTGCTGAACGCAACGATCTTACCAACAAAAAAATCATGATCACCGCCGGTCCCACCTATGAACGGATCGACCCGGTACGTTTCATCGGTAATTTCTCTTCCGGCAAGATGGGGTTTGCCCTGGCTGAAGAGTGTGCCGCACGCGGTGCTCAGGTATTGCTGATAACCGGTCCCACGGCACTGTCGCTCTCCCACCCCCTGATTCGAAGGATCGATGTGGAGTCGGCCCGGGAGATGCATGCCGCAGCCATTCACTATTTCCCGGAAATGGATGCTGCCATCCTGTCGGCGGCCGTTGCCGACTACAGGCCGCAGGAGACAGCAGAGCGTAAGATCAAACGCACCGAAGGGGAAGAACGAACACTCACCCTCACCCCCAATCCCGATATCGCCGCAGCGCTCGGCAGGGTTAAGCGGAAGGATCAGTTGTTGATAGGCTTTGCCCTGGAGACCGACAACGAAGAGCCAAATGCGATCCGAAAGATGGAAAGGAAGCAGCTTGACTTCATCGTCCTTAACTCACTGCGTGATGAGGGAGCCGGCTTCGGGCACGACACCAACAAGGTAACGATTTTCGCGCACAACGGCGCAAAACGATCGTTCGAGTTACAAACCAAGAGAGAGGCTGCGAAGGAGATCATCGATATTGCCTTTGCCTCATCATAGACCAACCATTGACAATGAGATATTCTTTTACAATAGGATTACTCCTGTTTCTTTTGATAAACACCCCCTCAACACTCCATCCCCAGACATACCGAAACCCACTCACCATACCCTCTGCCCTCAGCGGCAACTTTGGCGAACTGAGAAGTAACCATTTTCATTCCGGCATCGACTTCAAAACGCAACACTCGGTCAACAAGCCGGTTGTCGCCATCGAGGATGGCTACGTCTCCCGCATCAGTGTCTCACCGGGTGGTTATGGGCTGGCACTCTACATTGATCATCCCGGCACCGGACACACCAGTGTCTATGGACACCTCAACAGTTTCTCCGATAAGATTGCACGATATGTGGTGGATAAACAATATGAACTGGAACGCTATCAGGTCAACCTCCACCCCGAAGAGGGGCTCCTGCCTGTAAAACGGGGTGAGCAGATCGCCCTCAGCGGGAACAGCGGCAGCTCGGGAGGGCCTCATCTCCATTTTGAAATTCGCGACCGTGAGACAGAGGAGCCGCTCGACGTGCTTGAATTTATCGGTCCGATCCCCGATAACCGGGAACCGGACCTGCGGGGCATCGCCCTCTACCCGTTCGATGGCCGTGGAATGGTTAACGGCAGCAGCAATCCCCTGCGCATCACGCTTGGTAAAGACAAGGGCGGCAACCCGCTCCCTCCAGTGCCCTCTCTCACCGCCTGGGGCCGCATCGGTATCGGCCTGAAGGCGTACGACCGGATGAACGGCCAGTCGAACATCTACGGGGTGAAACATATCCGTCTTTATCTGGATGATGAGCAGATCTTCGCCAGCACCATCCGTCGCTTCTCATTCAATGAGACCCGCATGCTCAATGCCCTCATCGACTTTGCCGAGTGGCGCGAGCATCGTTCACTCTACATGAAGTCGTTCCTCGAGCCGGGTAACAGGCTTCCCTTCTTTGAATCAACAAACAGGGGGTATATAGAGATCAACGAGGAGAGAGCGTACCGCTTCCGCTACGAGCTGGAAGACCATTACGGCAACCGGCTCACGTACCCCTTCACTGTGATGGGTGTTCCAGACAGGATTCCGCAACCCGTTCCCTGCGGTCACTTCATGTCCTGGCAGTTTGAAAACAGTTACATGGATCCCGATCTGTCGCTGATCATACCGGCAGGCAACCTCTATCACGACATCTGCTTCACCCATGGATCCCGCAAAAGCAACAGTCACTACTCCGATATCCACCGGCTGCATGATACACCCGTTCCGCTTCACAGGCAGGCCACCCTGCGTATCCGCGTGAAGAGCGATACCTTGCAGCTGAAAAGCAATTACGGGATTGTGACCCTTGACAAGAATGGCAAAGAGAACTGGCTGGGGGGAACATATCTGCATGGGGGGATCACTGCTCACATACGTGAGCTGGGTGGCCGCTATGCGGTATCATCAGACACTGAAGCACCGGTGATCACACCACTGCAACAGGAGAACTGGAAGAGCCGGCGCACCATCCGCATCCGTCTCACCGACAACAAAAGTGGAATCGCCTCCTTCCGTGGTGAGATCAACGGTCGTTTTGTGCTGTTCTCCCACGACAGCAAATCGACCCTTTACAGCTATCGTCTCGATGAAGCAAGGCTACCCGCGGAGGTACCACTGGAACTTACCTTCACCGCCACCGACGGCGCAGGCAACAGCACTCTTTACCGAACGGTGCTTTGACCCCCAGGCGCATGCGGCTCTCGACGAATAAGCGTTGATAGACCTATATTTCCCGTAAAGCCTCAGAGCACCAGAACCTCAGAACCTTAGAGCATCAGAGACCCAGTGCATCAGAGACCCAGTGTCTCCTGCACCAGACGGATCTCCTTTTCACTGCCGGTATGTTTCCCTTCCACATCAGACAGTTTCACGCA
>DURL01000096.1 GCA_012837345.1 Bacteroidales bacterium
GAGATGATGGTCATCTTCGCCACATCCATCGCAATATCGCTGCCGCTACCCATGGCGATGCTCACATCAGCCTGCGCCAGGGCACCGCTGTCGTTGATGCCGTCACCCACCATCGCTACCGTATGGCCCTGTTGCTGTAGCTTCCGCACCAGCTCCACCTTCTCTTCTGGCAACACCTCACCCCGGTAGTCGGTTACAGCCAGCTCAGCCGCCAATGCCGCTGCCACCTTCTCATTGTCGCCGGTATAGATGGCAACGTTCACACCCATACTTCGCAACTGCGCAATCGCCTCTCTGGAAGTGGGCTTCATCCTGTCGGTGATGCCCACCACACCAAGTGCTTTCTCACTGTCAGTAAAAACCGAAACGGTATGGGCGGCATCCATCTCCTGGTATACCTGCTGTTTAAGACCGGCAGGGATCACCACACCTTTTGATGCCAGGAAGTGCAGGTTCCCTATATAATAGATCTCATCTTCGTAAGCACCCTCGATCCCCTTTCCGCTCACCTGTGTTACGGTGACCTCGTCGAGGAGGTTACTGTTCTCTTTCAGCTCTTCAGTGATGGCATCGGCCAAAGGGTGTTCGGAACGATACTCGATGCTGTAGAGGATATCACGGTGCAGGGGTGTGGCATCGAGCGACCAGGTGATGGCAGTCACCTGCGGCCTCCCCTCGGTGATGGTGCCTGTCTTGTCGAGCACCACCACATCTACCCTCTTGGCAGTCTCCAGGCTCTCTGCATCCTTGATCAGGATCCCCTCGTCGGCACCCCTGCCGATGCCCACCATGATGGCCGTGGGTGTAGCCAGTCCCAGCGCACAGGGACAGGCAATCACAAGCACCGTCACCATGGTCAGCAGACCATATACAAAGCCGTTCTCACCTCCAAAGAGAAGCCAGATCACAAAGCTTAGCAGTGCAATTCCGATCACTACCGGTACAAACACCGATGCGATACGGTCCACCAGTCCCTGCACGGGTGCCTTGCTACCCTGTGCCTCATCCACCGTGCGGATGATCTGCGCCAACAGTGTATCTTTCCCCACCTTGTCAGCCCTGAAGCGGAAGCTCCCCTTCTGGTTGATGGTGCCGGCGAATACCTTCGTGCCCTGGCTCTTCTCCACATGGAGCGGCTCTCCCGAGATCATGCTCTCATCCACGAAGGAGCTTCCACCGGTTACCTCACCGTCTACGGCAATCTTCTCACCCGGCCTCACCAGTACGATATCACCCACCACCACCTCAGCGATGGGTATCTCATGAGCCACCTCATCGCGGAACACCGTCACCCTGGAGGGCTGCAATCCCATCAGCTTGCGGATGGCATCGGAGGTATGCCCTTTTGCCCGTGCCTCCAGCATCTTCCCCAAGAGGATGAAGGCGATGATCACACCTGCTGCCTCAAAATAGACATGGGCTTCCAGGCCGCGGCTCTCCCAATACTGGGGCCATAGCATGTTAAAGAGGCTGAAGAGGTAGGCGATGCCGGTGCTCAGCGCCACCAGTGTATCCATATTGGCAGAGCGGTGCCGTGCCTGCTTCCAGGCACCCACGAAGAAGCGGCGACCGAAGAGGAAAAGGATAGGCGTGGCCAGGACCCACATGGCGATGTTGGCAAAGGGTGCATGCATGAAGAACATGCCGATGACCACCAGCGGGATGGCAAGAGCCACAGCCATGACGGTATGACGGCGGAGGGTGCGGTAGGCCTTCTCCTGCAGCTCTTCCACCTGCACATACGAGCTCTCCTCCTCCGTCAACAGGTCGTAGCCCATCTCCAATAATGCCTGTTTCATGGCATCGGGTGTGGCTATGCCGGGGAGGTATTCAATCTGTCCTTTCCCATTGCCATAGTTTACGGAAGCGCTCAACACACCCGGCACGAAAGAGAGGATGTTCTGTGAGCTGGAGGCACAAGCCGCACAGGTCATGTGCAACACAGGGTGTGTCGCCTTTTCGGTCTTCACCTCTCCACCGGCTTGACGGATCAGCTCCACCATCTCCTGCAGGATCTCAGCCGCATCATCCGCCTTGCGTTCCTCGATGGCAACGAGCAGTATTCCCTTTTGCGGGTCGTGCCGAAGCGAAGTCACACCATTCACCTCCTGCAGCTTCTCCATGGGCAGGGTAGCCTTTCCCACGAGAGATATCTTATAATTGTGTTCATCCTTCATACTGGTATAGGAACAATTAAAGGAGATGGATGTTCATAAAGGCCTGTTCTGCCGAATTCTTACAAATTTTTTACTATTTTTGTTCAACCACTTTTCAGAAACCCTCTTTGAAGGAAGTGAACCTTCACAGAAAAAAGAATAATTATGCACCGAACCATAGCGCTGACAATCGCCGGCTTTCTGCTTGCGTTCTCACTCTTCTCTCAGAAAAAACCACTCGATCACTCTGTTTACGACAACTGGAAAAGCCTTGCCGGAACAACCATCAGTGATGACGGTACGATCATGGCGACACTGATTGCCCCACAGGAGGGGGACACCACTCTCATGATCAGGGATCTGACCAACAACCGATCACTCACGGTGGAACGGGTCAAACGCTTCAGCCTCTCCTCCGACGGAAAGTGGATTGTGGGAGTGATCAAGGCTCCTCTCATGGAACGACGTCAGGCACGTATCGACAAGAAGAAAGGGGATGAACTGCCGAAGGATACCTTGCTTATCATCCATCACCCCACCTTTGCCATGGAAAAGATCGCCGGTGTGAAGTCCTTTAAAACGGCAGATGAATCGTTCACTCATATGGCCTACAGCATCACCCTGCCGGCAGACACTGCAAAGAAGGAGAAAAAAAAGGAGAAACCCGAAGAGTTGTTGATATTGCGCAATCTTCTATCACAACGGGAAGACACCATCCGCAACGCAAAAGAGCACCTTTTCAGTAAGTACGGGAATGCGTTTGCAGTTGTAATTCAACCGGAGAAGAAGGATAGCACCGATATTCCGGGAGTACACTTTTTCGATCTGGACAAGCAGGCACAAAAAAGGATTTCCGGTGAAAAAAGAGAATACAAATCACTCGCCTTCGACGAGCCCGGAACACAGCTCGTCTATCTCTCTACCGCCGACACCTCGAAGGTGGAACAGAAACGGTTTGATGTTCGGTACTATCCGACAGGGGCCGATTCGGCTAGCGTAATCGCCGACGGCAGTGCCACCGGTCTGCCGGTGGGATGGATTTTCAACGAGCATGCATCTCCCTCCTTCAGCAAGGATGGCAGCAGGATCCTGATCGGTGCCGCACCCAGACAGGAGCCGAAAGATACCACACTGGTCGACTTCGAGATGGCCTCTCTCGACATCTGGCACTGGCGGGATCCCCAGGTACAGCCACAACAGCTGGCAGAACTTAATCGCGAAAAACGACGCACCTACAGAGGTATCATCTCCCCGTCTCTTTCAGGCCGTTTTCTGCCTGTCGCCACGGAAGAGATGCCCCATGCCACCATCGCCGACGAGGGGAACGGACGCTTCGCATTGCTCTGGTCCGACCTCCCCTATCTATTGGAAAGCCAGTGGGATATCTCCTCAAAATATGATGTCTGGGTGATGGACCTGGAGGAGCAGCGCCTGCAAAAGGTGGGCAGCCCGGTAGCAGGACGGCCGCAACTCTCACCTGCAGGTAATTACACCATCTGGTGGGACGGAATGCAGCAGCAATGGTTTGCCTATGACAATCGTGAACAGAGCACCCGCAACCTCACCGGTGAAATACCGGTGAACTTCTGGAACGAGAAGAACGATGTACCGTCATCCCCCGCTCCATACGGGATGGCTGCATGGGGAGAGGAAGATGCCTGGCTGCTGCTCTATGATGCGTTTGATATCTGGAAGATTGACCCAAGCGGAGAGGCAGAGGCGGTGAATATTACCCGTGGTGTAGGGCGCAGGGACTCCCTCACCTTCCGATACGTCAACACCGACCGCGAGAAACGATTCATCGAAAAGGAGGAGCAGCTGCTGCTCTCTGTCTTTGACAACAAAAGCAAGGAAAGGGGTTATTACACTCTTTCACAAAAGGGGAGAGACCCACTGAAGAGAAGGGTGATGGAGGGGTTCACCTTCTCTTCCCTGATCAAGGCGAAGGAACGGGATTTATACCTGTTTGAGAAAAGCAACTTTCACACTCCTCCCGATCTCCATATGACCGGCAACCTGTGGAAATCATCAGAGAAGATAACCGGTATCAACCCGCAAAAGGAAGAGTACAACTGGGGAACAGCGGAGCTCTTCTCATGGACCTCCTACGCCGGGGATACATTGCAGGGGATTCTCTACAAGCCGGAGGATTTCGACCCGGCAAAGCGTTACCCGGTAATGATCTACTTCTACGAGCAGCACTCCGACGACCTCTACCGCTGGTTCACGCCTGCACCTAGCCGTTCCGTCATCAACATCCCCTTCTTCGTGAGTCGCGGTTATCTGGTCTTCACTCCCGATATCCGCTACGGCGTGGGACAACCGGGAATGGATGCCTACAACGCCGTTGTCTCCGGTGCGGAAGCTCTTGCAAAAAACCGATGGGTGGACAACGAACGGATGGCGATACAGGGACAGAGCTGGGGGGGCTACCAGGTGGCCTACCTGGTGACGAAGACCAATATGTTCCGGGCTGCCGGCGCAGGGGCACCGGTATCGAATATGACCAGCGCCTACGGGGGCATCCGCTGGAGCTCGGGCCGCAGCCGCCAGTTCCAGTATGAGCAGACACAGTCGCGAATCGGTGTAGCCATGCTCGACTCGCTGCAGCTCTATATCGACAACTCGCCGCTCTTCTTTGCCGACAAGGTAGAGACACCGCTATTGCTGATGCACAACGACAAGGACGGTGCAGTACCCTGGTACCAGGGCATCGAGTACTTCATGATGCTGCGCCGCCTGGGCAAGCCGGCATGGATGCTGCAGTACAACAATGAGGAACACAACCTGACACAGCGACGCAACAGCAAAGA
>DURL01000097.1 GCA_012837345.1 Bacteroidales bacterium
CATCTTCGATGAAGTGACCCGGGATGCCGTAGGATGCTGCCCGCTGGTAGTTGTAGTCGATGTTGATCACATCCTTGATGGGGGTGCTGATGCCATAGAGGTTATTGATGGAGTAGAAGATCACCGGCAGGTTCCAGATAGAGGCCATGTTCAGGGTCTCGTGGAAGGTGCCCTCGTTCACGGCACCATCACCGAAGAAGCAAACCACGATTTTGCCGGTCTTCTTCATCTTCTGTGTGAGTGCCGCTCCGATAGCCATCCCCATGCCACCACCCACGATGCCGTTGGCACCCAGGTTGCCGTTGTCCAGGTCGGCGATATGCATGGAACCACCCTTACCCTTGCAGGTGCCGGTCGCCTTCCCCATGATCTCCGCCATCATTCCGTTCAGGTCGATCTCCAGGGCAATGCTCTGTCCGTGACCACGGTGGTTGGAGGTGATCATATCGAATCCCTTCTCGATGGCGGCTACCGCCCCCACGTTGGCCGCCTCCTCCCCAATGGAGAAGTGGGTCATGCCGGGAACCATCCCTTTTCGTACCAGCTTGTTGACCTTACTGTCGAAATTGCGGATATCCAGCATCATCCGATGCATGTGCAACATCTTCTCTTTCGATAAATTGCCTTTAGTTGATTTCGTTTTCGCCATAGCAGCTTCCTTATTGTATTTTGTTTGTAGTTTTCTACATAGTTAGAATGAGTCTACATAACAACACTGTTTCAAACTTATTGTTTGTAGGCGTGTGATTTTTATATTTTATTAAATTTTAAACATACAATAAACTCCCCTCCCGACACTCAGCAAGTAGATAAATGTCAGGTCAGAAAGAATAAGGTGACAAAGGTAAAAATTATTTGCGATATTTTTGTCGTAAATTGAAAAGATTTCCTATCTTTGACGCGTTAAATGCTAAAAGATGTTTTCAAAAACATGTGAACATGGTATTCGGGCAATGCTCTACATCGCTTCTCAATCGCTGAATGAGAGGCGGGTAAAGATTGGTGACATCATCCGACAAACCGGATCACCGGAAGCCTTCACCGGCAAGATCCTGGGGCTTCTATCGCGACACGGACTGGTCGATTCCTACACGGGACCGGTTGGCGGCTTCGAGATCAAAAAGGAGAAAATCGGACAGATCACCATCGAACAGATTGTACGTGCCATCGACGGCAATGAGTTTTTCGAAGGATGCGCTCTGGGACTCTCCCATTGCGACGAGAAAAACCCCTGCCCGATGCACCACGCAGTGGTGAAGATCCGGGAGAACATGTTCCAGGTGTTGAAACATACCACTCTTTATGACCTGGTAACCAAACAGGAAAATTTGGAGTTGATATTGAAGCGTTAAATTTTTGCCTTCATTTACGACTTTTTTATCGTAAATAGAAAATACGGATTGGTCAGATGTAAACCATAAACAAACGATATATATGTACCCATTGCAGCGAACCATCAAACAAGCCGCCCTGCCGGTCACCTTTCTCTGGATCGGATTTGTCTCAGCCATCAGCTTCATGGAGGCCTGGCTCAAGTTCAGGGCTCCCGGAATCACACTGCCCCTCGGACTGGGAATCGGCAGCCTGGTCTTCAAGGCACTGAACCTGATGGAGTGGCTCTTCGCACTGCTCATCGCGGCAAGGTTCATCCTGAACCGAAGAAGAGAGAGAAGAAGCAGCGTGATCCAATATGGAGTCATCCTGTTACTGCTTCTTATCCAGACACTCTGGCTGCTGCCGGCACTCGATGCACGCATCCCCCTCTACCAGCAGGGGCTGGAGGTACCCTCCTCTCCTTTGCACCTCTATTACGTGGTGGCAGAGCTATTCAAGGTGACCCTGCTCTTTATCGTAGGAATCCGATTTCTGAAAGAAGCGAGATAAACCAATCAATCATCCATTCACAAAAAAACAACCTATGACACAGAAAAAACTTTGGATTGCATTCGCCCTGGTGGTCGGCATCTCCTTTGCCGTACTGCTCTATTACGGTAACCAGATCTATCAGCAGGCACCGCCCGTACCGGAGAGGGTCACCAATGAAGAGGGGCAACTGCTCTTCACCGGCCAGGAGATCAAGGATGGCCAGAACATCTGGCAGAGCATCGGCGGCCAGGAGGTGGGCAGCGTCTGGGGGCATGGCGCCTATGTGGCACCCGACTGGACAGCCGACTACCTGCACCGCGAGGCACAGTACCTGCTCAACCGCTGGTCGCAGGAGGAGCAGGGAAAAGCATTCGATCAGCTCACCGAGGTGGAGCAGGCAGCCATGGAACGTCGCCTGCAGGAGTTTCTGCGCAAGAACAGCTACGACGAGGCATCCTCCACCCTGGTAATCCACAGCCAGCGCTATGATGCCTTCCGGGAACTCTACGGCCACTATGCCGGCCTCTTCATGAATGACCCGGCACTCGATGAGCTGCGCGCTGATTATGCCATCGCGCGCAACAGCATCCGGTCGGAGGAGCGGATGGAGAAGATGGTGCATTTCTTCTTCTGGGCCTCCTGGGCATGCGTCACCGAGCGGCCCGGATCCGATGTCACCTACACCCACAACTGGCCACCCGACGAGCAGATAGGCAATGTGGCTACCAGTGACCTGGTATTGTGGACCGGCTTCAGCATCATCATGCTACTGCTGGGCATCGGCATCATGATCTTCCTGCAGGCACGCACCCGCGAGGAAGAGCCCTTGAAACCGGTCTCCGATCCCTTGATGAACCAAACCATCACCCCCTCCATGTGGGCGGTGAAAAAATATTTCTGGGTGGTGAACCTGTTGATCCTGGCGCAGGTGCTGCTGGGGGTGATCACCGCACACTACGGCGTGGAGGGCGATGGCTTCTATGGCATCGACATCGCCTCCTTCATCCCCTACTCCATCACCCGCACCTGGCACATCCAGATCGCCATCTTCTGGATCGCCACCGCCTGGCTGGCCACCGGACTCTACATCGCCCCCTCGCTGAGTGGCAGGGATCCGAAATACCAGAGGCTGGGGGTCAACGTCCTCTTCGGGGCACTACTGATCGTGGTGGCCGGCTCTCTCATCGGGCAGTGGTTCGGTGTGATGCAACGGCTCAACCTGGTGGATAACTTCTGGTTCGGACACCAGGGGTATGAGTATGTGGACCTGGGACGCTTCTGGCAGATCCTGCTGGTGGTGGGCCTCTTCCTATGGCTGGCACTGATGGTGCGCCCCATCCTGCCGATCATCCGCAAGGGTACCTCCGAAAAGGGGTTGCTCATCCTCTTCCTGATCTCCTGCGCCGCCATCGCCCTCTTCTACGGTGCGGGACTGATGTGGGGACGCACCACCAACCTGGCGGTTGCCGAGTACTGGCGCTGGTGGGTGGTACACCTCTGGGTGGAAGGGTTCTTCGAGGTGTTCGCCACGGTGGTGGCCGCCTTCCTCTTCACCCGCATGGGACTGCTGGGCATCCGCTCCGCCACACACAACGTACTGTTCGCCACCATCATCTTCCTCACCGGGGGTATCCTGGGCACCTTCCACCACCTCTACTTCACCGGCACACCCACCGGTGTGATGGCACTGGGAGCTACCTTCAGCGCGCTGGAGGTGGTGCCGCTGGTGCTGATCGGCTTCGAGGCCTACCACAACTACCGGCTGAGCAGGGCCACCGAATGGCTCAAGGACTACAAGTGGCCCATCTACTTCCTGCTCTCGGTCTCCTTCTGGAACTTCCTGGGTGCCGGCATCTTCGGCTTCATCATCAACCCGCCCATCGCCCTCTTTTACATGCAGGGGCTGAACACCACGCCGGTGCACGGACACGCCGCCCTCTTCGGGGTCTACGGCATGCTGGGTATCGGCCTGATCCTCTTCGTGCTGCGCAGCATGTATCGCAAGCAGCAGTGGAACAACAAGCTGATCAGCTTCACCTTCTGGTCGCTCAATATCGGACTGTTGCTGATGGTTTTGCTGAGCCTGCTGCCGGTGGGACTGATGCAGACTGTGGCCAGCGTGAAGGAGGGGATGTGGTACGCCCGCTCAGCCGAGTTCATGCAGGAGCCGCTGGTCAACACCTTCAAGTGGCTGCGCACCATCGGTGACACCATCTTCGCGGTGGGTACGCTGACCCTCTTCTGGTTTGTCTACCGGCTCACCCTCCTGAAAAAATAATATTCACCGGGAGGAGAACGTGCCCGGGAGCCGGCAACGGTTCCCGGGTAACCCCTCCCACAAACAGCAAATTTATGGAAATCAACAGCAACAGCAATATCGGACAGATCGTGGCAGAGAACTACAAGGCTGCCTCAGTATTCAAGAAGCATGGCATCGACTTCTGCTGCAACGGCAACCGCACCATCGAACGGGCCGCCGGCAAGAAGGAGGGTGGGTCGGATCAACTGATCCGGGAGCTCAAGGAGGCTATGGCAGAGAAAAATAACGGCGGCATCGACTTCAACTCCTTCCCGCTCGACCTGCTGGCCGATTACATCGAGAAGACACACCATCGCTATGTAGAACAGAAGATTGGTGAGATCACCCCCTTCCTGCGCAAGATCGTCGAAGTACATGGGATGAACCACCCGGAATTGATGGAGGTGGAACGGCTCTTTCTGCAGTCGGCGGGCGACCTGTCGGCACACCTGAAAAAAGAGGAGCTGATGCTCTTCCCCTACATCCGGGGAGTGGTCAAGGCACAACTCAGTGGCGGCAACAAGCCGAAGAGCGTGATTGGCTCTGCTGCCAGCTACATAGCGGAGATGGAGAAAGATCACGACGCCGAGGGAGAACGGTTCCGCACCATCAACGCGCTGACCGATGGATATACCCCTCCGGCTGATGCCTGCAGCACCTACCGCGTCACCTACAGCATGCTGGAGGAGTTCGAGGATGACCTGCACCGGCATATCCACCTGGAGAACAATATTCTGTTCCCAAGATCAGTGGAGTTGGAAGAGAATTTTTAAGGTGTGAGGGGATGAGAGGGTATCCACCCTCTCTC
>DURL01000098.1 GCA_012837345.1 Bacteroidales bacterium
TAGGAGAAGAGACGCCCCTGAAGCATCTTGTCGGGTGAGAAGCCAATGCCGGGCACCACGTTGGCAGGGTTGAAAGCAGCCTGTTCCACATCCTGGAAGTAGTTGTCCGGATTGCGGTTCAGCTCGAACTCACCTACCGGGATCAGCGGGAAGTCGCCCTTGTACCATACCTTGGTCAGGTCGAACGGGTTGTAGGGCATCTGCTCAGCCTGCGCCTCGGTCATCACCTGAATAAACATCTTCCATTTGGGGAAATCTCCATTGCCAATGGCCTCGAAGAGATCGCGCTGGTGGCTCTCCCGATCTTTCCCTACCAACATCTCCGCCTCCGCATCGCTCAGGTTCTCAATTCCCTGCTGGGTGACGAAGTGAAACTTCACCCAGTGACGCACGTTGTCACTGTTGATGAAGCTGTAGGTGTGGCTGCCGAAGCCGTGCATGTGGCGATAGCTGCGCGGGATGCCCCGGTCGCTCATGGTGATGGTCACCTGGTGCAACGCTTCGGGCAGGCTGCTCCAGAAGTCCCAGTTGTTGTTCGGACTGCGCAGGTTGGTGTGGGGATCACGCTTCACCGCGTGGTTCAGGTCGGGGAACTTGAGCGGGTCGCGGAAAAAGAAGACCGGGGTGTTGTTACCCACCAGGTCCCAGTTGCCCTCTTCGGTGTAGTACTTCATCGCGAAGCCGCGGATATCCCTCTCAGCATCGGCGGCCCCCCGCTCTCCGGCTACGGTGGAGAAGCGTACGAACATCTCGGTCTGCTTACCGATTTCTGAGAAGATCTTTGCACGGGTGTACTGTCTGATGTCGTGTGTCACGGTAAAGGTGCCGAAGGCGCCCGAACCCTTGGCATGCATACGTCTTTCGGGGATCACCTCCCGGTCGAAGTGAGCCAGTTTCTCCAGGAACCAGACATCCTGCAGCATCATCGGTCCCCGCGGTCCGGCGGTCATCGCATCCTGATTGTTGCCTACCGGGGCGCCTGCCACAGTGGTCATCTTCTTCCGGTTCTCCTTGTCTTTCAGTTTCTTTAATTCTTCTGCGTTCATACAATCAATATTTTAAAGGTTATTGGTGGTTCTCGAATGTTCCGTGGATCTCAAGACGGACAGATTCTATTTGAAAATCAGGAATCTTGCGTTTCAGGAAATAATCACGCAGAAGATTGTCAAGCTCTACATTCTCATAATCTTCTATGCGATGGTCATGGTTGCTGTGAAGGTGATGGTGAGGCACAAGTACCGGGTCGTAACGTGCTGCCTCCTCCTCTTCAGTTCGGAACTTGCGAAGAATCCCTTTCTGCACAAATGTCTCAAGTGCCTTGTAGACTGTACCCGTAGAGACAGCCGGATTCTTCTGGTGAATATAGCCTGTAATCATCTCTGCTGTTGGGTGGTTTCCGAGTGAATGAATTGCATCCAGGATGCCGATTCGCTGAGGGGTGACTCTTAAGCCCTTCTCCTTAAGTTGCGTATACAGATGTTTTGTGTGTTTGTCAGGGCCCATTACATAATTTACTTTATCTAAGAATAGTTCTTATTTAGAACAAGGGATTATTGAAATTGTTCAGGAGTTATCAACAATTTATTGTTTATAACTTTTGGAGATTTAAAAGTGGGAATAATTCTGCCTGAACTGAATATCTCAGTACCTTTACATTCTTTTAGGAACAACAACCGGATGAAATGGAAAAGCAAAAACGTAAACCGTCGGTAAAAGTAGTTGAGAAAGCAGTGGTGGCTCCCGATATGGGTAAGCTGCCTCCACAGGCACGCGAGTTGGAAGAAGCGGTCCTGGGTGCTCTGATGCTGGAAAAGGATGCCTACTCCGTGATCAGTGAGATCCTCAAGCCGGAGAGTTTTTATGATCCTTCCCACCAGTTGATATTTGACTCTATTCAGGGCTTGGCCATGCAACAGAAACCGGTAGATGTGCTCACCGTCGTGGAGGAGCTGAAACGTCGAGGTGAGCTGGAGACAGCCGGCGGAGCGGTCTACGTGGCGGAGCTGAGCGAGAAGGTGGCCTCTGCCGCACATATTGAATACCATGCCCGCATCATCGCCCAAAAGTATCTTGCCCGTGAGTTGATCTCGTTTTCGTCAGAGGTGTCGCAACAGGCTTTCGATGAGACGGTGGATGTGGATGACCTGATGCAGGAGACCGAAGGGAGGCTCTTTGAGATCTCGCAGCGCAATGTGAAGAAGGATGTGATTCAGATCAACCCGGTGATCAAGGAAGCGATGCAGAATATCCAGCTGGCAGCGAACCGCAAGGATGGGATGAGCGGACTGCCTACAGGCTTCAAGGAACTGGACAAGCTCACCTCCGGTTGGCAAAACTCCGACCTGGTGATCATCGCGGCCCGTCCGGCGATGGGTAAGACCGCTTTCGTGCTCTCGATGGCTAAGAACATGGCACTCGATTATCAACAACCGGTGGGGATCTTCTCGTTGGAGATGTCCAACGTGCAGCTTGTCAATCGTTTGATCGTCAACGTATGCCAGATCAAAGGAGAGAGCATCAAGAGTGGACGACTGTCGGATGATGAGTGGGAGCGGCTCGACAAGAACCATAAATTTCTATATAATGCACCGGTCTACATAGACGATACGCCCAGTCTCTCCGTTTTTGAACTCCGTACAAAAGCACGCCGGCTGGTACGTGAGCATGGGGTCAGGACACTGATCATTGATTATCTGCAGCTGATGAATGCCAGTGGGATGAGCTTCGGCAGCCGCGAACAGGAGGTGAGCATGATCTCCCGCTCACTGAAGGGATTGGCTAAGGAGCTGAACATACCAGTCATTGCTTTGTCACAGTTGAACCGTGGTGTGGAGTCACGGCAGGGGAACGAAGGAAAACGACCCCAGCTGGCTGACCTGCGTGAGTCGGGAGCCATCGAGCAGGATGCCGACATCGTCTGTTTCATTCACCGTCCAGAGTACTATCGGATCACAGAAGATGAACGGGGCAACTCTCTGGTGGGTATCGCCGAGATCATCGTGGCCAAGCATCGTAACGGTCCCACAGGGATTGCCAACATGCGTTTCGACAATGAGTATGCCCGTTTTCAGAACCTGGATGATTATGCCGTTGGCCGAAATTACGTGGAGCGCCCTTCACGAATGAACAAACAGGTAAAAAACGAAGAGGCAGTTGACAATCAACACCCTTCAGGAGGCGATTTTCAATCCCAGAGCAGAGACCCGCTGCCGTTTTAGTGCGTACGCTTCACTGACGGCTCATCACTCACCAACTGGAGGAGGTTAATCGGATGCGATGGTTCTTATATCTTACAGGAATCCATAGGGATGGTTGATCCATAATAATGCCTAAAATGTGTAAAACCTGTGAAACAAAAGGTCACTCTCTGACAGATTTCTCTCTTTCCGGATTTTTTTCCCTATTTTTGTCTGTCGGTTGTGACAACAACCCTCGTTATTTTACTATTTAAACAAGAAAAGATGGGTAACCTCATTCACCTGAGCAGGATTTTTGTGATCATGCTCTGCATGGTCTCCTGTATGCACATAATGCAGGCACAACAATTGCCGTATGAGATTGTTACGGTTGACGGTCGATCTTTTTATAAGTATAGGGTGCAATCGGGTGAGGGTCTCTATGCCGTTTCCCGAACTTTCTCAGTGACCGTGGCGGAGATTCTCCGTCATAATCCGGGATCCAACAATGGGTTGCAGAACGGTCAGGAGTTGCTGATACCGGTCACCGATTCCAATGAGGTCAATCCGATTACAACGATACAGCAGAGACCAGCCGGATCAGATCCGGCAGACCAGAACAACACCTTCAGACATATCGTGGTGAAGGGAGAAACAGTCTACAGCATCTCCAGAATGTACCATACCACGGTCGATCAGATCAACCGTCTCAATCCCGGGACAGCCGATGGTATCACCGTAGGTGAACATCTGATCATCCCGCAGCGGCGTATCATCAGTGAGGAGAAAGAGGAAAACTACCGGTATCATACCATTCTCCCGAAAGAGACTCTCTATTCAGTCTCCAGGACCTACCGGTTGAAACCGGAGGATGTGGTGCGGGCCAATCCCGGTCTCTCGATCGAGTCCTTTCAGATCGGAAAGACTATCCGTATTCCTTTTTTTGAGTCGTACGAAGTGATTGAGCCTTTAGAGAAACAGACGACAAATGTCATTCATACCGTGACAAGAGGTGAGACCCTCTATCGCATTGCGGGTAAATATGGAGTAGAGGTCGCAGACATCGAACGAAACAACCCGATGTTGTCGGGTGGGCTGAAACCCAATATGCAATTGATTGTACCTGTTCTTCGTAACAAAGTTGAACAGATATCACCTTCTGCCGAGAATGAAGCCAATAGACTCCTTACACAACAACCTTCCTCCCAGCGTGTTGATATGATGAAAGTGGGTCTGTTGCTCCCCTTCCTCGATCAGACCAGCAAGGGACATCTGCGCCTGCAGGAGTATTATGAAGGATTCCTGCTGGCTGTGAATGAGATGAAGAACAGAGGTGCCAATCTGGAACTTTATGTCTTTGAGATTGGCAAAGGCAATGATACCGGAAAACTGGAGAGCCTGCTCGGAACTATGGAGATGCAGTCACTCAGCCTGGTCATTGGCGGTGTGAGTGATACCCAGATAAAGGTGCTGTCCGACTTCTCACGTTCGAAAAACATCCCATATGTAGTGCCATTTTCACATAGTAACAGTGAGGTGCTCAACAATGGTAAGATGTTTCAGGTGAATCCGCTGAACAGCCTCATTCATGCCAAAACCGTTGCCTATTTCACCGGGAAGTTCCGGAATGCGAACATCCTTTTTGTGGGGGGGGGTAGCAATCCCCAGACCGAGCTTATCGGCTCGTTGCAGGTTGCACTCACTGAGAAAAACATCCCCTTTCGATCTGTCGAGACAGCCCAGTCATTGAGTACTGCGATAGCTCCCATGTTGCTACCGGGAAAAGAGAACCTGATCATTCCCATCAGCAGTGACGCTGCCACATTGCGAGAGATCACGGGTGAACTGAGTCTGTTGCATGAGGCCAATCCCGGGATTGAAACACCACTCTTCGGGCACCCTGACTGGCAGACCTATGCTGATATGGCTGATGCATACACTCGCTTTGGTACATACTTCTATACCCCTTTCTTTGTTGATGAGCAGGCCCGGGAGACGAAGATGTTTAAGGATGAGTTCCGGAGATGGTATGGACGTGACCCGATGGATACTTATCCCGTTTACGGCATGTGGGGTTATGATACCGCTCTCTATTTTCTGACTGCATTACAGCGCTACGGGTTGCAATTTGAGCAATCTGTCAACCGGGTAAAAGTGCCAACTGTTCAGTTCCCCTTTTTCTTTGAACGATTGAATAACTGGGGAGGACTTATCAACGGAGCTCTTTACATTGTGCAGTATGAAACTGATGGTAGAATCTCGAAAACCGCACTGAACAAATGAGATATCTCGTTTTATTATTTTGCCTAACAACCGGTATTGTTTCTCTGCATGCTCAGAGAGATTCATTTCAGAACGAACTTTATCTCGGTGGGGGTGGGGGTATTATTTTCCACAGTGTCGACTTTGTCCCCTCCATACAACAAACCCAACAACTGGGAGGCTTTGGGGGATTCTCAATGAAATATATCACCGAGAAACACCTGGGGCTGATCACTGAATTCAATTTTGTGCAAAAGGGATGGACCGAGGAGTTTGATCCTGAGTCGGGATTCTCTTACAAGAGAACCCTCAACTATCTGGAAATGCCATTTATGACCCATATCTACTTTGGTGATAAGACCCGATTCATCATCAATGCCGGTCCCATGATCAGCCTGCTTCTAAGTGAAAAGCAGCAGATGAGCAGTGCGCTGGCCGATGACCTGGCTGCCCGTCGTGAGGCAGATCCCGAGGCGCCCATCGGTGTGCAATACGGATCAATGGATGAGATGAAACGGTTGGATTACGGGCTGATCGGTGGTCTCGGGATGGAACTGAAAACAGCCATGGGCGCAATCGACCTGGAAGGCCGCTACTATTTCGGACTGGCTGATCTTTTCACCAGCAGAAGGAGCGAAAACGCTTTCTTCTCCCGTTCTGCGCATCGAATCATCGAGGCAAAACTGACCTGGTATTTCAAAATTCTCTGAAAAATTTTGTCAATAAAAAAAAGTGTTGTACTTTTGAACATTATTATATGAATATATGTTCATATATTGATGTTATGAATATAGAGATGCAGCAACTGGAATCGGTAGATATAAAGGCAGATCGCTCATACTTTGAGGAGGCAGCCTACATGTTGAAGGCGGTGGCGAATGAGATTCGCCTCTGTGTGGTAATGCAGTTGAGCCTTGCGGAAGAAAAAACAGTAACGCAGTTGTTGGAAGGGATGGATTGTGAGCAGTCGTTGCTGTCGCATCACCTCACCGATATGCGTGCAAAGGGTATCCTGCATTGTCGCAAGAGCGGGAAGCACAATTTTTATTCGCTGAAAGACAGGCGTTTTTCAAGTGTTTTGCGATGTCTGGTCAGTTGCGGTGACCATCGTGATGAAGAAAGTAAAACGTGAATGCATAAAAAATATAAGAGT
This sequence comes from Bacteroidales bacterium, assembly GCA_012837345.1. Lineage (GTDB taxonomy): Bacteria > Bacteroidota > Bacteroidia > Bacteroidales > Dysgonomonadaceae > Proteiniphilum. The sequence goes on from DURL01000098.1 coordinate 6,592, forward strand.
CATGGATTTTAAGGAAAAGAGCAGGAAGTTTTTACTGAAGCATTGGCTGCGGATCACCGGTGTGGCCGTGGGGGTGCTGGGAGGATATCTCTACTATTATTATGTAGGGTGTGTTTCAGGTACCTGTCCCATCACTTCCAATCCCTACCGGATGATGCTGTATGGTGCATTGGTAGGATATCTGCTATTTGATATTTTTACAAAGGATAGCAGTGCCAAAAAGGAGCAAGAGAGAATCACCCATAATGACAATCAAACAGAACAATGAAAATCCAAACCAAGACATTATTGGCTGCGGCCCTGATCTTTGTTGTAGCATCATGCAGCAACAGCAATCAAAACAAGGGATCAAAAGATTCCGAAACGAAAGAGACAACAAACACAATTCAAAATTCAGAAAATAGTATGACAAAAACAATCAAACTGACAAGAGCTGACTTTCTTACCAAAGTGGCAAACTATGAAGCCAACCCTGAAAAATGGGAGTACCTGGGTGACAAACCCTGTATCATCGATTTCTACGCCGACTGGTGTGGCCCCTGTAAAATGGTTGCACCTATCCTGGAGGAGCTGGCAGCAGAATATGAAGGCGAGATCTATATCTACAAGGTAGATACGGAAGCTGAGCAGCAGCTGGCGGCTGAGTTTGGTATCCGTAGTATCCCCTCACTGCTCTTCTGTCCTATGGGTGAAGCACCCCAGATGGCCCAGGGAGCACTTCCGAAGGATGCATTCAAGCAGGCCATTGATGAAGTATTGTTGAAAAAATCGTAAAGAATGAGAATGATGAATCAGATGTTACTTGAAAGCAAAAGCAGATACAGTTTTGATGAAACGGTGAGCAAGCTCAACGATATCATCCTGGAAGAAGGATGGAAAGTGCTCCATCAGCACGATTTACAGGGGATCATGAAGAAAAACGGAAAAGATATTCTTTCTGTGAAGGTGGTCGAACTTTGTAGTCCTGACTATGCCTACAGGTTGCTTTCTGATGATTCTCTGCGTATCTACTCAAACATGCTTCCCTGCCGTATTTCTGTATATCAGAAAACAGACGGTGAAACCTTCCTGTCACGCCTGAATCCTTCAGTACTTGCATCACAGGCTGGGGGAGTAGTACAGGAAGTGATGACCTCTGTCTATCATGATGTAGAAGAGATGATCGGTCAGCTGACAGCTGAAGGGTAGGTACCCCCTTAACGGATAATTGACCGGGAAAAATAGGCGGGTCTGTTCCAGAGTGAACAGACCCGCTTTTATTGTACTATCTGATGGATTCCGTTTAACGGAAATAACGCTCGATCTCCTTTCTGTTTTTGATCGGAATCAGGGTAAACCCATAGCTTACTGTTGCCGTTTTTGGACGAATGAGGTATTCTTCCAGGGGAAGTTTACCCCAGCTGTTGTTTCCACCCACACCCTGCATCCGGTGATCAATGAAGAGATCTACCAGATCGGAAGGTCGGTAATCGTTGATGTGCTTGTTGAGAGGGGCCGTACCGGCCGCTGCATCATTGTTGAGTGATTCCCCGTTGGTAATCGTCTCCAGGAGATAGTTCGACACGTTGAACTCGAACAGGCTGTCTGCTACGAAGAGCAGTCCGTTGCCCGATTTCAGGGTGAGTGCCAGCCAGCGGGTATCGGTATGATGGCCGTTTTCCTGAGGGAGTACATAGCGGGTCATCATCTCGCTGACCGGTGAACTGTAACGGTCGAGGAAGGTGGAGCTTTTCCTGTCTGAATAGTTCTCCCAGGGACCCCTGCCGTAATAGTCCGCCTGTACCAGCTTTCCGGTAAGCTGCATTCTCATCCCGATGCGGGGAATCAGTTCTGTCTTCGAAGCACCGGCCTCGAACCGGTTGGCAATATGCATCGTGCCATTGTCGTAGAGGGTGTAGATCACCTCGTTGGTGGCACCAGCTTCCGGATAACTGTAGCTGTAGGTGATTGTGGTTGTCTCACCCACGTGAATCGTCAGATGGTCTGCTTTTGGTTGCCGGCAGCTGGCCTCTTTCCACGCTGAAAGACGTTGCGGTAGACGTGCTCCATAGTCGTTGTCGATAGGTGCCCGCCAGAAGAAGGGACGGGGTCCTTCCCCGTTCTCGATATATTCAGTGCCATTCACAAGATAGGAGGTGAGCAGGCCACTGCTTTTGTCAAACAGAGCTCTGAAGCGGCGGCCACTGACGATGACCGAGCTGTCAGTCTCTTCTACTGAGGCTGCTTTCAGCTTGTCGGCAGCAAGGGAAGGATAGTCGTTGACGACAAACTGATCACGGGCGACCACCCAGCCGGCAGGAATCAGCCTTTCCTCCTCCTGCTGAATCACGGATAAGTTGAGGGTAAGCTGTTCATTCCGATCTGCAAAACGGGACCAATCGGGTATCAACACTTTTGTTGTCGTCTGTGGTGCTGCATTTACTTTCAGGATTCCCTTGGTCAACTCTCTTCCGTTGGCTTCGATGCTGTAGGTGATGCGGTAGCGGCTCAGGTCGTTGAAGAAATGCTCGTTGAATAGCTCCACCGACCCCTCAACGGCACTGAAGTTACGGAACCATATGTTTTGGTAAACCTTCCGCATCTCTTCTGTGTGTGGTTTCACACTGCGGTCGGGGAAGACGATCCCATTGATACAAAAATCACCACTACTCGGTGTACCCTTAGGTCCGAAGTCACCACCGTAAGCCCAGAACGGATTACCCTTCTCGTCGTTTTTCACGAGACCCTGATCTACCCAGTCCCAGATAAAACCGCCTTGCAGCAGCGGATATTTCCGGATAATATCCCAGTACTCAGTGAAATTACCCAGACTGTTTCCCATGGCGTGCGCATACTCGCAGAGGATCAGTGGACGGTCCGATGCCGGATCGGTAGCAAACCGCTCTATTTGATCGGGATCGGCATACATAGGTGCAAAAATATCACTGTTCCATTCCATCACCGCTCTTTCGTACTGCACGGGGCGTGATGTGTCACGTCCCTTGATCCAGAGGTAGGTCTGATAGAAATTGTAGCCGTTGCCAGCCTCATTGCCCAAAGACCAGGTGACCACGCTGGGGTGATTCTTATCCCGTTCTACCATGCCGATGGTACGGCTCATGTGATCCTCCAGGAAGAGAGGGTCGTTTGCCAGGGTCCCTCCCTTGCGCAGGTTATATCCCATGCCGTGGCTCTCAATGTTGGCTTCATCAATCACATAAATCCCATACTCGTCTGCAAGCCTGTAGAAGAGCTCGGACTGCGGGTAATGGCTTGTGCGTACAGCATTTACATTGTATTTGCGGAACAATTCAAAGTCTTTGCGTATCAACTCCTCGGTAACGTAATGACCGGTGTGCTCATTGTGTTCATGCAGGTTCACCCCTTTCAACAGTACCGGTTGTCCGTTGACAAGGAACTGGCGGTTTTTGATCTCAGCCGTACGGAAACCAATTTTTAGTGCTGTCGCTTCGATGGTGGTACCCTTCTCATCTATCAGTTCAATGCCCAGCGTATAGAGATGAGGTGTCTCGGCACTCCACTTCTTCACATCAGGGATCACCTCCTCAAACTGTAAGCTGCAGTATCCTTCACTCTTCCCCTCACGGGTTCCGGCTGCTACCTGCTTCCCATTCTCATCAATCAGGGTATAGGCCACGGAGAATGGATCTGTTTTATCCTTCGGGGAGGCTACCTTTACATCCAGGTTGAAAACACCGTTGCTATAGCGCTCATCAAGCCCCGGTCGGGCAAAGATATCCTCGATGTGCAGTTTAGGACGGGCGTAGATATAGACATCGCGGTCAAAGCCTGAGAGACGCCAGAAATCCTGACACTCCAGGTAGGAGCCGCTGCTCCAGCGGTGAATCTGTACCGCCAGCACATTTTTCCCGGCTTTGGCCTTACCGGTCACATCGAAGCGTGCCGGAAGCTTACCCTCTTTGTTCATCCCGACGAACTCCCCGTTCAGGTAGTAGTAGGCAGCCCCCTTGGTTGCATCGGCAACCAGGATGATCTCCTTTTGCTGCCAGTTGTCCGGGAGGATAAACTCTTTCCGATAGGTACCGGTGGGATTGAACGCTTCAGGGACCAATGGCGGATTGGGGTTGTCCCAATAAGGAGAGTGTCCGGGAGAGGTAAATTCATAGCTTGTATTCACATAGATTGGCACACCAAAGCCCTGCACTTCCCAGTTGCCCGGTACATGAATATCACTCCATGAACTGTCATTGTATTCGGGATGCTGAAATCCCTCCACGGGACGTTCGTGAAAGTGTTCCGTAAAGTGGAATTTCCAAATTCCATTCAACATTACTACATTACTCCCCTTGGAGGAGTAGGATGGTTCAAGTGCTTTTTTTAAATCCGTGAAAGAATAAAAAGTTGATCGTGGTTCCTCACGGTTAAGATGCAACAGCTTTGCATCGATTATTTCTGCAAAGCGATCAGTCTGCTTCTGTGCAAGCATCATGCCGGTGCCTAGAGAAATGGCAAGTAGTAACGCAATTTTTCTTTTCATTGGGTTGTCAGATTATTTGTTAAAGATATTTACGAAGGTAGATCTTTTTACAAAGGTAGTTTTTTTTGAAATGGTGCGCAACTTCTGATATGCAATCATGATCGTTCACGGTAATTCAAAGAATGTTGTCATCTTTTTGTTACTCACCGCAATTGATGAGTGTAGATAGGTTCGGGTAACCTCAGATTGCCTCCTTTTTTGTATCTTTGTAAAAAATTGACAGCTTTCCAATGAACCATATATCTGATTTTGAGATCATGGCACCCGCCGGTTCCTACGAATCGTTGACTGCAGCCATTCAGGGTGGTGCCAATTCCATCTACTTCGGTATTGAAGGGTTGAATATGCGTGCCAGGTCATCCAATAACTTCACCATTGACGACCTGCATCAGATCGCACAGATCTGTCGCGACAACCACCTGAAGAGTTATCTTACGGTGAATACCATTATCTATGATAACGATCTGGCGCTGATGCGCAGCATCGTGGATGCCGCTAAGGAGGCGAAGCTCACCGCGATCATCGCGGCTGATGTGGCGGTGATGACCTATGCCCGTAGCATTGGTGTGGAGGTACATCTCTCCACACAGTTGAACATCACCAACAGCGAGTCGCTGAAATTTTATGCCCAGTTTGCCGATGTGGTGGTGCTGGCGCGTGAACTAAACCTGGATCAGGTTGGTGCTATTTACAGAGATATCATCAAGCAGCAGATAAAAGGTCCCTCCGGGGAGCTGATCCGCATTGAGATGTTTGCGCATGGTGCGCTCTGCATGGCGGTCTCCGGCAAGTGTTACCTCAGTCTGCACGAGAAGAATCTGTCGGCCAACCGGGGGGCCTGCAACCAGATCTGTCGCAGGGGGTATGTCGTACATGACAAGGATAGCGAGATTGAGCTGGAGATTGACAATGAGTATATCATGTCACCCAAGGATCTGAAAACGATTCATTTCCTGAACAAGATGATGGATGCCGGCGTGCGGGTCTTCAAGATCGAGGGGCGTGCACGCGGTCCCGAGTATGTGCGTATTGTGACATCCTGTTACAGGGAAGCGGTGCAATCCTATTGCAACAACACGTTCACCGATGAGAGAATCAACGACTGGAACGAACGTCTTGCGACCGTTTTTAATCGTGGTTTCTGGGATGGTTACTACCTGGGTCAACGCCTCGGAGAATGGACACACCGCTATGGCTCAGGTGCCACCAGACGCAAGGTGTACCTGGGGAAAGCCATCAAGCACTTCGGTAACCTGGGGGTGACGGAGTTCCTGGTGGAGACGCAGTCGGTGCAGCAGGGTGATGAATTGCTGATCACCGGTCCCACTACCGGTGCTGTTTTTCTCACGGCCGACGATATGCGGGTCGACCTGAAAACGGTTTCCGAAGCTGTGAAGGGGGATCATTTCTCCATTCGTACCAACGAAAAGATCCGCCCCAACGACCAGCTCTATAAGATGGTTCCGGCCAACCGCACAAGCATGGCGGATCAAAAGTAGCTACCGGAA
>DURL01000099.1 GCA_012837345.1 Bacteroidales bacterium
AATGAAGGGAGTAATGGTTTCCATTAATTCAATATCTGATAGGATATGGCGGCGATATGAAAGCTGGGTGCTGCTGTATCCTCCGTTTCGCAATGATCTACCCCGTCGATTTCAGCCGGTTTGGCTGTGAGGTCATGGTGAAGCGTTTCGTCGATCGTTTCTTTTATCAGGATACCGCGAACCCTCACCTGCCTGCCCACGCATGTAGTGTCAAACTTACCCAGGGTCGCATCCGATTCGGCACGGAGGGTGATTGATTGGTCGCTGTCCTGCAGGAAAAGCTTCATGCCACTCTTGCTGCAGACATGGGTGCATAGTCCCTCCACGATCACTGTTTCACCCGCAAGCGTTTCACTGATAGCCATCACCTCATCCACCTGCATCGGTGTTTGTTTGCCGTTACCTGTACAATATGTGAATAGCAGCAATGCTGCTGCCATCAGAAAAAAGTAAAAAAAAGAGTCTCTTCTTTTCATCGGTCTATCATTATTTTGATAAATTTGCACTTCAAAGATAAGGATAATTTCAGGTTGGATAAAAAAAATGAATGTTTTGGCGGCAAAAAAGCATTCATTCGTCGGGTAAAAGAGTCGCGTTCGTCGATTCATCGTTGCAGGCAACCCTTGCCGTTCGCTACTTTTGTGAAAAAACTAATAAGTGCGCGTTATGAAAACAAGTTCATGTGCTTCTCCTTTTTCCGGCAGATCGAAAGGAATCATGTTCGGTTTGTTGTTGGTGATTGCCGGCCTGCTGATTCTTTTTTTTAATTTCGGTTGGATTGATCCTGCCTTCAAAATGGTCCTTTTTTCCTGGCCTATGATCTTTATTGTAGCTGGCATCCTGAATTTCTCCAGAAGAGACTCGTTGATGCCTGTTATCTTTTGGGTTGTGGGAATCTTTTTTTTGGTACCCCGCATAGCACTTGCATTTCCAGGTAGCATTCCTGGCCTGGATGCTGATTTTGCTCATAACTTCTGGCCGTTGTTGTTGATCCTGCTGGGTGTCTACTTCATCTGGCGGGTCTTCACTGGAAGGCATCGGCAATGGACTCATCACCACAAATTCAGGGCCGATACAGTGACAGGAGAAGGGGGACGTATCGAGAAACGAGTGGTTTTTGGCGGCTCAGAGAGCATTTTCCTCGATCCCGTATTCAACGGGGGGGCATTGAGTGCCACTTTTGGCGGTATTGTGCTCGATCTGCGTCGTACCACATTGCCGGAGGGAGAGACCTGCCTCGATGTGGAAGCCACCTTCGGTGGTGTGGAACTTTATATTCCGGGCGACTGGCTGGTAGAGACCAGGTTCCAGACCGTACTGGGTGGGGTGGAGGATAAACGATTGGTTTCTACTCCCGATTATGCGCGCAAACTAATTTTGAGAGGTGACCTGATCTTCGGTGGTTGTGAGATACGCTGAAGCCGTTGTTGCCCTCTGTTCAACCCTGAACAGACACTACGGATGAAACAAATACAATTTTATATCCCTTTTCGGTGGTTGCCCATCGTGACATGCTCACTCCTATTTGCTACTTTTGAGATCGTGGCAATGCGTCCGCTGGTGACGATGCCGCCTGGGTTCTTGTGGATAAAGGGAATAGCTGATGGTGTAATCATGAGCGGAATGGGATTGTTACTCGCTGCCGTGATCCGTTCCTGGCTCTTCGTGAAGCTCGATTACTGGCAGCGGATGGTTAACTACACCGCATTGGGGATCATGTATCTGGTCGTCTGGTGTCTGCTGAGTCATCTCTTCACCCTGCTGATTGCCGGGAATGATTTGAGAGAGGAGCTGCAAGGCTTGTTGCCACTGACCGCTTTTATCTCTCTGCTGGTCTACCTGATTCAGCTGCTGATCATTCACGACCGGTTGAAGAGATCGGATGAAGAGAGAGATGATCAGTGCGATATTGACGAACTCTCTTTACCCGTTGAGGCTGGTCAACGCTCATCTGCTGACAATGTGAACGAGAACAGTGAGGGGACTCTGGAGCGCGTCGCGGTGAAAAGCGGACAAAAGATTCATGTGATCCTGGTACCTGATATCGTGTATATCCAGTCAGATGGCGACTACGTACAGATTGTAACCGGACAGAGCCGTTACCTCAAAGAGGAGACTATGAAATATTTCGAGGCCAGCCTCCCACGTAACCGGTTTGTCAGAGTGCACCGCTCCTATATTGTCAACGTGGAGAAGATTCTGCGAATTGAACTCTACGAGAAACAAAACCAGATGCTCACACTCAACAACGGCGATCAGATCAGGGCAAGCGTTGCCGGGTACCGGGAACTGCGAACAATCCTTAATTTGTGACAGAAGCGGATTGTGAGATGTAAAGTTTGTTAAAACCGGGAAAACTGATTTGTGTTTTCAGGTTTTCCGGTGTATTTTTGTGTGTTTTAAAGATAGGTTAAAAATGGAAATGCGCGACAGAATCATAGAAAAAGCAGGAGATCTTTTCATCCAGTACGGTATCAAAAACAGTTCGATGGATGAGATCGCTACATCACTGGGCATCTCAAAGCGAACGATCTATGAGATTTTTCGAGACAAGGAGGATCTGCTTATCTCGTTTCTTAGCAAAAAGAGGGATGAGCGGAATAACCATTTCGCCACCTTCCTTGTCGGTGACTACAACGTGATTGAGGTGTTTATCCGGATCATTGAAACTCAGCAGAACCTGCCGACTGCCAATGTGAAGTTCTTTGAAGATATCCATAAGTACTACCCCGGAGCTACAAAGCTCATCAATGAGGATGTGGCCAGAAACAACGCCTTTCTGCGTGATTTCCTCCGCAAGGGAATTGCACAAGGGTATATCCGGAGCGACCTGAATGTGGAGGTGACCGCCTTTTTGGTGGAGGATGGCACCTATACCTATATTCGTGCCTCTTATCTGGAGAAACCACCCTTCTCTTTCAAAGAATTGTTTTTCACCATGATGATCAACTTCATCAGGGGGATATCGACAGAAAAGGGCATCCGGATCATCGATGATTATTTAACAAAACAGAAACAGAATAGTGATAATTAATTGAATAAGATGAAAAGTGTAAGAATGAATCTACTGAGATCAATCAGACCGATGTCAGTTATAACGCTGATGATTGTAACCGGCTTCACCGGTTTGCAGGCGCAGCCTGCCGACAGTCTCACCATTGATCTGCCAACAGCATTGGAGATCGCATTGAGTGAGAATCCCAAGGTGAAGGTGGCCGACTTGGAGATCACCAAGAAAGAGTATGCAAAGAAGTCAGCCTATGGAGCGTTGTTGCCGCAATTCGATCTGATCGGACAGTACCAGCGTGCCATCAAACGACAAACAGTATATTTTGACGAAGGGTTTGGTATGGGAGGAGGAGATGTGGATCCCTCACAGTATACTCCTGAGGAGCTGCAGATCCTGCAGGTGCTCAACAAAGTGATGATGCCCGATCCGGAGAGCTCCGGTGAAGGGATCCAGATGGGTCGTTTCAATGTCTGGTCAGCCGGAATGAATGTGAGTCTGCCACTGGTGATGCCTTCCCTCTGGAAAAATATCCAGATGAGCGAGGTGGATATCCGCCTGGCCATCGAGCAGGCACGTGCCTCTCGAATCGACCTGGTGAACCAGGTAAAGAAAGCGTTCTATAGTCTTCTGCTGGCACAAGACAGCTATTCGGTGTTCCGCAAGACCTATGAAACCGACTCGCTCAACCTGGAAAACATACGTTACCGTTTCAACCAGGGTGTTGTGGCGGAGTATGATGTGATCACTGCTGATGTGCGGCTCAAGAGTCTTATACCCAGTATCCTGCAATCGGAGAACATGATGAAGATCGCGGAGCTGCAGCTTAAGATGCTGATGGGTATGGAGAGTGATCTGCCACTCAAGGTGGTGGGATCGCTGGAGAACTATCACGCATCGATGTTCGACGTGATCATCCCTGCCGACACCTCTCTGGTCAACAACAGTGACATTCGTCAGTTTGAACTACAGTCCGAACAGGCGCAGAACGCCTATGAGATGCAGAAACTGCAGTTTGCTCCTTCGTTGGTGACCAGTTTCAACTGGACCTACACCAGTCAGAACAACGACTTCCGGTTCCGTGATTACCGCTGGGATCCCTATTCGATGCTCGGTGTCACCCTTCAGATTCCAATCTTCAACGGTGGACAACGGTACCATGGAATGAAGCAGGCTGAGATACAGCTTTTCCAGATGGATGAACAACGTAAGGAGCTGGAAAGAGGCCTGAAGCTATCGATACGCAACAACTACGACCTGATTCACAAGAATATTGAGCAGGTGGTTGCCACAGAGTCGTCGGTGGCACAGGCCCGCAAGGGACATCAGATCACCCTGAAACGTTATGAGACCGGGATGGGAACCATTGTCGATGTGAATGCAGCGGCCCTGGCGGTGATCAACGCTGAGCTTCAGTACCGCAATGCCATTTATGATTACCTGGCAGCGAAGGCCGACCTGGAGAAGGTATTGGGCTATGATATACAACCTGTAGAGACAAACGAATAAAGAAACAGATAACAAACAATCAGATGAAAAAGTACAGCTTATTGCATTTTACTCCTCTTCTGGCATTGGCATTGCTTGCCTCCTGCGGAGGAAAAGGAACTTCGGAAGGAACCGAAAACGAGGCACCCCTGAAGAAGAATGTGCGGGTGGAGACCGTGCAGATGGTGCCGGTTGATCAGATCTCAACCTTCACGGCATCGGTGGAAGCCGATCAGGTGAACAACATAGCCCCTGCCATGGGAGGGCGCATCCGCAGGATCATGGTGGATGTGGGCTCCACGGTGCGCCGCGGGCAGACTGTGGCAACCATGGATGCAGCCAGCTTCGCACAGCAGGAGACACAGGTCGCCACCCTGCGGAGAGACTTTGAACGATATGAGGAGCTGTTCGCCGTGGGCGGCATCTCCAAGCAGCAGCTCGACCAGGCCCGTACACAGCTTGAGGTGGCTGAGACCGCATTGAACAACCTGAGTGAGAACACCACGCTGGTGAGTCCCATCAGTGGTGTGGTGACCGCCCGCAACTACGATCCGGGCGATATGGCGATGCAGCTACCCATTCTCACCATCGAGAGCCTCAATCCGGTGAAGGTGGTGGTGAACGTGTCGGAGTCGTTCTACAGCCAGGTGGTGAAAGGGATGGCGGTGGAGGTCACCGTCGATGCACTCGAGGGGGAGTCCTTCCAGGGCAAGGTGTCACTGATCCATCCGACACTCGATCCGGTGGCGCACACCTTCACCGTGGAGGTGACCGTTCCCAACAGCCAGTTACGTCTCCGTCCCGGTATGTTTGCCCGGGTAAAGATGAACTTCGGCACCTATGATCGGCCCCTGCTTTCCGATATGGCTGTGTTGAAGCAGGTGGGATCGAACGACCGGTATGTATTCGTGGAAAAAGATGGCAGGGCTCTCTATACCGTAGTGCAGCTGGGAGCAAGAATCAACGATAAATATGAGATTCTCTCCGGTCTGAGCGAGGGTGACCGTGTCATCGTGCAGGGTAACAGTGGCCTGATTGACGGAGCCGAAGTAGAAGTGGTTCAGTAAGGATATGAACAGTAAAAAAGAAACGAACAGATGAAACCATATGAAACCGCGGTGAAAAACCCCGTGGGAACAGCATTGATATTTATCGGTGTCGTGTTGATCGGGATATTGTTCTACCGGCAGCTGCCGATAGACCTCTACCCCAATATCGACCTGAACATCGTCTCTGTGATGACCTCCTATTCAGGTGCGGGTGCCGAGGATGTGGAAGCAAACGTCACCCGCCCGCTGGAGGATGTACTCAACTCGACCGAGAAGCTGAAGGAGATCACCTCCCAGTCGAAGGATGGCATGTCGATGATCATGCTGGAGTTTGAGTTTGGTACCGATATGGATGAGGTGATGAACGATGTGCGGGACAAGGTGGACATGATCGCCGGCTTCCTGCCCGATGGTACCGAAGACCCGATGATCCTCAAGTTCAGCTCCGACATGATCCCGGTGGTGGTGCTTTCCGCCACTGCCGAGGAGAGTGCCGGTGCACTCTACAAGATTCTCGACGAGCAGGTAGCCAACCCGTTGAACCGCATCCCGGGCATCGGTACCGTCTCCGTATCGGGGGCACCTGAACGGGAAGTGCAGGTGAATGTAGCACCGCAAAAGCTGGAGGCTTACAACCTGTCACTTGAACAGATTGCGCAGGTGATCGCCACCGAGAATGTGAACGTGCCGGCCGGTAACTTCGACATCGGTTCGCAGACATACATGCTGCGCCTGGAGGGGCAGTTCAAAAACAGCCGCGAGCTGAATGACATCATCGTGGGCAGTAGCCAGGGGAAACCCATCTACCTGCGTGATGTGGCTACCGTGAGCGACACCCTCGAGTCGCGTGTGCAGGAGAACTACACCAATGGTGTACGCAGTGCTTCCATCGTAGTGCAGAAACAGTCGGGTGCCAACACCGTATCGATCGCCAACGCGGTGAAGGCGCAGCTGCCGGAGCTGGAGAAGACCCTCCCGCCCGACATCAAGCTGGTGACGGTGATGGACACATCGGAGTATGTAAAAGTTTCGATCAACAGCTTGCTGGAGACCATCCTGCTCGCGCTTCTCATCGTGGGGGTGATCGTGCTCTTCTTCCTGGGACGGTGGCGTGCCACCATCATCGTGATGGTGACCATCCCCATCTCGCTGATCGGTTCCTTCATCTATCTCTACCTGACCGGCAACACCATCAACATCATCTCGCTCTCGGCACTCTCCATCACCATCGGGATGGTGGTAGACGATGCCATCGTGGTGCTGGAAAACATTACCAGCCACATTGAGCGGGGCAGCCGCCCGCGTCAGGCAGCTGTCTACGGTACCGAGGAGGTCTCCCTCTCGGTGATCGCTTCCACGCTGACCATCATTGCGGTGTTCCTGCCAATGACCATGGTGGGTGGCTTCGCAGGAGTGATGTTCAAGCAGCTGGGTTGGATGGTGACCATCATCATTTCCCTCTCGCTGGTCATCGCACTGACGCTTACCCCCATGATGAGCGCCCGGATGATGCGGGGTAACAAGGATATCAAGATGAACGGTTTCGACCGCTGGTACAGCAAGCGGGTGTTACCGCTGCTCAACCGTTTGGATCATCGTTACTCCCGTCTGGTGAACAGGGTTGCGCGTCGTCGCAGGTTTACCATCTTCGCTGTGCTGGTGATCTTTGTGGTGAGCGTGGTGATCAGTGCCGTGACGCTGAAGACAGAGTTCATGCCCGCTTCGGACAACAATGACATCGCACTGACGGTGGAGATGCCCACCGGTACCCGCATGGAGGTGGCCCGTGAGACGGGACACCGCATTGCACAGACGATGGAGACGAAGTATCCGGAGATCGAGATCATCTCCTTCAGCGTGGGATCCGCCAGCGAGGACAACGCCTGGGCAGCCATGCAGGACAATGCCTCCAACATCATGACCTACACCATCCGTTTGACCGAGTCGAAGAACCGCAAGAAGAGCATCTACGATGTCTCGGACGAGATGCGTCAGGACCTGGCAGCGATGCCCGAGGTGAGACGTTTCCAGGTGATGCCGGGTGGTGGTGACATGGGCATGACCGGCGGTAGCAACGTGGCACTTGAGATCTTTGGATACGATCTTTCGGTGACCGATGAGGTGGCCGCTGAGCTTCAGGAGAGAATGGAGGAGGTGAAGGGCCTCAGAGACATCACCGTCTCCAGGAAGGATTATCGTATGGAGTATCAGATCCAGTTCGACCGTGAGAAGCTGTCGCTGAACGGGCTCAACATGAGTACCGCAGCCAATGCAATCCGCAACAGAATCAACGGTCTCACCATGTCTCAATATCGTGAGGAGGGTGAGGAGTATAATATCCGCGTTCGCTACGAAGAACAGTATCGTCAATCGATCGAAGATATCGAGAATATCATGATCTATAACCCGATGGGTGGTGGTGTACGCGTCAGAGACCTGGGAGCGGTGGTGGAGACATCTACTCTTCCACAGGTGGACCGACAGGACCGCCAGCGCATCGTCTCCGTCACGGGTAGCATCTATGGCCGCGCACTGAGTGAGGTGGTGGATGATGTGAGCAGCCTGCTGGCTGAGTATGATGTGCCACCCGGCGTACAGATCGTAATCGGTGGATCGATGGAGGAACAGCAAGAGTCGTTTGGCCAACTGGGACTCTTACTGATGATCGTTTCGCTGCTGGTATACATTGTGCTGGCATCGCAGTTTGAGTCGCTCACCTATCCCTTTATGATTATCCTGACCGTACCTTTCGCCTTCACCGGGTCGATCCTGTTGTTGGCGCTTACCGGTGAACCGCTCGGCATCATGGGCTTCGTGGGGCTGATCATGCTGGTAGGTATGGTGGTGAAAAACGCCATCGTGCTGATTGACTACATCAACCTGAACCGGGAAAGAGGCATGTCTATTATCACTGCCGTGGTACACGGGGGACGCTCCCGTCTGCGACCGGTACTGATGACCACACTTACCACCATCCTGGGGATGGTCCCGCTGGCCATAGGCACGGGACAGGGATCGGAGATGTGGAAGTCGTTGGGTATCTCCATCATCGGGGGTATGACCTTCTCCACCATCATCACCCTGGTGCTGATTCCAGCGCTCTACTCGATGATGGCCGGTTACGGTGTACGCAGAAGACGTAGGAAGCATCGCGAGGTGCTGGTAAACAATCAAAGTAAATAGAGACTAACAACAGAATAATATGAAAGCAGTAATGATAATGCTCGACCAGGCCCACTACGAGATGATCGTGGAGAAACTGAGCAGACTTAATATTCGAGGATTCACCTCCTGGAAAGAGGTGTACGGCAGAGGCAGCAGTGATGGCATCCCCCACTACGGGAGCCATGCCTGGCCCTCGGTGAACAATGCCATCCTCACGGTCGTGGAGGATCATCAGGTAGAGGGGTTGCTTACCTACCTAAGAGAACTGGACAATGAATCGGCCAACCTTGGCCTACGGGCATTTGTCTGGAACATTGAAGACGGTATTTGATTCTTTTTTTAAACGATAGATTGTTGAGGGTGTCACTGCAATGGTGGCACCCTTTTTTGGTGTGTCACACGATCATTCATTTCTCGTTCCGGTGATGATGTGTGGTTGAACATGCTGATACAGATCCTGGCATTCTTTTCCTGGTATATGAACGAAATGGATTCTTCAGACGTTAATCTGTAGCAATCAACCAACCGATTATGATATGTCGATCATCAGAAGCATCCTCGATACCGACCTTTATAAGTTTACTACCAGCTATGCCTATTCCAAACTCTTTCCCCGTGCCTGTGGCGAGTTTGAGTTTGTGGACCGGAGCAATGGCGACTACCCGGAGGGGTTCGACCGGCTGCTGAGGGAGGAGCTGGATCAGATGGCACAGCTCTCACTCACCCGTGAGGAGGAGCTCTTCGTAAGAAAACAGATGCCCTACCTGCCACCCACCTACATCGATTTCCTGAAAGGGTTTCGATTTGATCCCTCGGAGGTGGAGATCACCATGGAGGATCGCAAGCTGAGGATCAAGGCCAGCGGCCTGCTCTACCGGGTGACGCTCTGGGAAACCCCCATCCTGGCGACTGTCTCCGAGCTCTGGTTCCGGGAGCGGGGAGAGTACCCCGACCTGCAATACATGCAGCAGACTGCTATTGAGAAAGCGGTGCGGATGAAGGAGCATTGCATCATCTTCTCTCTTTTCGGTATGCGCCGCCGATTCAGCTTCGACGTGGAGGACCGGGTGACCGGTATCCTGAAACAGCATGCCGGCGATAGCCTCTTCGGCACCAGCAATGTCTATCTGGCCTACAGGCATGCTCTCAACGTCTCCGGCACCCATCCGCATGAGTGGGTACAGTTTCACGGCTCCATCTATGGATACAAGATGGCCAACTACATGTCGATGGAGGACTGGATCAACGTCTACGACGGTGACCTGGGGACAGTGCTCACCGATACCTACACCACCGATGTCTTCCTGCGCAACTTCAGCAAGAAACATGCGGCGCTCTTCACCAGCCTGCGGCACGACAGTGGTGATCCCTACCTTTTCGTGGATAAGGTGATCCGGCGCTACGAGGAGCTGCGGGTGAA
>DURL01000100.1 GCA_012837345.1 Bacteroidales bacterium
AGATTGGCCTCTTTCATCCGTTCGGCATTCTCGCTGATCATCAGCTGGTCGATTACCCCCTGGATGTCGCCCTCCATGAAGGCGGCGAGGTTGTAGAGGGTGTAGTTGATGCGATGGTCGGTGATGCGTCCCTGCGGGTAGTTGTAGGTGCGGATCTTCGCGGAACGGTCGCCTGTGGAGACCATCGTCTTGCGACGCGAAGCGATGTCTCCCTGTCGTTTGGAGAGCTCTATGTCATAGAGCTTTGTCCGCAGCATCTGCATGGCCAGCTCCCTGTTTTGCAGCTGTGAGCGGGCCTGCTGGCAGATCACCACGATGCCGCTGGGCTTGTGGGTGAGCTGCACCTTGGTCTCCACCTTGTTGACATTCTGTCCACCTGCACCACTGGAGCGGGCGGTATGGAAGTCGATGTCGGCGGGATTGAGCTCCAGGTCGAATTCCTCCGCTTCGGGTAGCACTGCCACAGTGGCTGCGGAGGTGTGTACGCGTCCCTGTGTCTCCGTCTGGGGTACCCGCTGCACGCGGTGTACACCCGACTCATACTTGAGGGTGCCATAGACATCGTCGCCGGTGACGGTGAAGATGATCTCCTTGAAGCCGCCGGCGGTACCCTCGGTGAGGCTGGTCACCTCGCTCTTCCACCCCCTGCTTTCACAATACTTGCTGTACATCTTGTAGAGATCACCGGCGAAGATGGCCGCCTCGTCACCCCCTGTGCCACCGCGGATCTCCATGATCACATTCTTGGCGTCTTCCGGATCAGCCGGTATCAGCAGCAGCTTGATCTGCTCCTCCAGTACCGGGAGCATCTCCGTGAGGGCTGACAGCTCCTCGTTGGCCAACTGCCGCAGGTCACCGTCCGACTCGCTGTCGAGGATCTGTCGCGCCTCGGCGATGCCATCGAGGGCCGCCTTGTAGCGGTTGCGTACCTCAAGGATCTTCTCCAGGTCGCTGTATTCCTTGTTAAGTTTCACGAAGCGGTTCATATCGGCGATCACCGAGGGATCGGTAATCAGGGTGGAGACCTCTTCGAAGCGGTCGACCAGGTGTTGTAGCTTGTCGAGCAATCTGTTGTCTGACATATGGTATTTCTCTGCCGCTCTCTCAATAGAGAAAGCGGCCTTTTTCACTTTCAATTACCAGTTCTCTTTTTTCGGAGGGTTCCACATGTCCCACCACCTGTGCATCGATATGGAAAGAGCGGGCAATATCGATCACCTGCCGGGCATATGTTTCCGGCAGGTAGATCTCCATGCGGTGCCCCATGTTGAACACTTTGTACATTTCACTCCAGTCGGTACCCGAATGATGATGTATCAGTTCGAAGAGTGGTGGAATAGGGAAAAGATTGTCTTTCACCACTTTGAGTCTTTCGCCCAGGAAATGGAGGATTTTGGTCTGTGCACCGCCGGAACAGTGAACCATTCCGTGAATATTTCCTTTTAACGCACTGATTAACTGTGATATAACAGGAGCATAGGTGCGGGTGGGGGAGAGTACCAGCTTTCCGGCATCAATACCCAACCCTTCAATCTGATCGGTCAGCCGCATGCCGCCGGAATAGACCAGATTAACCGGTATAGAGCTGTCATAACTCTCGGGATACTTCGCTGCCAGGTAGTTGGCAAAGAGATCGTGACGAGCCGAGGTGAGTCCATTGCTGCCCATACCGCCATTGTATTCCTTCTCATAGGTAGCCTGTCCCGACGAGGAGAGCCCCACGATCACGTCTCCCGCCTGGATGTGGGCATTGTCGATCACATCGGCACGCTTCATGCGGCAGGTGACGGTGCTGTCCACAATGATGGTGCGCACCAGATCGCCCACGTCGGCCGTTTCACCACCGGTGGGATAGATATTTACCCCCAGGGTGGCCAGCTCTTCACACAACTCATTGGTACCGTTGATAATGGCGGCAATCACCTCACCGGGAATCAGATTCTTGTTGCGTCCGATGGTGGAAGACAACAGGATATTGTCGGTGGCACCCACGCAGAGCAGGTCATCCAGGTTCATGATCAGTGCATCCTGCGCGATTCCTTTCCATACCGAGAGATCGCCGGTCTCACGCCAGTAGATGTAGGCCAGCGACGACTTGGTGCCGGCACCATCGGCATGCATGATGTTACAGTAGTCCGGATCATTGCCCAGCCAATCGGGCACAATTTTACAAAATGCTTTTGGATATAGCCCCTTGTCAATATTTTTGATCGCATTGTGTACATCTTCCTTAGATGCAGATACACCACGCTGATCGTAACGTTGATTGCTCATCTGTTGCTGGTTTCTTACGTTTGTACAAAGATAATAAATATAGCGTTGCCGAGAGACGCT
The DNA here is from genome assembly GCA_012837345.1 of Bacteroidales bacterium. Classification (GTDB taxonomy): domain Bacteria; phylum Bacteroidota; class Bacteroidia; order Bacteroidales; family Dysgonomonadaceae; genus Proteiniphilum. The sequence continues at coordinate 2,335 of DURL01000100.1, forward strand.
TATGCCATTTTATAGAAACACAAAAAACATCCAATAGAAACCTATAATAACTATTATGTTTAATCTATCAGGACAATCTCTGTAAATTGTGTGATTTACATCATTCACTACCCGATCATACGATACAGAAAAAGAGTGGCCTCGACTGAGGTCACTCTTTTTCTATGAGATCTATGTTGTGGAAAGATGATCAGAGATTCAGTTCTTTTTCCACACCTTCCAATTCTTTCGATTTGTCGACGCCCATGCTACTCAGGTTGTAGTATACATTCCTAAGCTTCAGCAAAGCTGATTCAATGTCATGTGCCGGAGCTTCACGTTCTTTCAGCAATTCTGTATATTTTTCCAGTGACGGCAGTGCCTGCAAATAGAACTCAACGGTTTTCTTGTCGTTGACCATCTGCTGTTGTCTGTCGTTTATCATGGCTGTTTTCTCCTTGAGATCCTGTGCCTGGAGGATGAAGTTGACAGCAATGTTTTCGAGAGCCCTTTCACAGTTGGGATCCTGAACAAGCGCTTTCCTGTACTCTGCCTCGGCTGCTTCATAGTCACCCTGTTCAGCCAGGAGTGCCCCTTTCACGCTGTTCAGGTCGCAAGCGTTTTCCGGGTTGTTCTGAATGGCCTGATCCAGATATTCCAGTGCCTTATCGGTATTGCCTTCACGAATAAACACATTCACCAGATTGGGTGTGAAATAGTTGCTGGAAGGAAATCTTTCAGAGCCCATCTGGAGTACTTCCAGGAACTTGGCAGAATCACCCAGCTGCAGGTATTCACTGGCCATCAGTTCATAGATATCGCTCTCCTTGTAGGCGCTGTTTTCGATGAAAGGCTCTTTCGAAGCTCTATCCAGCATGGACAGGGCACGTTGGTGGTCTTCACCCTGAATGGCAGTGATGATGGCGTAATATTTGATGGTCTGATAGGTGCTATCCAGTACGAAAGCCTCTTTCTCATCTTCAAACATCTTCAACGTCGGAATGTCCCAGTACACCTGAAAGAAATCAGCTGCTTTCTTGTAGTCACGCTGGTCATTGTAGTAGACACCACCATTGATGTAGAATGGGTGGTTGGCACGTAGTATGCCGGAGATATCTTTCCGTACCCTGTTTCTCACTCTTCCTTTTTCGTCGGGAAGCTCAGCCAGTGAGTCTGCTTTGAGATAAGGGTGGTAAGACTCCATCAATCCGTCGTACATAACCTTGTCGTTGGCTGTCTTACCCAGCATGGCATTTGTGCGCTCGAGATCGAATGCTTTGTTTCCGATATCTCCCCACACCTTCCATGTCTCCGGATCGGTGGCTGTTTCGGGGTGTGCTGTTGCCTGCTTGATCATTGTTCTGGCTTCGTTCAAATCATCGCGTCCCAATGCTCTTTTGGCATCTTTCAGTGCCGATTTTTGTGCAAAGAGAGTCCCGGTGGTTAAAACGGCCATCATTGTGAGGAATAGGATCTTTCTCATACTGTTCATTTTTTTATGTGTGATTGTAATAATTGTTTCTTTGTTTCTGTGTTGTATATGATTTGGACTGTATAAATGCAAAAAGTTTAATTAGGAATTCAATCTGCATTGTCAGGGAGAATCGTTTCGATGGGGATTTCATCTGTAACAATCTCATTCGCTGCTATTTCCTCCTCTCCTGTGTTTACTTTGCATACAGAAGCAATCTGATCATTTCTTTTTTCCAGGTTAATGAGCCGAACGCCCTGTGTGGCGCGTCCCATAGTGCGAATATCGGAAATTTTCAAACGTATGGTGATCCCGGACTTGTTAATAATCATTAAATCGTGTTCATCTGATACACTCTTGATTGCTACCAGCTTACCTGTTTTTTCCGTAATATTCAGTGTCTTAACACCTTTACCGCCGCGGTTGGTGATCCGGTAAACCGGCTCACCGTTCTCATCGTCCAGGTGTGTCCGTTTCCCGAATCCCTGTTCCGACACGACCAGAATGGTGTTTTCACTGCCGGGATCCATGCAGATCATGCCGATGATGGCATCCTCACCGTCCTCGTCGAGGGTCATGCCCCGTACACCGGTAGCGGTACGGCCCATGGTGCGCACTGCCTCTTCGCTGAAGCGGATGGCACGCCCATTCTTGTTGGCCAGGATCACATGTTTCTTTCCATCGGTGAGTCGCACCGAGATCACCTGGTCATCTTCACGGATGGTGATGGCGTTCACCCCGTTCTGCCGTGGTCGGGAGTAGGCCTCCAACGATGTCTTTTTGATCACGCCCTGACGGGTACAGAAGAGCAGGGAGTGGGTGTTGATGTACTCCTGGTCACTCAATGTCTCCACCCTGACGAAGGCAGTGACTGCATCGTCCGAATCAATATTCAACAGGTTCTGAATGGCTCTGCCCTTCGAGTTCTTTGTGCCTTCCGGGATTTCATAGACACGCAGCCAGTAGCACTTGCCTTTCTGGGTGAAAAAGAGCATGTAGTTATGGGTAGTGGCCGGATAGATATACTCCACAAAGTCCTCATCACGGGTGTCGGAGCCCCTGGCCCCTACCCCTCCCCTGTTCTGGGTATGAAAATCGGCCAGTGGTGTTCGTTTGATATATCCCAGGTGGGAGATGGTGATCACCATCTCATCGTCGGCATAGAAATCTTCAGGGTTCATCTCCTCAGAAGCATAAATGATCTCTGAGCGACGTGCATCTCCATACTTGTCTCGTATCTCTGTCAGCTCATCCTTGATCACCTGCATGCGCAATTCCTCATTGTTCAGGATCTCATTGAGGTGTGCAATCAGCTTCTGTATCTCCTCATACTCGGCATGGAGCTTGTCCTGCTCCAGGCCGGTGAGCTGTCGCAGACGCATCTCGACGATGGCGCGCGATTGGATATCGCTTAATGCGAAGCGTTCCATCAGCCGCTGGATAGCCTCCTGCGGTGTGGAGGAGCCCCGGATAATGGCAATCACCTCGTCGATGTTGTCGGAGGCAATGATCAGTCCCTGCAGGATATGCGCTCTCTCTTCTGCCTTACGCAGTTCATACCTGGTGCGGCGGATCACCACATCGATACGGTGTTCCACGAAGAGCTCGATCATTCGCTTGAGGGTCAGCAGCTCGGGACGTCCCTTCACCAGTGCGATGTTGTTGACACTGAAGGATGATTGCAGTGCGGTGAGCTTATAGAGTTTGTTGAGCACCACATTCGCGTTTCCGTCGCGCTTGATATCCACCACGATGCGCATTCCGTCCCTGTCGCTCTCATCGTTGATATTGGAGATGCCTTCGATCTTCTTATCCGACACCAGATCGGCGATATGCTTGATCATATCAGCCTTGTTGACCAGGTAGGGGATCTCGGTGATGATGATCTTATCGTGTGTCCTGCCCGACTCAATCTCGGCCTTGCCGCGCATTATGATGCGGCCCCTGCCGGTCTCAAACGCATCTTCCACACCCTTGTATCCATAGATATAGGATCCCGTGGGGAAGTCGGGGGCTTTGATATGCTCCATCAAACCTTTGATGTCGATCTCCCGGTCGTCGATGTAGGCGATGGTGCCATTGATACACTCCGTAAGGTTATGGGGTGCGATGTTGGTTGCCATCCCCACCGCGATACCGGACGAGCCGTTGATCAGCAGGTTGGGTATACGGGTAGGCAGTACGGTGGGTTCCTGCAGTGTATCGTCGAAGTTAAGCTGGAAGTCGACCGTCTCCTTGTCAATGTCACGCAGCATCTCTTCAGCCAGTCTGTTCAGACGTGCTTCCGTGTAACGCATGGCCGCGGGACTGTCACCATCGACACTCCCCATGTTACCCTGACCATCCACCAGCGTGTAGCGCATGCTCCAGTGCTGTGCCAGTCGTACCATGGCATTGTAAACCGAGGAGTCGCCGTGCGGGTGGTATTTACCCAGCACTTCACCCACGATCCTGGCTGATTTCTTGTGGGGTTTGTCAGGGGTATTGCCCAGCTCTGACATCCCAAAAAGGATACGTCGGTGTACCGGTTTGAACCCGTCGCGCACATCGGGTAACGCACGGGAAACGATCACAGACATCGAATAATCGATGTATGACGATTTCATTTCATCTTCGATATTGATCTTGATGATTCTGTCTTCCTGATCCATCATATGAATTATGTGATTTCTCTTTTTTGAAAAAAATGTATGTAGCTTATTTTCAAACGGTTCTGGTTTCGCCAAGCAGGGTCCGTTTCAATAGACTAAGATACTGCTTTTCCCTCGGTTTAACAAAAAAAACAGGGAGTTTCTTACCCCCTGTTCTTGCAAATGTCACATGTTTTAACCTATTCCCTTCCGTGGCAGTTCTTGTACTTCTTACCACTCCCACAGGGACAGGGATCATTCCTTCCCACCTTCTTCTCCACCCGTATGGGAGCCAGCTTCTGCGGTTGTCTGGGTTGAGCTTTACCCCCACCCTCACCGGCGGCAGCCATGTTGCCACTCTCATCCTTTTGGGTGCGGTATTTGCTGTAGTCGGTCTTCTTTTCCGGTGCTGCCTGCTTCACGCCGCTTGGGTCCTGGATGGGTATCTGTCCCCGCATCAACACCGATACGGCCTTGGAGTTGACGTTACTCACCATGGTACGGAAGAGGTTGAACGACTCCAGCTTGTAGATCAACAGCGGGTCTTTTTGTTCGTAGCTGGCATTCTGTACGGAGTGACGCAGCTCATCCATCTCACGCAGATGTTCCTTCCAGTCCTCGTCGATGGTGTGGAGCAGGATCGCCTTCTCGAAGGCTTTCACCAGCACTTTCGAACCCGAGTCGTAGGCCTCTTTCAGGTTACAGGAGACATTGTAAACCTTCTTGCCGTCGGTGATGGGGATCAGTATGTTCTGATACATCGCACCCTGGTTCTCATAGACCTGCCTGATCACCGGATGGGCCACCTCAGCCAGTCGTTCGGTCTTGCGCTTAAAGGTCTCAAAAGCTTTGCGTGTGACCGCTTCTACCATCTCTTCACTCTTGAGCTTCTTCATATCTGCCTCTACAAAGGGGATATCGAGAGCCATGACACGCAGCAGGTCCATTTTCATGCCCTGGTAGTCATCATCACTCATCTCCACGATGTTTCTGGCTGTCTCACTGATCATGGCGGCTACGTCGTTTTCGATCCGCTCACCCATCAGGGCATGACGACGTCGTTTATAGATCAGCTCACGTTGTGAGTTCATCACGTCATCATACTCGAGCAGCCGCTTACGGATGCCGAAGTTGTTCTCCTCCACCTTTTTCTGTGCGCGTTCCACCGACTTGCTCAGCATGCTGTGTTCCAGCACGTCACCATCCTGGAATCCCATGCGGTCCATCAGTCCCGCGATACGTTCGGTGGCGAAGAGTCGCATCAGGTCATCTTCAAGCGATACGAAGAATACGGAGGAACCGGGGTCACCCTGACGACCGGCACGACCGCGCAGCTGGCGGTCCACACGGCGTGACTCATGCCGCTCGGTACCGATGATGGCCAGACCGCCTGCCTGTTTCACTGCGGCTGAGAGTTTGATGTCGGTACCACGACCGGCCATGTTGGTGGCGATGGTCACCACCCCACTCTGACCAGCGTTGGCCACAATCTCGGCTTCGCGCTGGTGCAGCTTGGCGTTCAGCACGTTATGATCGATCTTGCGTAGGGTGAGCATGCGGCTCAGCAATTCGGAGATCTCCACGGAGGTGGTACCCACCAGTACGGGACGTCCGGCATTGACCAGCTTCACGATCTCCTCGATCACCGCGGTGTACTTCTCCCGCTTGGTCTTGTAGATGCGGTCGTTCTGGTCATCGCGCACGATGGGCCTGTTGGTGGGGATCACCACCACATCCAGTTTGTAGATATCCCAGAACTCACCCGCTTCAGTCTCGGCCGTACCGGTCATACCGGCCAGCTTGCTGTACATACGGAAGTAGTTCTGCAGGGTGATGGTGGCAAAGGTCTGGGTAGCAGCCTCCACCTTCACATGTTCTTTCGCCTCGATAGCCTGGTGCAATCCGTCGGAATAACGGCGGCCCTCCATCACGCGACCGGTCTGCTCATCCACGATCTTCACCTTGTTGTCGATCACCACATACTCATCGTCGCGCTCAAAGAGGGTGTAGGCCTTCAGCAACTGGTTGACGGTGTGTACGCGCTCCGACTTGATGGCATAGTTCTGCAGCAGCTCATCCTTTTGGGCAGTCTTCTCCTCATCAGTCAGTGAAGAGTTTTCCAGCTCCGACATCTGGGATGCGATGTCAGGCAGGATGAAGAATTGGGGGTCATCCGACTTGCCGGTGAGCAGGTCGATCCCCTTGTCAGTGAGCTCGATGCTGTTCATCTTCTCCTCGATCACGAAGTAGAGCGGATCGGTGACGATGTGCATGTTGCGCATCTGCTCCTGCATGTAAAACGCTTCGATCTTGAGCATCGCGGCCTTCACTCCCTGCTCGCTGAGGAACTTGATCAGAGGCTTGTTCTTGGGCATGGCCTTATAGGAACGGAAGAGCTGCAGTGCACCCTCCTCCTGTACCTTGGGGTCGTCGGAGCCCATCTTCATCTTAGCTTCGGCCAGCAGGTGGGTAGCCATCTCCCGTTGTGCCTTCACGATCACCTCCACGCGGGGACGGAACTGGTCGTAGAGCTGGTCTTCACCCTTGGGCACCGGGCCGGAGATGATCAGCGGGGTACGGGCATCATCGATCAGTACCGAGTCCACCTCATCCACGATGGCGTAGTTATGCTTACGCTGTACCAGATCTTTGGGCGATACCGCCATGTTGTCACGAAGGTAGTCGAAGCCGAACTCGTTGTTGGTGCCGAAAGTGATGTCGGCCTCATAGGCCTTGCGACGGGCATCGGAGTTGGGTTCATGCTTGTCGATGCAATCCACCGACAGGCCGTGGAACATATACATCGGCCCCATCCACTCCGAGTCACGCTTGGAGAGGTAGTCGTTCACCGTCACCAAATGTACCCCCTGATGGGTCAGGGCGTTGAGGAAGACAGGGAGGGTGGCAACCAGCGTCTTACCCTCACCGGTAGCCATCTCGGCGATCTTGCCCTTGTGGAGCACCACCCCGCCGAAAAGCTGCACATCATAGTGCACCATATCCCAAATGATCTCATTGCCACCGGCATTCCACCGGTTCAGGTAGATCGCCTGCTCCCCCTCGATGCGCACAAAATCGTGCGTGGCCGCGAGATCCCTGTCGAAGTCGGTGGCGGTCACCACGATCTCTTCGTTCTCGGTAAAGCGACGGGCGGTATCCTTCATAATGGAGAAAGCCTCCGGCAACACCTCTTCCAGTATCTTCTCATACTTGTCGGTGATCTCTTTCTCCAGCTTGTCAATCTGGTTCCATACCGACTCCCGCTGATCCAGGTCAACCTCTTCCATGCCGGCTTTCAACGCCTCAATCTCCGCTTTCTCTGTCGCCACATACTCTTGTATGCGCTTTTCCAGCTCTCTTGTTCTGTTTCTCAATTCATCATTTGAGAGCTTTTCGATACCGGCATAGGCTTCGCGTACCCGTTTCACCACGGGGTTAATCTCATTCAGGTCACGTTGTGCCTTGTTGCCGAATATCTTCGATATGATATCGTTCAATCCCATAATTCTGTTATTATTTTTTTGAGTCCTGTCACCCGGTCCGTTGTTCATGTCGGCTCTGGTCGGATCTTCTGTTATCTTCTGTTGTGAGTAATCAATAGAGTTCTTCCAGTATTTCGCTTTGGGCAGCATTGGGCGCTCGTATGCGCAAGCGATAGGAGACAGTGGGCGCTATATTGGTAACGTCGATGGTACGATTGATTTTCTGTGGTTTGATGTCACTGCCATAAAAAATGACCGGAGCGATCACCGCATTGCTGCGTTCTCTCACCTGCAGGTCCGAATCCGGTTCCACCACCCTCCATCCGGGTTTCAGCTCCAGCATCAGGTCGCCGGAGATACCAGGATAATATCCATTTCGCAGGAACAGACTATTTTCGTTGTTTGAAGCCTGTGTCATCTGGTGAGAGGTGAACACCTGTTGGATGCCGGCAACCTGAACCAGGAAAGCGGCTGCCTTCTCCTGTAGTTCTCTGAAGTCAATCTTACGATCCTCAATCAGCTTCCGGTCGAAAAAGAGCTGACGGTCATAATATTTCCTGATCCATTGCTCCCGCCCGTAGAGTGCCATCAGGTACATGTTGAGGAGCGCCTGGCTTCTGTCAGGGTGAAAATCACCTCCTGCCGGCACCATCCCCTCCGGGATGATCTCCTGTTCGCTGAAATAGCCCGTGGAGACCAGATAGACCAGGGCATGCTTCAGTCCTACCGATGCCTCGATGGCATCCAGCAGGCGGCCAATCTCCTGATCGAGTCGATAGTAGATATCCTGAATTTCTATGGAGTAGTTTTTGTCGAGTGCTTTCTCGTAGTTACCTGCATAGAAGGTGACTGCCAGCATGTCGGGGTTCATCCGTTTTCCCAGCTGGCTGCTCTCCAGCACCTTGATGGCCATGTTGTTCACCTCGCTGTTCACGTAGGGTGACTGCTTGAAGAGTCGATAGCTATCCTTTTTGTCGTTCCCGAAATAGTGCTGAAAACGGTATCTGTTCTTCGTGTAGGGGAACGCATTGTAACTCTCTGTCTCCCGTGCGGGACGCCAGGTGATGCTCCCGATGGTGAGGGTGAGCGACTCAGCGCTGCGGTTCTGCTGATCCACCGCCGGCTGTTTGTTTTTGTAGAAGGTGGTAGTGGCCCATTTACCGGTGTAATCCTCAATCCAGTAGGCGCCGCTCGCGGCATGCCCCCCCGAGGCGAGAGCTTGTGAAGCATAGGGTGCAAAGGCGTATACATCAGACTGTCCCCCCGAAGCTATTTTCAGCTCATCGGTGATGGTGGAGACCCTGATGGCACGGGGCGAGAGTTTTTCTGTTGTATAGTTACCCAGATAATGATCATCGCTGAAGGAGGAGACCTCATGGTCGCTTTCGATCTGATACCGCTTCTCACCCGTAATGCCATGATAAGATGGATAGGCACCTGTAAAAAGGGTGGTGATGGCCGATGCCCTGTCGGGATTGGGATAGTTGTACCGCACGTTGCTATATACCAATCCATTGTCTATAAGCCTGTTAAATCCCTTATTGCCGAAGGTGTGACGGAACATCTCCAGGTAATCGCCCCGTAGCTGGTCCACCGTGATGGCAACCACCAACCTGGGCACTTCACCCACATGGGTCTGTGCCTGAAGCGGTGTGATTGCAAAAAACGCAACCAGTGATGAGAGTATGCGGATCATGTTGTTGCCGGCCATCTGTATTGCTTTATTGTCCCCATGCTGCTTTCATCTCCCTGCTGGATGTAAAACGCCTGTTTTTGATTTTCTTTTTTCTGAACAGGAACAGGTTTGTAGCTGACCGCACCCACAAACTCATTGAGAATGGGATCGTTGCCAGCGGGAGCTGTTGGGGAATGAACACCCAACCCAGCAGGAACAGCGTTAAGAGTGCAAAGGTAATAAAATGATAGGAATAAACAGCTCTCTGTGCCGAATTCACCCAAAAGAAAGGAACAGCCAGAAGAGCAACAGGGTTCATCCATACCAGGTTCCAGTTGGGGTTGGTAGCAGGCTGGGAGGAAAAGTACATCAGGAAAAAGATGATCACCCCACCCAGTCCGATGATGCCGTATAAAAATGAATCATACAACCCGGGTAAACGACTTTTTTTCAGTTTTACGGCTTGCAACAGGGAGATCATCAACGAGGCCAGCAGCAACAGGATTGCGGCTACTACCGGAGTAAACAGATCTTTTGGAGGGATCCCGTTACGCCCATGATCCTGCGTGAGGATCAGCTCACTCTGTTCTACCAGTGATAAGGTGAGCGTGTCGTTCTTCCGGATGGTTGCCTTCTCGAATGAATCCATCAGGTAGGAGGGCATAAACATTTTCTCTCTCACACCAATGGTACTGTCCGCTTCAGTTCCTATCAGGAGATCGATGCCAAAGCTGTACCAGGGATAGTGTACCAGTGATTCGTGTACCAGGTCACGGTACGACTGATCCTTCGCCGTTGGGGGGTAGTGAATCACTCCTGCTGTATATCTCTCCACCATATCACGCGGACGGGTGGCACAATTGTCATAGAAGTAGTTATACCGGTATTCTCTGTTTTCGGGTAGTGCATTCTCGTAAAGGGCCCGATAGAGCTGTTGTTTCTCTTCAGGCGAGAGATTGAGTTGCTGCGCTATCACCTGTTGGCCCCTGTCACTGTATTCATCAAGGAAGGCCTGGAAGGAGGTCACTCCCAGAATATAATCGGTACGCCCCCGCACAAAATCGTAAATGAAGCCGGGTTTTGAGGAGTCGAAAAAGCCGTAGTTGTAAACCGCATCCACACCGGTAGAGTCATCCTGTACCCGGATAGCGGTATGTCCAAAGAGTGCATAGACGGCACCGTTCCAGGGGGATGCTGTCAGAAGGCTTACGGTAGCGCTGTCGTTCAGTTGCACCTCTCCTTTTAATGAGGGTGAGAGCAAAAGCAGGCAAAGGGTGAGTATGAGGAATAGAATTCGTTTACCGGGATATAAAAAAGGTACTGCTCGTTTCATCTGTTTCATTTTTTCGACGATCACAGTTACAAAAATAAACAAAAAAACGGCGATCTCAACAGATCGCCGTCTAAATTCCATTTCCCGGAGTCGTTACTTATTTCTTGTTACGATTGCCGTAACGGTTCATGAACTTGTCGACACGTCCGGCAGTATCCACCAGTTTTTGTTTTCCGGTGTAGAAAGGATGGGATGCACTGGTGATTTCAAGCTTCACCAGCGGATAGGTAACACCATCTACTTCAATAGTTTCCTTTGCATTGATGGTTGAGCGAGAGATAAAGATCTCCTCGTTCGACATATCCTTGAAAACTACCGGGCGGTAATTGTTGGGGTGAATTTCTTTTTTCATTCTATATCCTCTTTTTTATTTGATTCTCATTTTCGGATGGCAAAGATAGTACAATCTTCCAGAATAAAAAAATAAAAACTCCTCTTTTTTGCGTTGATTGTCAGCATTCCTGTTTATGGAGCGATCCTCACCCTATTCAATCTCCTTAGGCCCGTTGGAGTGAACGAATAGTATGTTTCCAAGATCTCCATATCCCTCAAAGAGGTCGGTGTTGCCATTTCTGAAGTTGTTCTCATTGAACCCGATCATGGTGAGTGCCGCATCGCGTGAGTGATTGTTAATCACCTCCTTGACTGAGACATCCTCCTGACGGATGATCACCTCCACGTTGTTCGGCGTGATGGGCAATCGTCCCGTCTCTACCAGCTCCCGCATCTGTTTCCTCACCCCCGCTGCCTCCTCCTCCGTGCAGATGTTAAACAGTTTGATGTTGCCCTTTTTCCAGTCGGGATGGCCCAGGAAGATGAAGCCCAGGAGGATCATCAGGTGGCTGTTCTCTGCATCGAAACTTCTCACCCAGATGTGAATACCATTCCGGCAGATGAGCGGCTTACTGCTGGATGCCAGGATGCATACATCGAAGCCGCCCGCAGCCACCATCCGGAAATTGTCAATGATGTCGTGCATATCATCCGGTTCGCTCTTGGAGAACTCGAAGATCACCATGTTGTTCTCCATCCCCGAAATACCCGGTATCTGAATAGACTGGGCGAAAGCGGAGGTGGTGGAGGGAGAGATGATGGTGTCGATGTAGACATGGCTTGAGGTGTCCAGGCTGTTGAGCAACCGTTGAAGCACCTCCTCGGCACGGTGGCTGGTCTCCCTGCTGAAATAGCCATCGATGAGATGGAGATAGGTGCCGAATCCATATTTAAAGGAGATCCAGTCCAGCAACTTCAGTGCGTTGTTGCGCTGGAAGGTGTTGCGCGAGATACAGATGGCACTGGGTCTCCACTCCTCCTTGATGGAAGCTTTGCCCCTTTTCTTCTGCAGGTAGATCTGCAGGTTGCGGTTCATCTGGAAGAGGCTGTTGGCAAAGAGGGCCGCGAAACCGCGCCGGTTGCTGTGGTAGTTGTCCAGGTAGAGGTAGAGCAGGATCATGGTGGTGAAGGCAATCAGCGTGTAGAGGAGGCTGATCTGGAACATGACCCATACCGCAGCGAGAAAGCCGATCAGTGAGATATACCACCTGGAGCGGAACGACGGTCGGTATGAGGGTGACGAGCCGAAGTGGTTCAGAAAGGAGATGAGGCAGAGGGTGCCATAGGTGACCAGGAAGAACATGGTGATGATCTGTGCCACCACGTCGACCCCGCCGATGGCCACGAATACCAGTGCGATGGTGCAGGTGATCACCGATGCGTTCACCGGTTCATGATCCCTGCTGCGCATCCTGCTGATCCACCCGTTAGCCGATCGTATGGGGAGGGAGTTATCCAGTGCGTTTGCCTGCAGGGTGCGGTCCTACCATCACCGATCCCAGTGCCGATGAGAAGGTGGAGGCCGCCAGTCCCAGAGGGACGATGATGCTGCCAAAAAGGGCGATATCACCCATGATCAGCTGGTTGGCCGAGGAAGAAGAGGATCACCGCCAGGATGAGCAGTCCCACCACCACGTAGAGTGCCTTCAGCCCCATGTTGGCCCCCTTGATGATCACCAGTGCCGAGAGGATCAGCATCACCGGGATGCTCACCACCTGTCGTGGCAGGTCAATGCCATGTTGCAGAGACATGTATTGGAAGAAGAACTCGAACGCTTCGGTGAAGGCGATCACGTAGAAAGCGACGCTGATGGTCTGTGAGAGGTAGAGCATGATGCCAAGTGTCCCGCCGATGTTGAGTCCGAAGGAGCGTGAGATGATGAAATACTCACCTCCCCCCTCCACCCGCTTGTTGGTGGCGAGCTCAGAGATGGCCAGTGCCGTGGGGATGGTCACCATGTTACCCACAATGATCAGGATGAAAACACCCCACAGTCCCACGGTCCCCACCGCATATCCGAAGCGCAGGAAGAGGATGGCACCAAAGAGGGTGGCGATGGCGGTGAAGTAGACCGCCGGCGTGCCAAATTTATGTGTCGTTTCAGGCTGTGTTGCGTCTCTCATGACTCAAAGATATCTTTTTTGGAAAAATATTCCGATTTAAGGTGAAAAAATTGTGAGATTGCAAAAGAATATCCCTTATTTTGCACTCCTTTTAACATGTCTGGAAATGAAGATTGAAATAATCACCATCGGTGATGAGCTGCTGATCGGGCAGATCGTGAACACAAATTCGGCCTGGATGGCCGCAGAGCTGACAACACAGGGGTTCGGGGTAGATGCAATGACCACTGTGGGCGATGCCCCTGGCGACCTGCTCGCGGCACTTGACACCGCTTTTGCCCGGGCTGACATACTGCTGCTCACCGGTGGTGTGGGTCCCACCCGTGACGATCGTACCAAGGAGACGCTATGCCGCTATTTCGACTGCCCGCTCATCCTCAATGAGGAGGTGTTGCAGCATATCGAGCAGCTGTTTCAAAGCCGAAAGGCTACCCTGAACAGTCTTACGCGCGACCAGGCGCTGGTGCCGTCGAAGGCGACGGTGATCCCCAACCGTGTGGGTACAGCCCCGCTGCTTTGGTTCCGTAAGGGAGCACAGCTGCTGGTGTCGATGCCGGGAGTGCCATTGGAGATGCAGACCGCGATGCGCGAGGAGATCATGCCACGGCTGTCAGCTACCTTCCGGCAGAAAGCCTACCTGCGTCGCGACTATCTGGTGGGCGGCTACAGCGAGTCGGCGCTGGCCACTCATCTCTCTTCATTTGAAGATCAACTCCCTGCTTCTTTTTCACTGGCTTACCTGCCGACCTATGGCATCATCCGGCTGCGTCTCTCTGCATGGGGTGAGGAGCACACAGCGACGATGGAGCAACAGGGAAAGCATTTGCGGGAGCTGCTGGGCAGCCATTGCCTGTCGGAGAGCAACCAGATGGTTGAGCAGCTGCTGGGTGAACTGCTGCAAGAGAAGAGATTCACCCTCTCCACCGCGGAGAGCTGTACCGGTGGTTACATTGCCCATCTGATCACCTCTGTTGCCGGCGCCTCGGGCCATTTCACGGGGAGTGTGGTTGCCTACGATAATCATATCAAGGAGATACTGCTGCAGGTGGAAACAGAGACCCTTTCCCAAAAGGGAGCGGTAAGCCGTGAGGTGGCGGAACAGATGGCACGGGGTGTGGCAGCGGTGACAGGGACTACCTGTGCCATTGCCGTCACCGGCATCATGGGGCCTGATGGCGGTAGCGAGGAGAAACCGGTAGGCACCGTCTGGGTCGCCACCCTCTGTGGGGAGAGGCTGTCGTCTCGCGAATACAGGGTTGGTAAGAGCCGTGCACAGAACATCGAGCGCACGGCACGTCTCGCCATCCTGCAGATGCTGATGATGTTACAGTGAGGAATGGGTCAGCTGATCATCTCGAAACCACAATAGGGTACCAACACCTCCGGGATGCGGATCCCGTCGGCAGTCTGGTTGTTCTCCAGCAGTGCGGCCATGATGCGGGGCAGCGCCAGCGCACTTCCGTTAAGGGTATGACAGAGCTGTGTCTTACGCTCAGCATCACGATAGCGACATTTGAGACGATTGGCCTGATAGCTCTCGAAATTGGAGACGGAGCTCACCTCCAGCCAGCGTTGTTGTGCTGCCGAGTAGACCTCAAAGTCGAAGGTGAGTGCCGAGGTGAAGCTCATATCCCCACCACAGAGGCGCAGGATGCGCCAGGGCAGCTGCAGCCGCTCCACCAGTGTCTGCACGTAGGCAACCATCTCATCGAGTCGCTCATAGGAGTTCTCCGGCTTGTCGATGCAGACGATCTCCACCTTGTCGAACTGGTGCAGTCGGTTCAATCCCCGTACATCCTTCCCGTACGATCCCGCCTCACGGCGGAAACAGGCAGAGTAGGCGGTGTTCCTCACCGGCAGATTCGGCTCGTCAAGAATCACATCGCGGTAGATATTGGTCACCGGTACCTCGGCAGTGGGAATCAGGTAGAGGTCGTCGAGCCCCACATGGTACATCTGCCCCTCCTTGTCCGGCAGTTGTCCTGTGCCGAAGCCGGAGTCGCTGTTCACCATGTAGGGAGGCTGCACCTCCAGGTAACCCGCATCACGGGCACTGTCGAGGAAGAAGTTAATCAGTGAACGTTGCAGGCGGGCTCCTTTGCCCTTGTATACCGGAAAACCGGCACCCGTGATCTTCACCCCCAGTTCAAAGTCGATCAGGTCATATTTCTTCGCCAGCTCCCAGTGAGGCAGCGCCCCCCCGGGTAGATGAGGCTGATCCCCCCCGCTTCGTTCCACCAGGTTGTCCTCCGCATGGGTGCCGGCGGGTACCGAATGATGAGGCAGATTGGGGATGGTAACCAAGAGGCTTTCAATCTTCTCTTCTGCAGCACGGAGGGTCTCCCCCAGCTCTTTGGCAGACTCCTTGAGACGATTCACCCGAGCTCGCGCTTCGTTTGCCTCCTCCTTCTTACCCTCCTTCATCAGGGAGCCGATGGAGCGTGAAAGGTTGTTTACTTCGTTCAGTAACGTATCGAGTGAGGTCTGCGTACTGCGCCGCAGATCATCCTGGGTGATGATGTCATCAATAAGCGCGCTGCCATCGAAATTTTTGCGCGCGAGACGTTCCACCACCTCTTCCCTGTTTTCTCTGATTACCTTGAGTGTGAGCATAACAAATTGTTCAACTGTTTTTCGAAGCGCAAAGATACAAAAAAATGAAGCATGAAAAGAGCTGAACAAATATTATCAATCGTTGAAGTGGTTTTCTAAAACAGCTGGAAATGGAGTGTCTCACGCAACTCTCTCTCTTTTTGTTTCTTCTGTCTGTAGTAGCGGGTGATATAAAAGGCAAATCCTGCGAATGCGCCCAGCATCACGATGTCTTTGATTGTATTGGTTTTCATCTTTTTGGTATGCTTTATTTTTTATAACAATAAATCGATGGTTTGGGTTCTCTCCGTAAGACGGAATTACCGGAAAAACGTTGCATGAATGGTGAAAAACTTTTCAACAATCTGGCACAATCACCTTTTTCCCTGTTCAAGATGAATATGAAGAACCCTTTTTGTCTGGTTGGTGACCCGGAAGCGGTCATCCGGACGTTCCCCCACGATCCATACCACCTCATCGCCCGAGAGCAGCAGCCACACCTCTTCCTTGTCATACAAGCTCATTTTGCGGTCGGTAAAATAATCGCTCAGCTTTTTCCGACCCTTCATCCCAAAAGGGATAAACCAATCACCTGGCTGCCACTTACGCAACAGGAGTGGAAAATGCAGCAGCTCCTGATCAGCATAGAGCATGGATTTGCTCTTTTCAATCGTCACCGGCATCTCCAGCGACAGGATCTGCATGGGCAGAGGCATCTCCAGCACCGTTGTATCTGCATGGATGGCGAATGAAACCTGCTGCTCCTCTGCCGCTAGAGGGATGATAAGCAGGGCATCCCTGTCTTTGAGCACCCTATGCTGCGCACCCGGGAACTGTTTCCCGGGTGTAGCATCGAGGCTCTCGGCAATATCACCGATCACCGACGGGTTGAACCCCAGCGGGGTGAGTATCTCAAAAAGGAGCGCACGCGGTGAGGGTGATTGCTTCAACGCTGCGATATCGATCCGCCCATCGTGAAAGAGATCAGCCGACAGAGCAGCGATGGCGTTGCGATAGACCTTCTCTGCTTCGGCGAGGTGTTGTGAGGTACGGTGGATCGCCTCTCTCACCGAGGGGTTCAACTCCTCCAGCAGGGGGATGACACGCAGCCTGAGTGCATTGCGCAGAAAGCGATCATCATGGTTGCTGCTGTCAAAGACAGTGGGGATAGCGCGCTCAACGATATAATGTTCGATTTGTGTGCGTGTGACACCTAGCAGCGGTCGCACCACCCTTCCTTTTCTGGGAGAGATGCCGCTTAACCCTCTGATGCCGGTACCACGGATCAGGTTGAGCAGAAGGGTCTCCACCGAGTCGTCACGGTGATGTGCCACGGCTATCGCCTCAGCATCCTGTTGTTGCCGGATGATCTCAAACCATTCATACCGCAGCTCACG
>DURL01000101.1 GCA_012837345.1 Bacteroidales bacterium
ATCCCCATTAGCAGTAATCTGTAGGAGGAGAGGTTTGCCAGTCTCTATGGTGGTACTGGCAAGAATGGTTGAGGCTCCTCTTTCAGTACGCTGGAGAACCAGATAATCCTGTTTTCCTTTCCGGGTGATTCCGAAGAGGTAATAGAATCGCTCACTCTGGTAACAAACCATGCCGGCCAGATCCTTTTCAGAAGCAGGCTGATATTGTAGAGTGGTGGTGGCAGTGAAATATCTGTGTTGTTGGCGGTGGAAGAGGGTAGAGGTGGGGGCAACCGCTTTCAGGTTGACCGGGAACGGTGTGAGCGTGATCCCTTTGTTGTCAGCTTTAGTAAACTCCTCCCTGGAACCTCTCACCCCTATCCAGCGATAGTCCAGTGTTGCTGAACGGAAGTCATCGTGAAAGGTGAAGTTGCCGTTGGGAAAGAACCCATCCCTGCCGGTTTTGTTCTCCACACCCTCCGGCATCTTTAGCTTGGGTGACATGGGGATCAGGCCGTTTTCAAAGACGGGATACCTGCCACTCCAGACGACCGGCAGTATAAAGGTCTCACGACCGGTGTTCACCCTGTTTTGTTCGTTGGGGCGGACGGCCAGGAACACACCGTAGTACTTCCCGTCGGGACCCTCCACCAGGTCGGCATGTCCGGCCCAGTCTACCTTGTTCTCCCTGTCGGGATGCAGGTAGCGCTGTGACAGTATGGGGTTGTTGTTTGCAGGCGTGTAGGGACCCTTGGGGTGATCGCTGGTGAAGATCACCTCACTGTGCCAGTCGCCGGTACCCCCCTCGGCACACATCAGGTAATAGATGCCGTTTCGCTTGTAGATATGGGGTGCTTCGATCCAGATCGGTTGCTGGGTGATGTCAACGCCACCATCCACGATGATCTGATCACTGCCGGCGATCACCTGATCCTTCTCCATGTCATACTCCCATATCTTGATCACCCGGTGACCTTCATAGAGCTCTTTGCCCCTGTCGGGTGCATCGTTGTGGACCACATAGGCCTTGCCGTCGTCGTCGAAGAAAAGTGAGGGATCGATACCTCCAAAATTGAGTTTCTGTACCTCGCTCCATCCCTTGAAGGGATCTTTAGTTTTCACCACCATGTTACCGATGTCACCGGCAAATTGTGTGGTGATCATGTAGAAGGTATCATTGTGGGGGTTGTACTTGATGGCCGGTGCGTAGATCCCTTCACTGATGCCGCTGTTGTGCACCATTAACTGGGACTTTCTGTCGAGCACATGGCCTATCTGCTTCCAGTTCACCAGGTCTTTGGAGTGAAAGATGGGGACACCGGGGAACATGGCGAAGGAGGAGGATACCAGGAAATAATCATCGCCTTTCCGGGTGATGGATGGGTCAGGATAGCAGCCCTGCAGGATAGGATTATAAAACTCATCCGTTTGCAAGGTATACTTTTCATAAACGGGGTCTGCACCCTGGTATCTGTATTGCGTGAAAACAGGATGATTCGATTGCGCACTCTTCTGTGCATGGCTGCCTGAAATGACAGATAGTAGGGCGCCAACGGTCAGTAGCAGCGACAGATTAATTTTTGCTTTCATTGAGGTAGAAAATTTGAGTTAGAACCAGGACAAATATAGTTTGCGGTGGTGAGATCTTATCCTGATATTGGATAGTTAATTCACGTTTATAGATAAAACAGACAGTTTTTACAGCTTTGAGGGCGATTTGCCGAAATAGGCTTTGAAGGCAGCGCTGAAATACTTCACACTGGAGAAGCCACACAACTCACTCACCTCCGTGACGGTATATTTCCCTGATTGTATCAGCTTTAGTGCATGGTTTAATCGTATGCTCCTGATGAAATCGATAGGGGAGAGATCAGTCAATGACTTGATTTTCTTGTACAACAGCGAAGAACTGACATTCATCTCTGAGGCAAAGGTCTCTTTGTTGAACTGCGTGTTATCCATGTGGGTATGGACTACCTGAACTGCTTTTTTGACAAACTGATTGTCCAGTTCGTTCAGATAAATCGATTCACCCTCTTCCTCATCGATCAGACGGAGTGCCTTCTCCCTGACGACCTTCCGGTTCTGAATGATGTTGGTTATGCGCTGGTGCAGCAGTGTCATGTCGAACGGTTTGGTCAGATAATCATCAGCCCCCAGTCCCAGCCCGTGAAGTTGTTGCGATTTTTCATTCAAAGCGGTGAGCAGGATGACCGGAATATGGGATGTCTCGTATGTCGATTTGATCAGCCGGCAGAGTTCAAATCCATCCATATTGGGCATCATCACATCGGAGATGATCAAGTCAGGCATCTTTTTCCGGATGATATTCCAGGCTATTTCACCATCTTTTGCGGCAACAATTTTATATCTACCCTGCAATGAATGCTCCAGGAATTCTTTTAATGTATCGTTGTCTTCCACGATCACCAGAGACTCTTTATGTTCACTATCCTGGTTTGGTCCCGGGATGGATTCATCTTCCGTGAGGATGAGGGATGTCTGATTCTCATCCCATTCAATATCTGATAGCAGTGATGGGGAAGATGACGATACCTCCTTGTAGGGTATGGTGATCCGAAACAGGGCGCCTTCATTCTCTTTGCTCTCAAGCGAAATGGTCCCTTCGTGCATGGCTACATAGTTCTTCACCAACAGCAGGCCAATGCCAGAACCGACAATGGTTGAGTTAACCACATTGTCGCCCCTGTAAAACTCCCTGAAGAGTTTTCTCTGGGCATCTTCTGAAATGCCCAATCCATAATCCTTCACTTCAAAAATCCATTTGCTTGGATCACAAGTTAGATTTATTACGACTTCACCCTCAGGATGTGAATACTTGATGGCATTTGATAACAGGTTGTCAATCACCTTCTCAATTTTCAATTCATCCACTGCTGTTACATAAGCATCTTTGTTGCTGTTGAAAACAAGCTTAACTTTTCGTTTTGAGGCAGCAGCATCGAACATCGATTTTCGCTGGCGGATAATTTTCACCACATCTGTCATCATGAAAAAAGCCTGGCCTTTACCGATGTCTACCTTTTGGAAATCGAGCAGTTGATTCGCGACCGAAGAGAGTCGTCCTGCCTGCTCTGTGGCCAGGTTGAGGTAATAGCGTCCCTCACTGGAAAGGTTAGGCTCCTTGTTCAGTTCCTCAATCGGAGCATTGATCAGTGTCAGTGAGGTGCGTATGTCATGTGCCATGTTGGCAAAGAAGCGGATCTTGTCTTCCGCATGTTGTTGTCTGATCCGATCGATGTAAAAACGGATGATGAAGACGAGGAGTGCAACCGTCAGCAGGGTAATGATCAAACGAAACCAGAAAGACCTCCACCAGGGAGGTGTAATTCGAATCCCCAGTGATCGTTCCTCAACAACCTGTTTAAGTGAGCTGTCGTACATCCTGATCTTAAGTGAATAGTCACCACTGGGCATGCTGGCATAGGTGATGGCACCTGAGCTGGTCGGCTGCGTCCACTCTTCATCTGTTCCTTCCATTTTCCAGGAGAATTTCGAGTAGAGGGAGGAGGTACCGATGGGCAGAAACTCCAGTGTCAGTGTGTTTTGGTCATATTTCAGTGAGATCTCTTCCAATTCATCGATGGGAGAATCGATGATGAAAGACTCGTTGTCACGAATTGATCGTCCGGAGATGACGATATCCTGGAAATAGATTCTTCCCTTTGAGGGTGAGAAGAGCATTGCGTCCGGTTCGAACATCAGTGCCCCGCTGCTGGTACCCCAGATGAGTTGTCCGTTGGTGAGCTTCAGCGATGCGTTCTGATTGAATGAGACGTTGAAAAAGGAGGGCAGGGAGGAGAATATCTCAACATTCTTTTCCCCGGTATCGAATTTACAGAGCCCCGATTCTGTACCCAGCCACAGATATTTTCCTTCCCGGAGGATACTGTTGACATAGTTTGAGAGCAACCCGTCATCCGTGGTGAACTTCTCAAATGTGTTGTCCCTCAGATTGTACCGTAGCAGGCCATCGCCGGAGGAGCCCATCCATACGTTATCACCGATGACAATCAGGTCATGCAGGAGATACCCATCCAGGATGGTGCGTGTCTGCTCCGTTTTTTTGTCCATCAACAGCAGTCCGTAGGTGCAGGCCAGGAGCAGGTTGTCGGGCGATAGCTCCTCAATAGCATAGACCGGTTGATAAGGATAGGCTTCAAAGCGCCTTTCGCTTTCATCATAAAGGAAGATCTGTCCCAGTGGACTACCCAGCCAAAGGTCACCCTGGCTGTCCTTGAAAATATCAAAGATATAATCATTGGTAAGGGATGAAAACCCATCCTTACTGGAATAATGTGCGATCTCACGGCCCGTTTTTCCATCAATAACATAAACGCCTGATGAATAGGACCCTGCCCAGATGTTGCCGTTCCGGTCCTCACAGAGGGAGAGGAAAACCTGTGCCTGTTCCTGCAAGTTCTGATAATAGGTGTGCCATCTGCCTGTTGCGACCTCCCAGCGGTTCACACCGTTGTTGGTGGCAAACCATATGTTTCCCCTGCTGTCCTCGATCACCTTGTTGACATTGTCATTGCTCAGTGAGTTGGGGTTGTTGATCTGATGGGTGATCTGTGTAACCTCAGCCGATTCCTGATCAAAGTAGGAGAGTCCACCACTGTAAGTGCAAACCCAGATACGTTTGTCCTGGTCATGGTAGATATCATAGACCCCGTTCCCTTTCAGCGAGAGCGGATTGTCAGGGTTCTCCTTGTATATGTTTAGTAACCGGTGGTTCTCAATTGTCAACTCCCAGATACCCTGCCCGTCAATACCTACCATCACGGTGGAGTCAGTATTGGGCACAATGGCATGAATGGGTTGATTGGGAAAAGGTTTCAGGGGTGATTCGCTCAACTTGTTACTGTCAAGGTCATACAAATACAAACCATTGGCACTGGTACCCACCCAAACCATTTTGTCTCCTTGCACGTGATGTAATTTAGACACCTTCAGCTCTTCACCCTCTTCATATGTGTATAGGTGCCGGTCGGTAAGTGTGTAGGTGTTCAACAGCCAAAAGCCATTGTTGGTTCCCATTAACAGATGCAGCTCGTCGAGCCAGATAAAATCCTGGATATCGGTATATTTCTCTTCTCCTATTGTGATCAGCTTGTTGTCCTGGAATTTATGCAATCCGGTTGTAGCCGCGATCAGGATCGATCCATAACGGTCAACAGCGATCCTGTTCAGTACCAGATGGGTGTCGTTCAGTGGTTTGCGGATGTCAATCAGCAAGTCAAAACGGTCATACAGTTCGTTGTAGTGAAATATCTGCCCGTTGTTGGTGAAAGCAAGGAGTGAGTCGTTGTCGTACAGCAGCTTTGTATAGATGATGTTGGGTGTTTCGTAGGGTAACTGATAGATGTGGTAACTGTTGTCAGTCAATCGCAGTATGCCGCTTTTTGAGGATGCCCAGATAAAGCCGTCCCTGTCCTTGCATACCGAAGCCACCTCCCTCATGCTGATCCCGTGTATGGAGTTGATGTCATAGAACTTCACATTGGAGGAGTAGCTGAAAGAGACAGAAAGAAGGAGAACGGCAATTATGATTCGGGTTTTCATCGACAATTATATTCTTGTAGTTCTGTCATGCGGTCAACGAGGTTTTTTATCTAACCGGCAACGGTATTCCCTCTCACAACATGGAAAATGGCACAATGATACATCAAAGATAGGTATAATTGTATAAAAAAAGCTAAAAGCATTTTTATTCTTCCGATTCAAAACCGCTCTTCTTCTTACTCACTGTTTCATCCCATCATAATCAATCCCCGAATTCTGAATCCGGAAGAAATCGAAAGAGACCTCAAATGGTGTCTCCGGCTTGGTGGTATCGGAATCAAACCAGGAGATAATTGAAAAAATTATTCCGTCATATTTTTGATATAGGGCATCTCCGGTAATGCACCGAAGCCATAGAACTTTTGTGCGTTGAGGCCCAGGAAGAGTGCTTTTTCGGTATCGGTAAGCAGGGAAGACCGGACGATGAAATCATACGACATCCGATAGGTGATGGCCACCATGGTGCGGGGATAATCCGATCCCCACATCAGCTTGTCGATCCCCACCAGGCTGATCGCTTCGCGGATGGCCCGGACAGCCCCTGCAAAGGGGTAAAACTCATCGTTAAAGAGCCAGGTGATTCCACCCGACTCAATCATCACCTGGTCATACCGCGCCAGCCTGATCTGTTCCTGCCACCCATCACGCGTCACCATGCCGAAATGACCGATGGCGATCTTCAGTGAGGGACAGGCTGCAATGATCTCCTCCATCTCCGCCACCTGTGTGGCGCCGTCGGCCAGGTCGATGGAGAGGATGATTCCCTTCTCCTGCATCAGGTGAAAGAGCTGCATCATCTCATCACCGGTGAGCCATATCCTGCCGTTGTCGGTGATCAGCCGTTGTGCAGGTATCTTGATGGCCCTGAACCCTTTTCCGATCAGTTGCTCCGCCTCCCGGTAGAAACCGGGCTTGCGCAGGTCCACCATGCCGCAGCAGAGAAACCGGTCGGGATAGGTCTGCTGCACCTCCATCAGGTAGTCGTTTTGGTTCCCGTCGATATATTCCTGTGTGATCACGCTGGCTGCCACCTGTGCGTAATCCATATTGGATAGAAATATCTCCGCGCTGTTCCTGCCGTCGGTCATGTAAGGCGGCAGCATCTGCCGCACTTCACCCATGAAGAGCGATCTGCCGTTCGTCATTGTTTTGATCTGCAGGCCGTTCACCTCGGCATCCTGTGACAGCCAGAGGTGAGCATGTGCATCTATCAGGAGGGTGCTCATGATTCAAAGCCGATTAGATACCTGAATACCTTGCCGGGGTTTGAGGCCCAATGCTCCAGTGCAGCCTGTGCCTCTTCCGGGGCAAAGATACCGGAGATCAGTTTCTCTACCGGGCAGCGTCCCTCCCTGAGATAGGCGATAACAGCCCTGAAATCGGATGGCAGCGCATTGCGTGATCCCCTGATGTCCAACTCTTTCTTTACAAAGTACTGGGTGTCGAAAGCGATCTCCTCCTTTGCATAACCGATATAAACCACTCTGCCGGTGAAGGCAGCGGCAGCGATGGCTGTGCGATAGGTCTCGGGGCGGCCCACCGCCTCAATCACCACATTGACACCCCGTTGCCCTGTGATCTCCATGATCCGTGCCCTGATATCCTCTTTCGAAGAATCGATGACCTCGCGGGCTCCCAGCTCTGCTGCCAGGGAGAGTTTCTCTGCATCGAGATCCACGGCGATCACCCTGGCACCCCTGTTTACTGCGCAGATGATGGCTCCCAGTCCGATCATACCGCAGCCGATCACCATCACGCTATCGCTGTCTTTCACCTCTGCACGGTTCACGGCATGAAAACCCACACTCATGGGCTCCACCAGCGCCATGTCGCGCACGGAGAGCCGGTCGTCGGTGAGCACCTTCTCCCAGGGCAGTGTGATATATTCAGCCATGGCACCATTGCGCTGTACCCCCAGTGTACGGTTGAACTCACAGGCATTGGGTCGGTTGTTCAGACAGGCAGGACATCTTCCGCAACTGGAGTAGGGGTTGACGGTGGCGTGCATGCCGGGACGAAGGTGGGGAGGGAGATCAGCGGCTACCGCCTCAATCGTTGCCCCAATCTCGTGGCCGGGAATGACGGGGTATTGTGCCAGAGGGTTGGCACCCCTGAAGGTGTTGAGGTCGGAACCACAGAAACCGACATATCCGATCTTTAACAAGACTTCTCCTTCTGATAATTCCGGTTTGGGAACCTCAATAAGCTGAGTGATTCCCTGACCTGTTATTTGTAATGTTTTCATCTTCTGTTTCTTTTCAGAATATAACTGTCAACTATTCACCCAGCTGTCCCGAAAACCCGGCTCGAGAATAGCCCGTACTTCGCGCAGCAGTGTCATATCCAGCGGCGTGTAAGCATATCTGATTGTTCGTGATACATTCTCCGGACTGCCGGAGCTGAACAGCGTGGTGGCAATCCGCGGATTGGCCGTGCTGTAGCTTACCGCCAGCTGTTCAATGGAGACCCCCTTCGACTTGCAGTAATCGACAGCCTTTCTGGCGAGCCGTTGAAGGGCTGCCGGTGCGGGATGCCACGACGGTGCTCCCCGTTCAGTCAGCAGTCCCATGGAGTAGGGGGATGCATTGATGACGCCCACACTGTGCGCCTCAAAAAAATTGAGGTAGTCCGCCAGTGAATCATCATTCAGCGTGTAGTGACAAAAGGAGAGGATGCTTTCAACCGTGCCGGCAGGTACATGTTCAATGACATATCTAAAATGGCGCAGATTCAGATTGGTGATCCCGATGTGTCTGATGGTTCCCTCGTCGCGTAATTCAACCAGGGCCGGCAGGGTCTCATTGCAGACCTGCTCCAGGTCGGCAAACTCGATGTCATGTACATTGATCAGATCAATGTGGTCCACACCCAGTCGTTCCATGCTCTCATAGACGCTCTCCTGCGCCCTGGTGGCGGAGTAATCCCAGTGGTTCACCCCATCGCTGCCGTAGCGGCCCACCTTGGTGGAGAGGTAGTAACGACTTCGATCCACCCCTCTCAATGCCTTGCCCAGCACGTTCTCTGCTTTCAGATGGCCATAGTAGGGAGAGACATCGATGAAGTTGACACCCTGCTCCAGGGCAGTGTGTACCGCCAGGATACCTTCTTCCTCCTTCATCGGGTGGAAGACAGCACCGAGGGAGGAGGCACCGAAGCTGATCCTGGAGAGTTTCATCCCGGTCTGGCCCAATTCGCGGTATTCCATATTCATTCTTCTCTGTGATAAGTAATGGGCGGTTTGATACCTGCCTATTTTTTTTTGATCTGATATTGCTTGCCCGCTTCGGTCCGGAGATCATACTCATAGACCTTTCGGAGCTCACTCTTCACGGCCACAACCGCCTCATCGCTAATCAGAGGTTCTTTCACGGCTGCTTTTCGGAAGAGAGCATTGGGATTCACACCAGTGGCGGTGGTGAGTCCTTTGCCCTTCAGTGGCACATAAGAGCGGATACGCAGGTTCCCACCGAGTTGTGAGGTGACAATGGCCTCTTCCAGTGTCCCTTCTTTCCATTTTATTTCCACTTCGAATCCTCCACGGGCAACGATGCCTGAAACCGATCCGCGATCCCATTGCTGTGGCAGTGCCGGCAACAGATGCACCGCTCCGTCGTGACTCTGCAGCAGCATCTCCGCCACACCGGCTGTCAGGCCGAAGTTGCCGTCGATCTGAAAAGGGGGGTGGGCCGTGAAGAGGTTGGGATAGGTTCTCCCGTTTCTGTTGCCATCGGGACCGGCAAGCGTGAGCATATTCCGGACAATCCTGTAGGCATGATCCCCATCCAGGAGACGAGCCCAGAGGTTCACCTTCCAGCCGATGGACCAGCCGGTAGCCTGATCGCCACGATAGAGCAGCGACTGTCTGGCGGCATCAAACAGCTCCGGTGTGGTGTAGGGGGATATCTGGTTGCCGGGATAGAGACCATAGAGGTGCGACACATGACGGTGTTCGTTTTTGGGGTCATCCACGTCCTGCAACCACTCCTGCAGCTGTGCATGTCTGCCGATCTGCATCGGCGGCAGCCTGTAGGCCATGTCACGCAGCTGTTGGCTGTAATGCGGATCCCTGCCCAGCAGTTCGTTTGCTTCGGCTGTACGCGTAAACAGATCGAACAGCAGCTGGTTATCCATGGTGGTGCCGGCCGTCACAGGACCCTGCTCGGGCGACACAGATGGGCTTACCACCATCCATTTGTTGTCGGGGTCCGGAATCAGTGTGGAGAGGAAAAAGTCGGCCGCCCCCTTCATCACGGGGAAGTATTGTTTCAGAAAAGCCTTGTCGCCGGTAAACAGGTAGTGCTCCCAGAGATGCTGGCAGAGCCATGCACCACCGGTGGGCCACATCCCGGCTGCTGCAAAATCGACCGGGCCGGTGATTCTCCAGATATCGGTGTTGTGGTGTACCACCCATCCGTCGGCGTTGTACATGCTGCGTGCCGTATGTTGTCCGGTGCGACTCAGCTCCTCCATCATCCGGAAGAGGGGTTGATGCGTCTCGGTGAGGTTGGTAACCTCCGCCGGCCAGTAGTTCATCTCGGCATTGATGTTGAGCGTATACTTGCTGTCCCATGCCGGGTAGGTGCTGTTGTTCCAGATGCCCTGCAGGTTGGCCGGCTGTCCCCCCGGCTGTGAGGAGGAGATCAGCAGGTAACGGCCAAACTGTGTCAGCAGGGTGACAAGGGCGGGATCCTCTGTCTCTTTGAAAGAGGTGATCCGCTGTGTGGTGGTCCGCTTCCGGCTGTTATCCTGTTGTCCCAGATCAAGGCTGAATCGGTGAAACTGATGGCTATAGATCTCACTGTGACTTTTGAGCGCTTTGCTGTATTGCTTCGTGAGTGCCGCTCCCAGCAGTCCGGAGGCCACTGCGGCAGGATCCCTGTCCAGCGTTTGATAATCCCGGAAGCTGGTGCCAATGGAGAGGTAAAGTATCGCTTCCGTGGCGTTGGTGACGCGGATCTGCTCCTCACTTACCTCCACTGTCCCACCTTTCTGACGGATTGTTGTCTGAATCTCATATTCTATTTTCCCGTCGATCCCCTCATGGTCTACTCCCCTGCCACGCAGCACCAGCCGGTCACCTCTCTGCATGACGGTGTGTTGTGAGGGATTGCGGTAGGCCGCCGCAAACGAGATGCTTCTCTTTTTGTCGGCGGTCAGACGCAGGATGATCACGTCGTCGGCAAATGAGGAGAATAGCTCACGCGTGAAGGTGATGCCGTTCACGTTGTAACGTGTTGTGGCGACAGCACGATCAAGGTCCAGTTCACGGTAGTAATCCTGCCACTTGTCGTGACCCTCGAAATGGAGCAGCAGGCAGCCGGCTGTCTGGTAGGGCATGCCATGGGGACCCCCGAAGAAGGTCTCGTTGATCCGTTTGTCGGCCTCCCCATACGCTTTCCGGAAGATCATCTCCTGTACTTCCCTGAGTGCACCGGCTGCTTTGAGATTGTCGTTCCGGTGAGGTGCTCCTCCCCAGAGGGTCTCCTCGTTGAGCTGGATCTCCTCTTCTGCGGGATTGCCATAGACCATGGCACCCAGCCTGCTGTTTCCCAGGGGGAGTGCCTCTTCCCATACCTTCGCCGGTGTATCGTACCACAGCTTCAGCTCCTGTGCCGGGAGATGAAGTGAAAAGATGAGCAGGAGTGCCAGATATACGATTCGTTGCATTATCTCTCTTTTTTATCCAGTAATGTGATCTTTTTTCTCTTTCCGTTGTAGGTGATTGTCACTGTTTCGCCCGGGTCAGATTGAGGCTTCATCACCAACAAACGGAAGGTGCGATGATGCTCCATGCCGGGGAAAGTACCTTTGCGTGCTCCGATCGTCAAGGTTGCAGCCGACTCGTTCCATCTCATCTCAATGGTGCTGCAGAGGCCCTTTTCATAGTGATAATTGTCCCCTTCATCTTCGTAGAGGGTGAAGGATGCATCGCTCCCCGGGTAGATGCGTATCTCCATCGGTTCATCCGATGGCTGTGAGGTCTGTTGCCCGGCAGGTCCCATCGGAATAATGGAACCGGCCCTGACAAAGAGGGGGATGGCGGTGAGATCGACCGGGACATCCAGTATCCGGCCTCCCTCAAATTGTTCCCCGCTCCGAAAATCGATCCACCCCTTCTCCTGTCTGGGAAGATAGAGCGACCATTGTTTTACCCCCGGTTCGGTTACCGGTGTCACCAGGAGCGAGGGACCGAACAGGAACTGATTTTTTTGTTCCAGCGCTGTCGAGTCGTCGGCAAAGTCCATCACCAGCGGACGCATCAGAGTGGAGCCGTACATGCTGACCCGCGATGCTTCCGAATAGATATAGGGGAGCAGCCGGTAGCGTAGATCGAGGGTCTGCGACACCACCTCTTCCACCGCTTCACCATATCGCCATGGCTCGGTGTTGCTCATGTAGCCATGTACCCGCAGCAATGGGAAGAAGGCAGCGGTCTGAAACCAGCGGATGAAGAGCTCGTGATAGAGTGTGTTGGAGTACTGGTCTGCGGGCCTGAAAAAGCCACCGGCGTCGTATGTCCACCAGGGCAGGCCCGTGCTCATCTGACCAAGCCCAGCGGTGATCTGGCGACGAAGTGTCTCCCAGTCGTGACCGACATCACCCGACCAGGTAGCGGTGCCATACCGCTGCATACCGGCAAAGGCGCTGCGTGTAAGGATGAAGGCACGCCGTGTGGGATCATCCTTTCGCAGTCCTTCAAATACCGTCCTGTTCACATAGAGTGGATACACATTGCGCAGCAGCTCGCCAGGCAGGGTGCCGTTCATTATCTTCCGGTGTTGCAGGTCATCATTCTCCGGTTCAGTGGCATCCAGCCACCAGGCATCGATGCCGTAAGGGAGCATCTTCGTGGAGAACTGCTTCCAATAGGCGGCAGCCGCCTCAGGATTGAAGAAATCAATCCACTCGCTGTCAGGGATATAGTATCCCTTTTTGTCCATCTCTTTGCCTACCTCCGACTGTTTGTCAATTTTCGACCAGACAGAGATCATCATCCGCAGGTTCATTGCATGCAGCTGGCGTACCATCTCTGCCGGATCGGGATAGCGCTCCTCGTCAAAGCGCATGGCATTCCAACCATGCTTACCCCAGTATTGCCAGTCCTGCACGATCACATCGACCGGAAGGCCCCTCTCCCGGAAGGTGCGGGCGTTCTCCAGCAGCTCCTCCTGTGTGTGGTAGCGCTCGCGGCAATGGATATACCCGAATGCCCAGCGCGGCAACATGGGTGTCGCACCGGTCAGCTGACGGTAGCTTGCAATCACCTCGTCACCGTTCCCGGCAAAGATGGTGTAGTCGAGCGCCTCAGCCACCGGTGAGGAGAGGATGGTTTCATCGGTG
Organism: Bacteroidales bacterium; assembly: GCA_012837345.1. GTDB lineage: Bacteria > Bacteroidota > Bacteroidia > Bacteroidales > Dysgonomonadaceae > Proteiniphilum. Next base: position 12,907 of record DURL01000101.1, read on the forward strand.
ACCGCTCTCCAGTAGAGCTGCGGTCGATCCTGCTCCTCTCCCTCCACGATGACTTGATGGGTACCTTTCGACAGCTGCGCGATGAGTGAGGTGGTGGGTGGCAGCCAGATGTTGTTTACATCGACCAGTGTGTCGCCGTTGATCACCAGGTGATGCTTGCGCGCCATGGCCTGTCCCACGTCGAGCAGCAGTGCATAGCTGCCGGCGGCAGGAAGCGTCAGCGTGCCGGTGAACCGGTTCATCTGTCGGGTCTCTCTTCTGTTACCGCTGGTGCCGGTGGCGTCCACCGTCACGCGCTCTCCCTGTTCATCATTGCGCAACAACGGCAGCACCTCCTCCGCCGGATTGAGGTCGGTGAGCCCGTAGTTGTTCCAGAGCAGTCCATACCCTTTGCTGGAGAGGATGAAAGGAATGGCTATCTGGCTGTTCACCTGTGTGAGCCGGCGTGACAATCCCCTGATGTTCAGCTGGCCGTCCTGAAACTGACCTGTGCCGAACAGATATTCGTCGGGAGGAGAGTGAAACCGCTGCATCACCTTGTATACCTCGATGTTATCCAGGCTGTCCGCCTCCATGATGCGCCCCCCTGCTTTTTCGCTCAGCAGGAGCGTTCCCTGCCGATCGGTAAAACTGAGCGTTCCTTTCTCCCGGTTGAAAATGGCAATGATCTGTTCCAGCTCCATCCTTATCGACGTTTCATCTTCACTCACCCTGTAGGGAGGTGGTGTCACCTGTTCGCTGTAGACCAACTCCTCCGGATATAGGCGTCTCTCCTTTTTTGTGAACGTGACACGGATGGAGCGTTCATTCAGCGGGGTGAGACGAAGCATACCCCCGCCGGTCTCGATCATCACTCCTTTCCCGGCATCAGGCACAGGAGACCGTGGTGATGCGCTGAACGACAGGAGCATCAACCAGCAGGCAATCAGGGAAACAGTTTTACAACGGGGCATTGCTGTAGAGCGTGGCATTGTAGTAATGATGGTTGGTTCACTTGTTCAGGATGGAGAGCATCTGATCGGCATAGCGTTCACCCAGCATCCTGTAACCCTCGGCGGAGAAGTGAAGATTGTCAGGTCCGTCTTTACAACCGGCAGAAGAGATGACATAGCTGTTGGGAATCACCTCAGGCAGTGTCTGAATAATCTCATTCATCGATGCGCAGATGCCCCCCTGATCGGCATGTACCACCTCACCAGCCAGCAGTGGCACGGAGTTGGGTGCCAGACCCACATCATTGAGCAGACGGTCATACACCTTTTTCACTTTCAGCGGCCATTCCTTCTCACCGGTATTCGATTCACCCTGATGCAGCAGGATTCCCTTGATGACGCCACCGTTTTTCTGGGCAAGTTGTGCCATCTCCACGAGACGTTTGTAGGGGTTGCCATCATACTCCGCAACCATGCTCTTCAGCCAACCGGGAGAGGTGGAAACATACTCCTGGAAGTTCTCCTTATCGAAAAGCTCAATCTTGCATCCACCCACAGCTACGTTGATGACTCCTACTTTGATGTGAGGGGGTAATTCAGCCGTCATCTTGCGTCCGAAAAAGTCAACCGGTCCCAGACCTGTATGGCAACGTACCAAAGGAGGGATGGCTTTGTACCACTCACCTTTCACCCGTCCCAGGTCGGGGCAGTCAACTGTCTGCAACACCATGAACCGATCATCGATGCCGGTGGTATCTTCCGGTTTGAACCGTACATGTCCTTCCATGTTCGATTGCCCCAGGCAGAGATAGACATGCATCTCTTCTTTTTGTGTCTTAAACTGAATCTGATAAGTCTTCACCACACCGTTAAAATCAAATTCAACCTTCGCAACACCCGTAGGTGAGTCAGCCTGTGTCACTGTTGCTTTCACCTTCTTATGATTGGAAGAAGCGCTCACAGTGGGGGTCATGGTTGTACCGAAAGGTAGCATATAGGAAGTCTCAAAAAGATTATATCCTACAATACCGTTTGCATTGGTCGATCTGACAGGGTGAGCTGGAATCTCAATCTCATTGCCGTTGACGGTGATGGTGACCGATGGAACCACCGGAGGAGCGATCTTCTTCTTTTTCGAACTGAAGCCAAGGCCTGTCAAATCGAAAAGTTCGGTTGATTTCGGACCTTCCGCTACCAGGAAGATGGCATGCTTGCCGTCGAGGTGATCTACATAGCGGGCCACATCGATTGTATAGTGTGTCATCTCCTGTGCTGAGTTGGCCGGAACCACAATTTCCCCAATCTTGGTTCCTTTCCAGGTCTCATTCTCCCAGGGACCGTCGAGCCATACATTCACCTTGAACGCATCCGATGTCCTGGGTGTCAGGAACAGATTGAATGCGGTTTTGTTTCTTTTTTTGGTTCCCTTGAATGCTTTCAATCCTTTGGTCTCGTTTTTCAAACCACCAAAGCCGAAGTACTTGTAACCGATCACATGACCATCCTTCACATTGCCGATTGGCATGTGGCTGTTCCAGATATCCCATGCATCCTGCTGGATGCTGATATCCGAAAGGTAGCAAGCATAGCCGGCGGAATAGTATTGATAGGGATCGAGACCGTAGATGTGGAACCCTTCGGAGGTGACTTCCGCACCTTTGTACTCTCTCCCTTTGCCGTCTTTGGCGCTCCATATTTTGTCATCGCCGTAGGGATCGTATGCCCTGATTGTCACCATACCCCCTTCCGATACCGGCTTCTCATCCCATTCCACCTTGATGGGAGCCACCATCGGCTGGCGTGCAAAGCCGAAGCTGCGCGGCGGCCTGTGGTAAAAGACATACCATTGGTCGTTGATCAGCTCGATGCTGCCATGGGTGTTGTGCCCGGCGTAGGATGTTTCGATAGCCGATCCATCGCGGTTCAATACCGGAGCCCTCGAATCGACCAGCACCCCACCACTTCTCCAGGGACCCAGGGGAGAGTCACCCACTGCATAACGCAGGGTAGAGTTGGAGCTTTCAATACCGTAGTCAGGACCTGAATATCCGCTGAAAACCGTGACATACTTGTTGCCCACCTTGCGGATGGAGGATGCTTCAAAGAAGTTGAATGTCTTGAGGTCCTGATCGGGGTAGATCTGCGGGTATTTTGTGCCTTCCGGATCACGGATCATACCGTAACGGGCACTTGCAGGCAGGAAATAACTGATCACCTCTGTTCCCGGTCTGAGTGAATACATGGTGTTCTGATCCAGCTGGGCGGCCAGCGATCGCTGGAATCCCCAGTAACCGTAAGCCCTGAAACCAATCTCATAATCGGGGTCGGCGGGATCGGTGACATACTCAATATAGACAGCCGGATCAAAACCCAGGATGCTTCCGGGAATGGTACTTTTGCCATCTTCGGTCAGATTGATGGGGGTGAAAGGACCATCGGGGCGACTTCCCTTGGCAACCATCGCCTCTCTGCGTGGTCCACGGCTGTGCGGATAGAGATAATACTCTTTCGTGCCATCCTTCTTTCTGACCTCTATCAGGTCGGGGGCATACATTACATCCCACTGACCATCTATCTGATAGGTAAAGATAGGGCCTTCATCTCTCCAACTGGAGAGATCCTCCACGGGTGCAGACCACATTCTGATATCTGGGCCGCAGTAACTGGTAACGCGCAGGTCATGCGAGCCGATGATGTAGGCGCGGTATTTACCCGGATTGTCAGGATCCTCAAAAACACGGGGTTCTCCATCGGGCAGGTGCTCCCAGAGTGGCAGATAGGGATTGCCGGCTCCCTGGTGTACATACTTTTCTCTTGGACTGTAGGGTGGTGTAGGATTGTGTTGCCCCCTCACCAGGGCAGTTGAGATGAGTAAAAGCCCCATACAGAGCATCATTAGTCTCTCTTTTTTAGAGGTTAATCGTAAATTTTTCATCAGTGTTCAGTTATCATGTGGTACAATATATCATTTCTTGACTCTATTCTCTTTTCATCTGATGTTCCGCACCCTTGCGACTGCTTTCCGGGGGACCCAGATAGGCTGGGTTCAAACCACCCGTGTTGATTACAATTTTCTGCAGCACGATTCCCTGATCCAGAACACGATAGCGGAGGGTGTGGATGCCGGGCTCAGTGACGGTGTGCCTGGTAGTGGATCGGATGATATGCTCAGCCTGCCACTGCCCCAGCTCACCACGGTAATGACCATTGAAATTGACCTGCTGTGGTCTCCCTCCATCGAAGTTAACCTCGTAGCGCAATCCTCTGTTATCGTTGAAGTTGAGGGTGGGTGCCAATATCAGTTGCACTTCAACTTCTCCTGTTGATTCAAAGAGGATGTCATACTCCAGGTAAATATCCTCCTCCGGTGAGGGATATTCATTTTGTGGCAAGGTGGTGACACCCGACAGGGTTTTTCCAAAGTGGGGAATCACTGTCCAATGGATGGTACCGCTCTCTTGGCGACGGGCAAAATTTTCTGCCTCAATGGACACATATCCGTTTTGCTCAATGAAAATCTTTTCTGCTGCTGCCTCCTCCGGTGTGATGTAGGTGACACGGGGTATGATGTTGCGAGGGGGTTGCTGCCAGGAGGTGTAGCCGATACGGGGCTGGTCCATCATATGTGCCCATTTGCCATCGGCGATGACCTCGTTGTATTCCACCTGCAACAATGAGTCGCGCGTAAAACACTCTTTCACCTGGTCGGCATATTGGTTGGCACGCAGATCTTTTTTTTCCGCCAGATGGCGGTTCATTGCCACGGCGTAGTACATCTCATAGAGGTTGCTGCTGGCATTTACCGGATAGAGCACCAGCTGATAGTAAGCATCCCACAGCTTTGCCGGCAGTTGTGCATAGAGACGAAAAGCATCAAGTGCCAGAGCGCGGTACTCGTTCACCACTCTTTCAAACTCACCGTAGTGTGCCAGGCTGTAGGTCTTTTCGTTCAGCATTTCCGGGGTGACCCTTCTGTTGTATTTCGCATAGAGGGTGAGGATACGGGCAATCTCCTCTGCGTGGGTTGCACCAAACTGTTGTGCAGCCCACTCTCTGGTATGTTCCACCAGGTTTTGCGGATTAAATTGTGCGGGATCCCAGGCCATATCGAGAAAGAAACTGATAGGGTACTCCATCGGTTTGAGGTCTCCTACGTTGACGATCCAGAGCTTTTCCACCCCATGCTCATAGGCAAGGTTCATCTGTTCCCATACCCGCTGAATGGGATTGATGTTGATCCATTTGGAATTGCGCGGAGCTCCCACATAATCGAAATGGTAATAGATGCCGTAACCCCCTTTTCTGGGTTTGGCATCCATGCCGGGCAGCTTACGGATGTTCCCCCAGTTGTCGTCGCACAGGAGGAGCGTCACATCATCCGGCACCCGCATCCCGTGGTCATAGTAATCCTGTACCTCTTTGTACAATGCCCATACCTGTGGTGTCTGTTCCGCTTTTTTGCCGGTCACCTCGCTGATGATCTTTCGCTGATCCGCCACGATCTTTTCCAAAAGAGCGATGTTCACACCCTCTTCCATCGCTTCGTCGCCATCACCCCGCATGCCCACGGTCACCACCTTCTCCCAGTCGCGACTTCGTTCGATGCCATATCGCCACGATTGTTGCAGTGCATCGGCGTTTTTGTTGTAGTCCCAGATATCGGGGAGGTTGTTTCGCTGCACATACCGGTGCCAGTCGGTCTGTGCCATCGCCATCGGCTCGTGGTGTGAGGTGCCCATGATGATTCCCATCTCGTTCGCCAAAACACCGTTTCGAGGATCATCATCGTAAAAGGCACTGCCCCACATTGCCGGCCAGAGATAGTTGCCTCTCAGGCGTAGGATCAATTCGAATACCTTCTCATAGAAGGCACTGTTGAACCCTCCGAAGGTAGCGTTGGCCCATCCACTCAGTGCCGGTGCTTCATCGTTGAGGAAGATACCGCGGTAGGTCACTGCCGGTTCGCCGTCGCTATAACTTCCTTTTTGAAAATAGAGCGCCTCTTTTCTCTCTACCGGCACATCGGCCCAGTAGTACCAGGGTGAGACCCCTATCTGTTTCGAGAGCTCGTAGATGCCATAAATGGTTCCTCTCTTATCGCTGCCGGCAATCACGATGGCTTCCGCAACACCCTCACAGGGGTTGGATAGTGACTCAATGAGATACATCTCATGCTTCCCCTTAAGTTTCGTTGCATCAAGCTTCTTTTGCTTTATGAGGGCGTCAATGGCAGAACCTGTTCCCAGGGTGCCGATGATGATTAACGGCATTTCGGTAGGGGTGAACGTTATCTGGAGGCCGGGGAGATGCCCGGTGACCTTTTCAAAATCAGTTTGCAGGTCGGAGACTGCACGTTCGATTCCTTTATCTGCGCCCGGGAAAAGCAGGATCTCCGCTCTCCTGTCGCCATTAAAAAGCACCAGGCTGTTCTCCTGCTGCTGTCTGGTGATGAAACGCTCCGCTGCATTCAGACCAGAGGTGATGAAGACGATGGCCGAAATCAGGATGAGAATAATTACTCTTTGTTTCATAAGCATCTAACTATTTACAACACGTTTTGAGGAAATATAATCCGGTAGTTGCCACTAAGGTGCATATAGGCAAAAAGTTGCAACAAACCATCATAATAGGCATCGAAGTAGCCGTCGTCGTAAGGCTCATGCCGGCTCTTCCAGAGCTGATCCACAAACTCCCGGCTCTTCTCGTGAGAGCAGACCAGGGAGACCGCGGCAGAAGAGGCCACCAGGCCCAATGAGTGACGCAGCTTCTCATATCCGCCGGCACCCAGGATCTCAGCCACCCTGGTTCCGTCTACATTGTATTGGTCCACAAACTGATCCACTCCCTGCGCATAGAGGAAGTTCTGGATGTTATGACCATATTGCTGTTGCCACTCCTGATCCTTGCATGCCCAGCTGTAATCGAGAGCGATGTTCATCGGTACGCGCCAGGAATCGAAACGGAAGGCATCACCGATGATGTGCCGGCTGTTGAGGAGTGATCCGTCGTAGTGGCTATAATCGGGGTTCAGACCTGTTTCCGGATGAATGACCTTCTGCAGGTAATCACGACTTTTACGGGCACATTCCCTCCAGTAATCGGCTCTCCCGTCCTCCGCCCAGCGTGCCCACACTTCGTAGAAGGCTGGCAGGTGATAGGAGGGATCGGTGAAGCCGGCGCCAAATCCGACCGGCACGAAAGTGATCAGCTGATGTTCGGGATGGATCAGCGCCGTCACACCCTGTTCACCGGTTTTGTCCATGGAGTTGTTGAGGATGAACTGTGCCTCTTTGAGGTAATGAATACCGGTCTCATTGCCCCAGCGGTTGGAAGCAAAGATGAGTGAGGTGATGAAGTACAACTCACCGTCGGAGGCAGGTCCCTGCGAATTGGGCGTGCCGTCGGTGCTGCAGCTCCAGCGGAAGTATCCTTTCATTGGTCCTTCCCGGTGCTGCATCTGTTGCCTTGACCAGCGCCAGAGACGGTCGAACATCTCCTTTTTGTCCAGCTGGACGGCAATCATCATGCCGTATGACATGCCTTCTGAACGGACATCGTTGTTCTTGATGTCTGAGATGTATGCCATTGAGTCTCCTGATTCAAAGTAGATCTTCTGTGATCCCTCAAACAGGTTTGAGAAAACCTCCTCCAGCCTCTCATCGATCTCATGCTGTTTGTAACCCATCTCGGCGAGGAGGTTACGGTACTTACCGGTTTCAAAAGCACCTTTGTTCCAGGGTTCAAGTGCGGCGGATGTGCAGTTGGTCAGTTGCATGCAACTTATAAAATAGAATAACAATAACAATCTGTTTCTCATACAATTGGATGGTGTGCTTGATCTTGATTATGCGAATGGATTCATGGATCGATTATCTTTCAGTGATATGCGTATCGATTCGGTAGTAATCGAAATCGGTATATCCCCCGGTCTCTTGTGTGGCATAGTATATCAGTCCAAAGCGGTAACCCATGAAATGGGGCAGTGTATAGGCCATCTGCAGGGTGTTGCCGATGGGCTCCCAGCTCACGCCGTCGAGACTATAAAAGCAGGTTGCCTTGTCGGTACGATCTCTGAAATCACATTCTACCTTGAGATGCACGCCATTTTGGTTCAGCGGTATGGAGGCGACCTCCACCGGCTTCTCTCCTTCTCCGTTGATCATCACCACCGCATAGCGGTCGTTCTCCTTTTTCACTCCTACAAAGGCATATCTCTTTTGGAGGGCAATCATGCCCGCATAATCACCATTCTTCATCTGGGTGACCTCTATGAAGGTGGAGGCAGCGCTCTCCGGCCCGAAGGTGCGTTGTGTCAATGTGTTCCTGGCCTGCAGGGGGGAGTTGTCAATTCTCCCGCTGGTGAGCCGGAGATATCCGGGTGAATCGGTGAGCGACCAGCACCGGTTGTCGGGATTGTGGTTCCATTGCCAACAGAGGGGTAGGGGATCATCACCGGGCATGCGGTTGAACTCATCAGATGCCACGATGCCCCATACCCCCAGCTGTTCACCTGCCGGGATATCAAGCCTGTCGGGAACAGCTCCTTCTATCCCCAGCACCGGCCAGTCGTTTTCCCACTTCATCGGCATCAGGTAGGGGATGCGACCCACCGCTCCGTAGTCGCGGAACATATAGGCATACCAGTTACCCTCCGGGGTGTCGATAATACTCCCCTGGGCGATGCCCCTATCCCGGAGCAGCCGTTTGCCCTCATAGGGTCCGGTGATGCTTTTCGACCTGTGCACGAGCACAGTCCGCATGTCATTAGGAGGCCATGTGATGTTAAAGAGATAGTAATAGCCGTTGTGCCGGATCATCTGTGATCCTTCAGCAGGAAGCCCTACTTTTTCAGAGGCCACCCTGCTGGCATTGGGTATGATCACCTGGTGTACGCCTCCCTCCCTGAGTCCCGTGAGCTCCGGGGTGAGTTCTGCAATACGGATGTCACCGGCACCATAGATCATATAGACCCTGCCATCCTCATCGAAGAAAAGGGTGTGATCATGCAGTACAGGTTCAAAGCTCCTCTCTTTCCACTCTCCTTTTTCAATGTTGTCGGTGGTGAAGACGTGTGTCTTTCCCGAAGTGGCGGAAAAGGTGGAGACGTAATAGATCCCGTTGTGATGACGGATGCTGCTGGCCCAGGAGCCGGCACCATAGGCGTTGTTCCCGTTCTCAAGCCGGAGCTTCTCATTGTCTGCAAGGGTGTCATAGGCGTAGCTGACCAGCTTCCAGTTCACCAGGTCTTTCGATTTCATGACCGGCAGGCCGGGGCTCATGTGCATGGTGGTGCTGCTCATGTAGTAGGTGTCACCCACCCTTACCATGGCCACATCCGGCACATCAGCCCAGATAATCGGGTTGGTGGCTTTCAGCTCATCACTGTCGGACTGTGTACCCCCTTTTAACGAGAATAGGCCCAGGATTGAAAGAGATATAGCAAAGAATCGTTTCATGCGTACAAATAATTAGTAAATTATTTCCGAAAGATATACATTTTTGATGACAATCGGTCTATTTCCTGATGACCAGAAACCGATGATGTAGATGAGGGAGGGAAACAAACTTATGGAGCTACACATGGAATGATGAATAAACCATTTTGGATTATTCAGTCAATATCTTCCGTAAATTGAAAAAACAACCACTGGCAGGGTGAGTATTACGCGATGAAAGCAGACCAATGAAGGTTTGATGATGCATTCCTTCATTGGTCTGTCATATCTTTTCTGCAGGTTTATTCATTCTCCCCGGTGGTGAGTTGGCTGATCAGATCTGTTACAACTGCTTTGGGTTGATGATCACGGTCGAAAAGAAGCGGGTAATCGGTACGTCCCGGTACCGGGAAATTGTTCTTCCAGGAATCTCCATCGCTTACTCCCCACATGGTAACGCGCAGCACATTGTCACTGTTTTTCAGGAAGAGATTGAAGAGATCCATCATTCGGTTGTTCCATGCTTGTGCTACCTCTTCAGGCAATCCTTCGGTATAGGGATCGATCTCGTTGCGATATGCTTCCATGTCGGCCAGATTGGCACCTCCCATGCGGCGTGGTTCAGGCAGTGGGCTGACATCCAGTTCCGTAATCAGTACCTTGACACCAGCGTTCACATAGTCGCTGATGGTTTCCTGATACTCTTCAATGGTGGGATTGTCCATGCCAAGGTGTCCCTGCATCCCGATGCCGTCGATACGAATGCCCCGTTCCTTAAGTGTGTTGATCAGTCTGACAACCGTTTCGCGTTTCCCCGGATACCATTCATTGTAGTCGTTGTAATACAATTCAGCGTCGGGGTCAGCTTCCTGGGCATATTGAAAAGCCAGCGGGATGAACTCTTCTCCCAATATCTCATAGAATTTGCTCTTGCGGTAGGAGCCGTCTTCCAGAATGGCCTCGTTTACCACATCCCACCCCTTTATTACGTCTTTATAACGGCCTACAACAGTGTAGATATGCTCCTTCATCCTCTCTTTCAATACCTCCGGAGTCACATTCTCTCCATTTTCATCCACGCAGAACCAGGCAGGCAATTGTGAATGCCAGATCAGACAATGGCCGGTAATGGTCAGGTTGTTGTCAACACCAAACTGTACAAACTGATCGGCCTGCCTGAAGTTGTACCGATCTATTTCCGGGTGGATCTCAGCGCTCTTCATACAGTTTTCAGCCACAATGGCATTGAAATGATTCTGGATAATGTATGTTGCTGCCGTGTCGTGACCGGCTGCCTGTCGTGTGTTCAGGGCCACACCAATCAGAAATTTATCAGCCAGCACATCTTTTAATCCGGTTTCCTCTTTCGCCGTACGATTGCTACAAGCCGCAAAAACAACGGTAGCCGTCAGCAACAATGCAATTCTCATTTTTTTCATGTTATTCTTGTCGTTTGATTAGGTAATATTTCACTTTGAAAAGTTCAATTATTGTGATGATCGTAACCGGAGAAAGAATTGAGAAACCGTTATACAATAATTGAACTGCAAATAAAATATGTTTGGCGGATACCCGGTGCCAATATTAGATACTTTTCTCCCTTTTTTGGGTATTTAACAGAACATTGTATAAATATAACACATGGTTCATCTCTACTACAGAAAGGAGACGCATTGATGGCGGATCAATTATAACCAGATATACCCGTTCATCAAGGCTGAAAAAAAACCCCCCATGCTGTATTTTATATACGGCTACGGGAGGTTTGACGATCAGTCAGGGAGAGCTCTTACTCTAGCGAAACAACAGTGGGGCGAATTCACGGAGTGAACGCCGCCAGGTGAGCCATTCATGAGCGCTTCCCGGCGACTCATAATAGACCACATTCTGCATCCCTTTGTCTTGTAAAGCTTCAGCAAAAGCTTTTACTCTTTCAGGATGTTCCTCCTCGCCAATGCTGAGGAACATCAGTTTGACCTGTTTGTTGAATTTTTCAGGGTTTGCAAAGATCCCGTCATACATCGTCTCGATCTGGTCAACACCCCCTGCACCGCCACTGAAGCCGCCCAGAGTGGCAAACTGATCCAGGTTGTTCATCACCACCTGAAAGGTGTGCATCCCACCCATGGAGAGACCTGCCATGGCCCGGTTCTCACGATCTGACAGTGTGCGATAGGAGGCGTCGATCATCGGAACGATCTCTTTCACCAGCAACTCGGGGAAAACGCTATGGAACCTGAAGGGGGCTGCGGGACGAGCGGGTCTCTCTGCCGCGGGGGCTGCCGGAGGTGCTGCCGGTGCCTTTGCGCCGGCAAGGAAGGCGTTCATCCCTGGATTATCAAATCTGCCCATCGGCTCACTTCCCGGCAGTCTGGCGTAGCCACGATCCATCACCACGATCATCGGCACTGCCTTGCCTTCGGCAATCAGGTTGTCCATAATATCTCCCATGCGACCCTGGAAGACCCATCCGGTTTCATCTTCACCCCCTCCATGCTGCAGGTAAAGCACGGGGTAGCGTTGATCGCTGTTCTGGTCGTATTGGGGTGGGGTATAAACATAGCACATCCGCCATGCCTGTGTCATCTCCGACCAGTATTTCTTCATCCGTATCTCACCATGTGGCACATTCTGTGTCTTGTCGTATGACAGTCCTTCCGGTATTTCAATGGCACTCACCCATTTGCTCATGCCATAGTAGGATTTGGTAGCAGGATCCGCCACATACAGACTGTCGATGATGAGCTGATAATAGTGGAACCCCACTGCCTCCGGTTCGGGTGATACATAGGTCCAGTGACCGTCAGCCTCACGTGTCATGGGTCCACGAAAGCTGATCTGTACTTTTTTAGCGTAGGGTGCATATACCCTGAAATAGGTGTTTCCTTTCCCATCTACTCGGGGCCACTCTGCTCCCTCGAGGTTATGTTCGTTGGGGAATGTACCTTCAGGGAAAGATTGTGCGAGTGTGATCAGCGGAATAATCATCAGGGTGATCACAACGATGCTTTTGAATTTCTTCATTTGGGTAAAGTTTAAGTGATTTATAGTAAAGATGAAATGAGGTATGTATGGATCGGCAGAGATAATCTGCCGGAGGAGAAGATGCAGCTTCACTCCGGCAGATCGTCATCAAAAATTGAAAAGGAAAATGTTTACCATCCCGGATTTTGAACCAGGTTTGGATTGATAGAGGTTACATTGTAAGGATAGGGAAACCACTCATGCTTTCCTGCCTGGAACCCAACCTGATTCCCTGCATTGGGTTCCGAGTAGGTGAGATAGCCTCTGTGTGCAGGCTCCCCATCGTTGATAAAGGCATCTTTCAGGGAAGGAATATGCTTACCTGCATTCTTCACTTTCTCAAACTCTCCCCATCGTTTCATATCGACCCAACGGGAGCCTTCCATCCACAATTCATAGTTTCTTTCTTTCTTCACGTCAGCAAGTGTCAGGGATGAACTTACGTAGTCAGATCCTGCACGTTGCTGCACCATTTGGAGATATTGAAGACCATCGTTGTCGTTTGTCTGGGCACAGGCTTCTGCATACATCAATAGCACATCCGCATAGCGCATGATGATGAAGTTGTTGAAGCGATACGAGTTGGCTGAACGGTCTTCCTTGGCAACGATATGTTTTCTCTGCAGATAATTGCTCTGTCCGTAGAGACCATCAGGATTCACGATTCCCCTGTTCGGGTCGGCAAGCTTCTGTGCCTTGCTCATTCCGTTGATGTCACCACCGTCACTGGGCCATTCAAGCTCGGTAAGAAACTCTTCATAAGATATGATGGTGGCTTTGCGACGATAGGAGTCGCCGTCGTTGGCCGCAAACTCGTTAGCGAAAGTCTCCTCTACGGCCAGACCGCCCCATCCCTGGTCAGCCTGCATCGTGGGAGATGCTGCCAGACGGGACGATCTCCATCCCCAAAGGTTCATCTCCATCCAGGTTGAACGCTGTATCTTTCCATCCCAATCGCCTATACTGGCGTTGTTGATCAGATTCAGCTCAAATACTTTCTCCGGAGAACCGTCACCTGAGAGATGGAAGAGGGTCCCAAATTGCTCACCGGGCACGAGTGCATACTTACCGGATGTGATCACATTCTTGAGAACTGTTTTCGCACCCGCATAATCGCCAGCGTTGAGAAGCGCTTTACCCTGCACCGCCCAGGCAAATCCCTTGGTTACTTTCACTGCGCCATCCTTGTCTGCAGTACTCTCTCTTTGGTCAAGATATTGCACCGCCTCGGCACACTCCGTTGCACACCACTTGAGCAGATCCTCGTGACTGCCTTCATAATTTGTCGGTTTGTCTTCGGGGGCAAGCAGATGATCCACAAGTGGCGGGTTGCCCCACGCCAGCGCAGCCGTCATATGACACCAGGCACGGATCACCCTGGCTTCAGAGATACAGCGGTCCTTGACGGCGCTTTCACCATATTCGAAATTGTCAATTACCAGGTTGGAATGATAGATCACGAAGTATAAACGTCTGTACAATTGATACACAACAGAGCTTTGCGAATCGAAACGAAATTCATTGATGCTGGCGAACTGATCATTGTCCCCGTAGAATTCTCCTGCTGCGAGCACGTTGTCTGCACAGTAATTGAAAATGATATTATAGGGAACATAGATGCCATCATTGCCTCCGATATTGGTAATGAAGTCACCGTATAGATTGACCAGTGCAGATTCGGCATCCTCATCGGTCTGGTAAAATGAATCTATACCGATGACACCCTTCTGGGGTATGTCAAGCAGATCCTCGTTGCAAGCCGAGAATAAGGTGACAGCTATGATGAGTATGGGTAGTATATATTTTTTCATATGTATAATGTGTTGAATTAGAATGTGATGTTAAGACCAAATGTAATCTTCTTCGATTGCGGGTAGGTACCGTTGTCGAACCCGGCTCGTTGAGGGGCCGTACTGACAGTAGCTGTCTCCGGATCCACACCGGGATAATCGGTAAAAGTGAAGAAGTCATCCAGTGATACATAGAGCCTCAATCTGTTGATCAGTGCTTTTTGGGTTATCTCTACCGGAAGGGTGTAGCCGAGCTGAAGCTGTTTGATCTTGAAGTAGGCTCCGCTGAACATGGATGCCGACGATCCCCAGAAATGCCAGTCAGTTGCGACAGCCTGCGGATTGGGCATGGAGGCATTCCTGTTGTCTGTTGTCCAGGCGTTGTCATAATAATATTTCAGTGAGTTGCGCATCGGTGTATCGGCACGATACAACACGGTGAAAATATCGTTGCCGCCCACACCTGCACCAAACATATTCAGATCCAGTCCTTTGTATGCGAGGCTGATGTTCACGCCGTAGGTGTAATCAGGAATAGCCTTACCGAGATAGGTCATATCGCCATCCGAGATAGCCCCGTCACCGTTGATATCGGTGAGGATCGCTTCACCAGTATCAGGATTCACCCCTTCATACTGGTATCCTCTGAAATACCAGATAGGATGTCCCACCTCGAATGCGGTGCGGACAGGGTTGTTGGTGCCATCTACACCACCTGTGGCACCTTCCAGCCGTGCGATGGAGGGATCAAGATAGGTTACTTCGTTGTGTAATGTAGAGAAATTGGCACTCACCGAGTAACTGAAATCCTCACCGATATTGTCTCTCCAGGAAGCCTCCAGCTCGAAGCCTCTGTTGAGTACAGATCCTGCGTTGACTGTGGTTTCTGCCACACCCAGTTCAGGAACCGGGTTGATGTTTACCAGGAGATCCTCGGTTCTCTTGTCATAATAGTCTGCCGAGAAAGCGAGTCTGTTTCTCAGAAATCTCATTTCAACACCCAGGTCGAGCTGATCCGATGTTTCCCATCTGAGGTTCGGGTTGGCCAGTCCAGAAGGCTTGGAACCATATGAGGGTCCACTATCCTCCACACCATACTGATACCAGGAGCTGTTGTAAGCGATGGTGGTGCTGTACTTGTAATCGTTGAGTACATTGATATTCCCATTCCTACCCCAGGAAGCACGGAGTCTCAGGAATGAGAAAGTATCCATGTTAAGGTTTTCGGAAAAGAATTTTTCGTTGCTGACAGTCCAGCCTGCAGAAAATGAGGGGAAGTATCCCCAGCGATTGTCAGCAGGAAGCTTGGAAGAGTCGAACGCATCGGCACGGAAGTTGGCCTGAAGGGTATAGCGATTGTCAAAAGTGTAGACAAGACGTCCGAAATAGGAGATCTGGGTCGACTTGCCGGGTAGATTGCCGTAACTCTTTACCGTCTTCTCTTCTCCGTCGACCATATTACTCTTCACATAATCCATGTAACGGAAGTTGGGTTCATATCCTGTCAGGATATCAGGTCCCTGCGCACTGGTAGAGACGTTGTCCCAACTGTTCTCGATATATGACATACCGGCCATGGCGGTGATGGCATGCTGATCGAGAGTGATGTTGTAGTTGACAAAATTCTCAAACTGATAATATAGGCCGGTATTGGCGTTTGCAGAGATGTTGTAGTCGTCCGACTTCGCCTGCGGTGTTGCATAATAGGGCGTATTGAAGCTGTGAGAGTTGCTCTGTGACACCCTGTAACCCAGACGGGAGGTGATCACAAGCCCCTTCACCGGTTTCAGATTCCCGTAGATCATACCACGCAGTGTGACACCCTTGTTTTCAGAGTCCACCCGGTCTCTTTGCAACAATGGGTTTCCGCTATCGTCAGTGATATACTTTGAAGTGGCATAGTAAAGCCCATTATCAGGATCCCTGAGTATGATCTTGCCTTCATCATATGCCTGCTTCATGGTGGGAGCGAATTGATCCGGACTGGAGTAATATACAGGTGTTAATGGGTCCAGTGTCAGCACTGAGTTCATCAGTGAGCCATACTGTGTCATATGGGGAACCGATTTGGTGGACCATTTCTCGATGGAGTTGTTGGTTCCTACCTGTAACCATTTCTTGATGTTGTAATCGGCATTGATCTGTGCTGAGAGACGCTTGTAGACATCCTTGTCTCCTTTTACGATGCCATCGTTGTGGATGTAATTGACGGAGGTGAAATAATTACCCTGGTTGTTGCCTCCCTGGAAGGTAACGGTATGCTTCTGACTCCAGGAGGGAGCAAATACCGCTTCAAACCAGTTGGTATCGGTATTGTCATAATTGTTTGCCTCCAGCTGTGTGTCGATCGGCAGACCTGACATTCTTTTATAATCAATGAAATCATCCGCACCGAATATTTGCGGGTGACGTGCAAGACTCTGATTGGCATAACTTACATCATAGGTGATGCTGGAGGTGCCCCTGGCGGATGCACCTGATTTGGTGGTTACCAGAACGACACCGTTCCCTGCCGCAGCACCATAAATGGCTGCAGAAGCAGCATCCTTCAATATTTCAATTGATTCAATCATTGAGGGATCCAGGTATTGAATATTGTCTACCTGAAGACCATCTACGATAAGCAGTGGTCCGATCTTATCAGAATTGGATGAATAACCGCGTACCCGAATGGTTGCCCCCTGGCCGGGAGCACCCGAATTGGTGAGCACCTGTACACCGGACGCCTTACCCTGCAGGGCTGCTGCAGCATCAGGCGTCACCACATTTTGGAGCGCATCCGATCGGACCGATGAAATGGCACCGGAAATATCACTCTTTCGCATGGTGCCGTAACCGACCACCACAATCTCATCCAGGTCGGTTGCGGTTTCGGTCATTACCACATTGATGACTGACTGATTACCGACCACAACCTCCCAACTGTCCATACCGACAAACGAAAACTGCAGTACGGAACTTGATCCAGCCACAGAAATTGTGTAGTTACCATCAATATCGGTAATGACACCATGTTGTGTTCCTTTTTCCAGAATGGTCACACCCGGAATCGGTTCGCCTTGATTGTCTGTCACACTACCTCTCACCTGCAGCTGTGCATATGTGGTAATGCTAAGACATAAGCCAAAAAAGAAAAACAGTACTCTTTTTTCATAGACATAGAATTTAAAATATACTTAATTTAACAGAATAGGGAATTCCAACGATACTTCGATACTGGTGTAGGTGTTTCACCAGAGAATTACATTAAAATGCTTTTTATAAACAAGGTGAAAATACTTCTAATCATAAATATAAAGGAGAGTCAGACGATCGATCGCAATATATTTCATCTGCCTGATATGATAAATTTTTACAAAATTAACGGAGTCGGGGTAGCATAAGGTTAATTAATTTTTGATATTGGGGGATTATTTCGTTAGAAAAAGGATTGTCCTCAAGATTGTATAAAAAATCCACCCGGCTAACTTCTTACAGTTTTCACTCCGGAGTATCTGTCTGATTTTCATAGCCTCATCCACCGTTTATGAAGATTCGTCCCCCCCGGAAATGGAAAGAATGTCTATCTTTGCTTACCCGTATAGCATAGAGAGCCTGAAGTGAACCAAATGGGTATAGTTGAAATATTTATCATGAATCGTATGCATCAACATGTAATTAAAAAAGCAATCTTGCTATTCCTGTGCTCCTGTTTTCTCATATCAATGAGTGCGCAGAATCCCGTTATCAGGGATCAGTTTACCGCAGATCCCACAGCCAGGGTTTTTGAAGGTAAGATTTATCTTTATCCCTCGCATGATATTCCCAGTCCCATTGAACGGCTGAAGGAGTGGTTTTGTATGGCTGACTATCATGTCTTCTCATCCGAAAACCTAACCGACTGGCAGGATCATGGGGTGATCGTCAGTCAGGAGAAGGTGCCCTGGGTAGCATCCGGGTCCTACTCGATGTGGGCACCGGACTGTGTGTACAGAGACGGGAAATATTACTTCTATTTTCCCTCTGCACCAGCTGGGAATAACCGGCGGGGATTTGCAATTGGCGTGGCGGTAGCTGATAAGCCCTATGGTCCTTTCCGGCCCGAAGAGAACCCCATTGAGGGCATTGGCGGTATTGATCCCTGTGTCCTGATCGATCATGACGGGCAAGCCTATATCTACTGGTCCGGACGAGGTATGTCGGTGGCAAAGCTCAAGGACAACATGGTGGAACTGGATAGCGAACCGGTGCAAATTGAGGGGTTGCCGGAGGGATTCAAGGAGGGACCATTTGTGTTTGAAAGAAATGGGATCTATTACTACACTTTTCCCTGGGTGAGAGACAGTACCGAGACGCTGGCCTACGCCACCGGGGACAATCCCACGGGACCCTTTACCTTTAGGGGTCTCATCATGGATGAATCACCTACAGGTTGCTGGACCAACCACCATTCCATCGTGGAATATGAGCATCAATGGTATCTGTTTTATCACCATAACGATTATTCACCATCGTTTGACAAGAACCGATCGGTGCGAGTTGATTCACTCTTTTTTAATCCGGATGGCACCATCTGCACGGTGACACCCACCTTGCGGGGGGTAGGCATAACGGCTGCAACATCCGAAATTCATCCTGACCGTTACAGTGCCATCAGTGAAAAGGGAGCCTCGATTGCATTTGTCAACGAACAAAACTTTTTTGAGGGATGGAAGATTCTGCTGAATGAGGGAGGATGGGTGCGTTACAATCGTGTTGATTTCGGCAATGGAGCTCAGCAGAAAGTGACGGTGAGGATATCATCACCATCGGGCAGTAAGGTGCGATTGCAATTGAGCGATACCGATAAGCCGTTTTTGGCAGAGATCAATGTGCCTGCCGGGATCAGTTGGCAGGAGATAACCCTTCCGGTTCGAAATGTTGTACAGGGGATACAGGATATCGAGTTGTCGCTCGTTGAAGGCGAGGGGAGTGAAATCGATTGGATTCGATTTGAGTAAGACCGGCAGGTCCAACCCCGCCCCGGCAGTATCGTAACACCCTTTTATTCAACCGAACGCTAAACATAGACTCCTATGATTCCTGACAGATTATGGAACTGGGGGTCGTGTTGTATTGCTTCACAAAACAACGGGTGAAATACTTGGGATCGTTGAAGCCAACGCGATAGGCTATCTCGGAGACAATGACATTGTTGTGTCTGTTCTTCTCGAGGATCATCTTGGCTATTTTTAAACGATAGAGCAATAGAAAGCGTACCGGCGGGATTCCGGTGAGGGAGACAAATTTCTTGTATATCAGGGTGTAGCTCATGTTAAGTTTCTGAATCAGCTCTTTTACCCCGAAATTGGAATCGGCATAATTGTGCTCGATCACATCCATCACCTCCTTCATGAACTGCTGATCAGACTGACCTACTTCCAATACCGAGAGGTTCATCTCTTCCTCCATGAATTTCTTCTGTCGCAGATTCCTGTTTTTCATGATCGCATCGATCTGAGCCGTCAGGATGGAGTCCTCGAAGGGTTTGGTGATGAAGCCATCGATCCCGTTCTCATAACTCTCTACATAGGCCTGTTCACTCGAGTTGGCGGTAAGCAACAGGAAGGGGATGTGGCACAGTTCCACGTTGTCCCGTATCATCCGGCACAAGCGTGCTCCGTCGCAAACAGGCATCATCAGGTCCGATACGATGAAATCGGGGAGGATCTTACGGGCGATCTCGTATCCTCCTTCACCGTTATTGGCTTCCGCCACATTGAATTTATCGGAGAGCATCTTTTTGATGTAATGCCGCATATCGGGATTGTCTTCTACCAGTAACAGGGTGGGCTTGTCCCGGTCTACCGGTATGAACGGGGGTATGATATCATCATTTGACAAGGGCAGTTCTGTTCCCTGCAAGGGGGATGTCTCTTCCCTGTCAGAGAGGGTTAACGGGAAATAAAACCGGAATGTAACGCCGCTGCTTTTCGTTGATTTCACAGAAATGGTTCCCTGAAGCAGTGTGACCAGCTCTCTCACAATGTGCAATCCTATTCCTGTACTGCTTTGACCAAACTGTGAATATTTCTGCTGCTTGGGTATCCGGTAAAAACGGTCAAATATCTTTTCCATATCCTCTTTCTCAATCCTGCTGCCACTGTTGGTGACGGAGATATATTGTAGCAGCCTGCCGGTTGGAGGATCGTAAAACTGAGAGGCATGAAGTGTGATCTTCCCCATGTCAGGTGTGTACTTGACAGCATTCGACAAGAGATTGAATAGGATCTTGTGAATATTCTCTCTGTCTGTAACTACATCTGCCTGTTTGAGTCGGTATCTTTTCTCTAACCGAATACCCCTGTGCTGCATCAGACCTGAAAAATCAGAAGTAGTCTGGTCGAGCAGTTCAACGAGGTTGAACGGTACCGGATGCAGCGTCAGATTTTTGGTCTCTATTTTCTGCAGATCGATCAACTGATTTACCATGGAAAGGAGGTAGCGGGCATTGCGGTTGATCATCTCCAGGTTCTCTTTTCCTTCGCTGTTGGCGGCCTTTCTGATCAGTTGCCCGGTTGGACCCAGGATGAGTGTCAGCGGTGTTTTAAACTCATGGGCAATATTGGTGAAATAGGAGATCTTATCTTTGTTCAATTGTTCCATCTGCTGCGACATCTCAAAGATCGCATTCTTTTGCTGGTTGATCTCTTCGTTTTGATGTTGCAGCTGTTCATTTTTATCGATGATCTCGCACTGCGTGAGTTCCAGCTCCTCGATGGTACGGGTCAGTGCTGAGGTCCGCTCCCCGATCTTCTCTTTCAGTAGCAGTTGGATCTTCTTTTGCCGCTGATTGTACCAGTAGAGGAGATAGCACAATATCGAGATACATAGCAATGCGATGAGTGAATAGAACCAAGTTGTCTGATAGAAAGGAGGATGTACGACAATGGTGAGATAGGTATGTGCAGAGGACCATGCATTGTCCTGATTGGTGCACCATACCTCGAAGGTGTATTTGCCGGCGTTCAGGTTGGTATAGCGTGCATCTCTTCTGGCAAGTCCCACATTGATCCGTTCATTGAGCTCCTGAATGCGATGGAAATAATAGATCTTTTCCTGTCCGGTATATTCAAGAGAGCTGAACGTGAGTTCGAAAGAGTTGTGTGGTGGGTAGAGATGCAGTTCTTTTGTTTGGGTAATCGACAATGAGAGGTTTTTATGATGAAGGATGGGGGTCATCTCCTCGCCATCACAATTGAGGCTGGTCAGGGTCACCACTCTTTCTTTTTTTTGGGGAAGATGGATAAGGGAATTAAATGAAACCAATCCGTTGGTGGTGCCCAATATCACCCGGAAATCGGCTGTCTTGCATCCGGATCGTTTGTAGAACTGTTGAACCTGTAATCCCTCATTTTCATCAAACAGAATGGCTTTTTTGGTAAAGGCGTTAAAGAGATAGACCCCCTTTGAAGTGCTGATCCAGATATTCCCGCTTCCATCTTCCAGTAGATTCGTGATGCTTGTGTTCGACAAACCTGAACGGCCGGCATAGTTGGTGAAGGTGTAGTTGCCGTTTGAACTGCCCGGATCGAGCTGATAGATACCGTTACCCATACTACCCAGATAGATTTCACGGTCTTTGGTTTCCAGGATGCAGGTGATTCTTTCCTTTATCTTGCTCTCCGGGTCATCCAGTTTCTGTTTGTAATGGATACTTTCATATCCGTTCCTGTAATCTCTCAGATCGATAATGTAGATGCCGTTACCACCAATCCATAAGCGTGATTGTGAATCCACAAAAATCGTACTCATATGATCATGGATCTCACGTGATCGTGAGTAGTACTGAAGTCGGTTCATCTGGCCGGTGGTCAGGTCCAGAGTTTGGATATGACGGCTGCTGCAGATCCAGATGGAGTTCCTGACCGGATCGAGGCAGAGATCATGGATCTCATTGGAGAGCAATCCGGAGTTCTCAGTCGTGAAATGTTCAAACCTGGGGCGAGACAGATTCTCTTTCGATAGTTTATCGATTCCTCCGCCAAGGGTCGAGATCCAGTAATCACCATGGAAATCCTGTACGATATCAGAGATATTGTTATGACCCAACGAAGTGAGGTCATGAGTGCGATGACGGTATATCGTGAAAGATTCCTTCCCTTTCAGTTTAATGGCAAGCCCCCCATCCACGATGCCAGCCAGCAGATTTCCCTCCTCGTCTTCCAGGATGGAGCTGATGACCGATGGGCTCTCACTGGCAGCGCTTTGCAGTGAATGAGTGAAATGAATCTGCCTGGGGATCATGAGATTGATACCCCCAAATAGGGTGCCTGCCCATATGCAGTTGTTCTCATCCACCAATAGATTGTTGACAATGTTGTCATTAAGTGAGAAACGGTCTGCTCCCTTGTTGAACACCACAAATCGCTCGTTGCGTTGAAAGATGTTCAACCCATTTCGTGTGGCTACGACAATGTCACCCGACTCATTTTTGGCAATGTCGGTTACCTGATTGGAGGAGATGCTGTTCGGATCATCCGGGTTGTGTTGGTAATGGGTCATAAATCCATTTTGGCTGTTCAGACAGTACAATCCTTCTTCAGTGCCTATCCATAGGTAATCACCGAAGGAAGAGAGTGTGTTGACAGTTACTTTTGAAAAGTCTGAGTCGGCAGGCGTGTTGATTTCCTGATATCTGCCCGGAATTGTGTTTCCATACCGTAGTAACTGGTTTTTGCCACCTGTCCATATCTCGTTACCATGTCGGATGAAAGACCTGATGTCTACACCTCTTTTCAGGATTTGGATCTCTTCAATCTCCCTCTCCCGGTTCAGGATCAGATAGGCCAGGCAGTCTCCCTTACCCACCCATAGATTTTGATGTTCATCCAGAAAGATAGCCTGAACAGGTGAGGTGAGAATATCACTGTTATCACCTTCGTAATCTTTTAGAAACGAGATTCTCTCCTGTTGCAGGTCGATGCGCATGATCCCTGCATCGGAGGCCACCCATAAATGGCGGGAGGCATCTTCTGTGATGTCGTGGATGTAGTTGCTTTCAATAAAACGGTTTGGAAGAGCCGAGCCCGCTGAATAGTGTTTCAGTTCATAACCATCGTAGCGATCCAGACCGTTGGAGGTGCCAATCCAGATAAATCCTTGATAATCCTTATGAATGGCTCTGATGGAGTTGTCGCATAATCCCTGGTTGATTGTGAGATAGGTTGTGAGATAGGAATCGTTATAGCCGGAAATATTGTTCTGTGCCGGCAGCATGGCCCAGATCAACTTGATCAGCAGTGAGAAGCAAAATGCTATCCGGTATCTCATTTATGGGTTACGTTATGAATGAGGAACAAATGTATGATATTTCTTCAATTCTTACAAACGGTGTTCTATGGTCCCGGTGAGAAGAAAACATCCTATTGCAAACTTAGAAAAGAGTACTGATCATCAAGAGGATTTTTTTATCGTTGATGGGTACAAAATTTGTCAAACAGATCTCACCCTTTTTTTAATTCTGTTTTTCTCCAAATATGTGAATTAATCCTCATAATATGAGAGTTTGGTCTCCACATTTCATGGAAATCTGGTTATGTTTGTACATTGAAAAACTGATTGTGTGATGTATAGAGAAAATCAAAACGTTGATCCCTGCCGGGAGACAGGTGTCAGCATGTTGTCATGGAGATCGATGAGTTATGGAATCGGTTGTCTGTTGTCTCTTTTTTTGATCCTGAACGGGTGTCACAACCTTGATAGTGGCAATGATGAGCAATCCCATTTTATCTTGCTGAAAGGGTTGGGAGCGGGAGAAGTGCGTACCATCCCGTACGACTCATTGATTGCTCCCGATCCCTATATCCTGGCAGATGAAGCGACTCGCACCTATTACCTGACCGCTTCCGGGGGGACGATGTGGAAAAGCCCCGACCTGCGGAGCTGGGAAGGACCCTACAGCTATATTGAGATAGACACCACCTCCTGGATGGGATCCGACCCGATGATCTGGGCTCCCGAGCTGCATCATTACAACGGTAAATATTATTGTTTTACCACCTTTACCAACACCGATATCATTGTCGATACAGTACCCGAACGGTGTGATGTGTTGCGTCGCGCTACTCATATTCTGGTAGCAGAAAAAGCTGAGGGACCTTACCATCCCATTTCTGACATCTCCTACTTGCCTGAGGAGTGGTCAACGCTCGATGGAACACTTTTTGAGGAGGAGGGGGTCCCCTATCTGGTATTCAACCACGACTGGATGCAGCTGGAAAATGGAGAGATCAAACATATCGCCCTGGCTGAAGATCTTTCTCACACAGAGGGTGTAGCAACCTCTCTTTTCTCAGGAAGAGACGCTCCCTGGCCGCGTGAGATGCAATCGATCGGAGAGCTCACCTTTGGTATGTCACTTAGTGGATATGTCACTGACGGCCCTTTTCTTTTCAAAACCGGAACCGGGAGACTGGGGATGCTCTGGTCCAGCTGGAGCGACAAAAGATACGCACAGGGGGTGGCTTATTCACTCTCGGGACGTCTGG
>DURL01000102.1 GCA_012837345.1 Bacteroidales bacterium
ACCCGCTGGGTGAGTCCTCCGGTGCCGGCGTCATCTTCGGTAACACGGGAGGGGTGATCGAGGCTGCCTGCCGCACTGCCTACGAGCTGCACACCGGCAAGAGACTGGAGAAAGTAGAGTTTGAAGCGTTGCGCGGGATGGAGGGGATCCGCTCCGCCACGGTCGATTTCGACGGTCTGCCGCTTCGCATCGGCATCGCCCACGGGCTGGGCAATGCCCGCAAGCTGCTCGATGAGGTGCGGGGGGGACGCTCGCAATACCATGCCATTGAGATCATGGCCTGTCCCGGTGGCTGCATCGGAGGTGGGGGGCAGCCCTTCCATCATGGGAATAGTGAGATACTGGCACGTCGTGCGGCAGCCATCTACAGTGAAGATGAGCGCAAGACCATCCGCAAGTCGCATGAGAACCCATCCATTATTCGCCTCTACCGGGAGTTCCTGGGTGAACCGGGCAGCCACAAGGCGCACAGCCTGCTGCATACCGAATATTTCCCGAAGAACAACGAGGTGACCATCAATATGCAGAGTTAAAAAAGAATCGTATGAACCAGAAAATAAATTTAGCTCCCGAGGTCTTGGCCTGCATGGAGCATTTAAACGGAAGTGATGGTGTGGAGGTGGTTGTCAACCTCCCGAAGGAGAAGGTTGAACAGATCAACGCGATCTGCAACTCGTTCGACAATGATCCGCAGGAGCTGATCAACGTGCT
This sequence comes from Bacteroidales bacterium, assembly GCA_012837345.1. GTDB lineage: Bacteria > Bacteroidota > Bacteroidia > Bacteroidales > Dysgonomonadaceae > Proteiniphilum. Next base: position 712 of record DURL01000102.1, read on the forward strand.
GCACGAGACACAGCACCTGTTTGGCTACCTGCCTGCAGAGGTGCAGGATGTGATTGCCCATAACCTGCATGTTCCGGTGGCACACGTCTATGGAGTGGTCACCTTCTACTCCTACTTCACCATGATTCCCAGGGGAGAGCATCCCATATCGGTCTGCACCGGCACCGCCTGTTACGTGCGGGGTGCGGAGAAGGTGCTGGAGGAGTTCAAGAAGGAACTTCACATCAAGGTAGGCGAGACCACCCCCGATGGCAGGTTCTCCATCAACTGTCTGCGGTGCGTGGGGGCCTGCGGACTGGCACCCGTGGTGCTGGTGGGGGAGAAGGTGTATGGCCGTGTCTCACCCGACGGGGTGAAGTCGATCCTGGCTGAGTACAACAAGTGAGGATGCGAGGGTGAGGCATGAGTCACCTTTTGCGTGCTACTGTTCCCTTCCCGTTCTCTTTTTGTAACGGGGAGAGTTGCCTTTGTGGTGGTAGCCAATCCGGTGGTCGATGGCCTGAAGCCTTTCATCCAGATAGTCGAGCTCCTCTTCGTCGTTCCTGGCGGAGAGGGGCTTGTTTTCATAAAGAAAGTAATCATCCCGGTATCGTGCCGGGGTGATATTGGGCATCAGCACGTTGGCGCCGATACGTATCGCCTTCTCCCTTCCCTCCTTTTCGATGGCCTGCAGGGCTGTGGTGGCCGCGATGTTGATGTCGGGCATCAGGATGCGTAGCAGCGCGATCATCCGCAGTGAGAGACGGAGACGTTCACTGAGGGGCAGCAGCTGGTGACGTTCCTCCCATAGAGGGGTGGCCGCGTGCTCGATGTAGGGACCCATGCCACACATGTCGATATCCATCTGTTTCATGAAGAGCAGGTCGTCCGCCAGATCCTCCACTGTCTGAAAGGGGAGCCCGATCATGACACCGGTGCCGGTCTGGTAGCCGGTATCTTTGAGTGCTTCCAGCGCCCGGATGCGACGGCCATAGCTGTGCTTCTCATCAGCGGGGTGCAGCTTTCCGTAGAGTTTCTCACTGGATGACTCGATGCGGAGCAGGTAGCGCTCGGCACCGCTCTCGAACCAACGTCGGTAGGTCTCTTTCGTCTGCTCGCCGCAGGAGAGTGTGATACCGATCTCACCGCCGGTAACTTTTTTTGCGTCACGCACGATCTTGTCGATCTGTCGCACAAAGGTAGGAGAGGTGCGCTCTCCCGACTGGATGGCCACAGAGCCGAATCCCTTCTCGTGCGCAAAGAGAAGGGTGCTCATCACCTCTTTGTGCGTCAGCCTGTAACGCTGCACCTTCCTGTTGGAGCAGCGGATGCCGCAGTAATAACAATCTTTTTCGCAGATATTGGAGAGCTCGATCAATCCCCGCAGGTAGACATTGTTGCCCACATAGGCTTG
>DURL01000103.1 GCA_012837345.1 Bacteroidales bacterium
GGGCTGATCAGTGGTCAGCCCCGTTTCATTTGCGCTCTGCCCTCAGGCAGCGTTAATGGGTCTGTGCGGCGGGCACTGCGGCCACCTGCTCATGCTCCACGATCTCCATGCCGCGCAGGATGGCCTGCTCGTTCATGGGAAGGAGCTTATGATGCCGCTCGGGCAGGGACTTCTTCAATCCCCTCATCACGTTCTCCAGCTGCACCATGGGGGAGATGCGCAGCAGACCGCCCAGGATGATCATGTTGAACACCTTGGTGTTGTCCATCTTCATCGACTCATCCATGGCATTGATGCGGTAGACGTTGATATCCTTGCGCTGTACACTTTTGTTGATGCCGTAGCCGTCGTAGATCAGTACCCCCCCGGGCTTCACCCGCTCCTCGAACTTGTCGAGCGAAGGCTGGTTGAGCACGATGGCGATGTCGTACTGGTTGACCACCGGTGAGCTGATGGGGCGGTCGGAGATGATGACGGTGACATTGGCGGTGCCGCCGCGCTGCTCGGGTCCGTAGGCGGGAAACCAGGAGACCTCCTTGTTCTCCATGATACCGGAGTAGGCCAGTATCTTACCCATCGACAACACGCCCTGTCCGCCAAATCCTGATATAACAATTTCCTGTAACATGATTTTCTTTTCCTGGGGTTAAATATTCTTCAAATCGCCAATGGGATAGTAGGGGAACATATGCTCCACCATCCAGTCGTTGGCCGCTGCCGGCGTCATCTTCCAGCCCGCATTGCAGGTGGAGACCACCTCCACGATGGAGGTGCCCTTGCCGGCCATGGCGTTCTCGAAAGCCAGCTTGATCAGCTTCTTGGTCTTCCTCACCGCGGCGGCGGTGTGCACGCTGGTACGGGTGGCCAGGCAGACGCCGTTGAGCAGCGCCAGCATGTCGAGGATTTTCAGGGGGTTGCCCATGGTCTCCACGTTACGACCCTCGGGACTGGTCGATGTCTTCATGTCGCTCAGCGTGGTGGGTGCCATCTGTCCGCCGGTCATCCCGTAGATGCCGTTGTTGATGAAGATGATGGCGATGTTCTCACCCCTGTTGGCGGCATGGATGGTCTCGGCGGTGCCGATGGCGGCCAGGTCGCCGTCGCCCTGGTAGGTGAACACCATCCGGTCGGGCAGCAGCCGCTTGGTGGCGGTGGCCAGCGCGGGCGCACGACCATGGGCCGCCTCCTGCCAGTCAATATCGATGTACTTATAGGCAAAGACGGCACAACCTACCGGTGCGATACCGATGGTTTTCTCCTGCAGTCCCAGCTCGGCGATCACCTCGGCGATCACCTTGTGCACCACGCCGTGCGAACAGCCGGGGCAGTAGTGCATATGATTGTCGTTCATCAGTTCCGGCTTGGCATAGACCAGGTTCTCCGGACTTTTTATTGTTTCAATGTCCATGATGATTATTTTTTCGAAAAACGGTAGATGAGATAGAAGAGGATGGCAGCGCCCCCGAAGTACCAGGTGAGCTGCATGTTCCTGTCGGTAGAGAAGTAGACCACGATGGTGGCGATGAAAGCCAGCATGAACAGGAGCAGGAAGATATTTCTGTATTTGAGATCCATGATGTATGGGGTTTTATCTGATCAGTTTTTCTTTCAAGGCATCCAGTACGCCGTCGGGGGTGGGAATGATGCCACCCATGCGTCCATAATGTTCCACCGGCACAACACCGTTCACCGCCAGGCGCACATCCTCCACCATCTGACCGGCATTCAACTCCACGGAGAGCATCCCCTTCACCTGGTCAGCATAACGCCGCAGCTCTTTCGTGGGGAAAGGCCAGAGGGTGATGGGACGCAGCAGGCCAACCTTGAGTCCTTCGGCACGTGCCAACTCGATGCTCTTCATGCAGATGCGGGCAGCAGATCCAAAGGCCACCAGCAGGTAGTCGGCATCGTCGCACTGCATCTCCTCATAGCGCACCTCCTGCTCTTCGATGACACGGTACTTAGCCTGGAATCGTTCGTTGTTCTTTTCCATCATGGCTGAATCGAGCTCGAGGGAAGTGATCACGTTGGGTGCCCGGTCGGCTGTCTTGCCCAGCGTGGCCCAGGGACACTGCTCGCGTACCTCCTGGTCGGTGCGGCGTCTGCGTTGTTCCGGCAGACGCACCTTCTCCATCATCTGACCGATGACACCGTCGGTGAGGATCATGGCCGGATTGCGGTATTTGAAGGAGAGCTCGAAGCCGAGCGCCACGAAGTCGGCCATCTCCTGTACCGAGGCGGGTGCCAGCGTGATGAGACGGTAGTCGCCATGTCCCCCACCCTTCACGGTCTGGAAGTAATCGGCCTGCGACGGCTGGATGGTTCCCAGACCGGGTCCGCCGCGCTGCACGTTCACAATCAGACCCGGTAACTCCGCACCGGCCATATAGGAGATGCCCTCCTGCTTGAGGCTGACGCCGGGACTGGAGGAGGAGGTCATCACATACTTGCCGCAGGCGGCTCCGCCGTAGACCATGTTGATAGCTGCTACTTCACTTTCCGCTTGTAGCACCACCATGCCGGTACTCTTCCAGGGAGCCTGCTCCATCAATGTCTCGATGACTTCCGACTGGGGTGTGATGGGATAGCCGAAATAGCCATCCACGCCATAGCGGATTGCCGCATGGGCGATGGCTTCATTGCCTTTCATCAATTGAATTTCTTCTGACATAATTGTCTCTTTTTATAGGTTAACAAGAGGGGTGACAGTCTCTTCCACTTTTTTCCTGTATATCGTGAGACAGCCGTCGGGGCAGACATAGCCGCAGTTGGCGCAGCCGATACACTCATCGGGATGCTTCATATAGACAAAATGATAGCCCCGGTTGTTCACCTCACGCGGCTGCAATTCCAGCACGCCGGTGGGACAGGAAACCACACAGAGGTTGCAACCCTTGCAACGTTCCGTGTTTACCTCTACATAACCCTTTACTTTCGCCATTATCGGAGTGGTTTTAATAAAAATGTATGAATACAAATATAGTGTTTGTTTCGCAAGATTTCAATTTTAGGATGCACTTTTTTCTGACATTAGGTAAGCAACTGGTTTCTTTTTGATATTTCAGTGATGCTCTCACTCAACTGTCGGTAGATATCGCGCAGGCGGGAGTCAGCGATCTGATCCAGATGCTGCTGCATCACCTTTTCGTCACCGCGCACGGCGGGACCGGTTTGTGCCGCTGCCGGCGCCATCTCTTTTACTTTGGCCGCTGTCTCGGTGATCAGCGGCAGCAGCACTTCGAACGGGATATCTTCTTCTGCAATAATATCGCTTGAGAGGAGATATAAATGGTTGACGAAGTTACAGGCGAAGACGGCAGCCAGGTGCAGCTTCTTCCGCTTTGCTCCCGGCAGGCGATAGACGTTGAGGGAAAGGGTGTGGGCCAGCTGCTCCAGCATCGCGCTGTTCGCCGGGGTGCTTCCCTCAACGAAAAGCGGTATCTCATCAAACGAGAGCTCCCGATGCCTGCTGAAGGTCTGCAACGGATAGATCACCCCGTAATCGCTCTTTCGCGCTGCGAACAGCTCCATGGAAAGGCTGCCGGCCGTATGCACCCAGATGCCGCCGGTCTCCGGCATACGTGCGATCACATCCGGCAACGCGTCATCCTTCACGCAGAAGAGATAGAGATCGGCATCCGGGGAGATTTTCCCCAAGTCTGTCAGGGGTTCTGCCCCCACCTTATGGGCAAGGTCAATGGCATGTTCGGGGGTACGACTCCATACCTGCAGGATGGAGTCTCCTGCATCAAAGAGTGCTTTTGTCATATGTGTGGCAACGTTACCCGCGCCGATGATGGTGATCTTCATACTCCGGACTTGGTTCTTTTCACGATGGGTCACCCGCAACAATCTTCACTCCTGCCCTTTCAATTCCCGGCAGTGGATCATCCAGCATCATGTGACGGATTCGAATCACATACCCCTGGTTGAGGTCAACAGGCAGGAGTTGCTGCCAGGGGTGAGTGAGCTGGTATAGTCCCCCGGCACTGCTTCCCTTGCGACGTCCCGACTCATCGGCCACCACCACCCGCAGGGTATCCGCAAGGAAAAGAGTATCGGTGAGATTCTGTTCCACCAGGAGCCAGAGGTCACGGTAGGGATAACCATTGCTCGTGGTGATCTCGAGCGATAGATAAACGGGTTGACTAGAAGCAAGAGAGAGGGAATCGACAGGAAACAGCAGGGTCGAATCACGATACCAGTTGCCCTTGTCGATCTGCTGATAACGGAAGTAAAGCTCATCACCGGTACAGGAGAGCACCGGCAACAGCACTATTGTTACGAGAGCTATAATCGGCACCCTAACTATCCTGTTCACCCGAAGCACTCTCATCGCTCGATTTGCGGTTTCCCGGCCTGTTGTTCTCACCGCCATTTTCCGGGCGCCTCTTCCGTGGCTTCCTCTTTTTGCGGGGTTGCTGTTTTCTGTCGCTGTCGAAACGGGTAATGCTCTGGTCGAGCAAATCGTTCTGATAATGGTTTTCTTTTTCGATATCTGCTGCTTTCTCAGTGGCAAGCTTAAGCGGTTTCTTCCCTTTCCTGTTCATGGAGATGATCTCGAAGACACGATCCTTATGGATGGTTTCCAGATTGGAACCGTTAAACTTATCGGTGGAATAGGTCATCATGCCCGAAAAGACATCCGTTTTGAAGTGGTAGTAGTTTGAATCTTTTGTCTCCAGCACAATCTCACGTGATGGCAAGGAACGCTGTGCCTCCACATAGGCATCCACCTCGTAATTGAGACAGCACTTAAGCTTTCCGCATTGTCCTGCCAGCTTCTGCGGATTGATGGAGATATCCTGTATGCGGGCGGAAGAGGTGGATACCGAGACAAAACTGGATATCCAGCGGCTACAACATAGCTCGTGACCACAAGGTCCGATGCCGCCGATGCGGCCGGCTTCCTGGCGGGCGCCGATCTGTTTCATCTCAATCTTCACCCTGAACTCGGCGGCAAGCACCTTGATCAGCTGGCGGAAATCGACACGCTCATCGGCAATATAGTAGAAGATGGCCTTGTTGCCATCACCCTGATACTCCACATCGCCGATCTTCATCTGCAACCCCAGCTCCTCGGCGATCTGGCGCGAACGGATCATGGTGGACTGTTCACGCGCCTTGGCCTGTTCAAATTTCTCCAGATCGGCCGGACGTGCAATGCGGTAGATACGCCGCAGTCCTCCATTGGCCTCTTCACGGAAGTTATTTTTCTTCATCTGCAGCTCCACCAGCTTACCGGTCAGGGTGACCGTGCCGATATCATGACCCGGAAGGGCTTCCACTGCCACCAGGTCACCCAGTTTGATCTCCAGATCGTTACTGTTGATAAAATAACCCTTTCGTGTGTTCTTGAACTGGACCTCTACCATCTTGGTTGCCTGCTGGAATTCAGGGAAGTCGTGCAGCCAGTCGTAGACGTGAAGCTTATTTGTGTGGCGGGTACATCCCTTGCACCCATTGATATTTCGTTCGGTGGCCGTCTTTATGGGGACGATTTCCGATAGTTTATCAGCAAGTTGTTCTTTATCCATAGTGAAAATATATAATTGATCGCTCTCCCATTGGGAGGAAGCTAGACTTTTTGATGATATCTGATCCTAAACAGATTGCAAGGTACAAAATTATTTTTTTAATAACACCGTAACTTTCAAACAAAGATCGAGGAAGATGATTCTCGCGTTCCCGTTCTGCTCGATCTGACGGTGTGCCAGCGTGAACTCATCGTTGAACGACTCGATGTTGCTCTCGTTGATGAAGGGGGCGAACCGCTCACCGAACTGTTGCTCGCCATTATTCAGGTAGACGATCTCCGGCATGTTGAGGTTGCTCACGAAATACTCGCGAAAGAGCTGCAGGGCATAGAGCAGGAGACTCTTCTGCCGCTCACGTCCGATGCCGGCGATTGTGGCAGCCACCTCCCTGATCGCTTTGATATTGCGTGACACCGAAGCACGCATCATCTCCTTGAACAGGTCGAAATAGAAATCTCTCTCCTCTGATGAGGTGATCAGTTCAACCGCACGGGTGAAGCTGCCATTGGCAATGCGGGCATAGCTCAGAGCCTGAGCATGATCCAAATGGTAGGTCTGTTCGATAGCCGCTGTCATCTCTTCCATCTCGATGGCACGTATCTGCAGGGGCTGACAACGCGACCAGATGGTTTGCAACACATTCTCCCGATCTTCGGAGACCAGCAGGAAGATGGTGTTGGCCGGTGGCTCCTCCACCATCTTGAGCAGTTTGTTGGCACAAGTCTCGTGCATCTTCTCCGGCAGCCAGACAATCATCACCTTATAGGGTGCTTCGTAGACCTTCAGGTTAAGCTTATGAATGATCTCCTCACTCTCTTTAGAATAGATGATTCCCTGTGCATTCTGGGCATCGATGAAGGAGAGCCAGCGGCTCAGGTTGAAGTAACGGTTCTCTGAAAGAAACTGACGCCACTCCGCAAGGTACTCGTCGCTCACCTTCGACTTGACCACGGGGAAGACGAAGTGCAGGTCAGGGTGTGCCAGCTTGTCGAACTTGTGACAGGAGGGACACTTGCCACAGGCATCATCGCTACCGCGGTTGGAACAGTTGAGATAGCGGGCATAGGCGATGGCCAGCGGCAGCTTCCCCACCCCCTCAGGGCCGTAGAAGATGCGGGCATGCGGCATGAAACCACTTTGCACCGACTCGATGAGGTGCCGCTTCACATCCTGTAATCCTATGACATCGCGAAAATACATCAATATATCTCTTTGGCTACCCGCCGGACACTCTCGGTGGCCATCAGCGAGTAGAAATGAATTGAAGGTACCCGGTGTGCCACCAGCTCACGACACTGGGCGATGCACCACTCTACCCCCACCTCTTTGGCCTCCTCATCGTTTTTGCATTTGCGCAACTCCTTCTCCAGCGACTCCGGAATCTCGGAACGGAAGATCTGCGGCAGCACGGTGAGCTGGCTCAACAGGTGTACAGGCTTGATGCCCGGGATGATGGGGATGGTGATGCCCGCAGCGCGGCAGCGCTCCACAAAGGCGAAGTACTTGCTGTTGTCGAAGAACATCTGTGTGACCAAGTAGTCGGCACCGTTATCGGCTTTCATCCTGGTATAGTATATCTCCGACTCCATGTTGGGTGACTCCTCATGTTTCTCCGGGTAGCAGGCCATGCCGTAGGAGAAGGGTGTCTCGGGTGGTGTGAAGGAGGTGCCGTCGAAAGCGATGCCCCTGTTAAAGTTGTTCACCTGTTCCTGTAGTCCCGTGGCGTGGTCATGACTGTCCATGCTGCGTTGTTGTGCGTCTAGCTTCTTGGAGTCGCCTCTCAGCAATAGCAGGTCGGTAACCCCCAGGAAGGAGAGGTCGATGAGCGCATATTCGGTCTCCTCCTTCGAGAAGCCTTTTGAGATGATGTGGGGTACAGCACGGATGCCGTAGCGGTGCTGGATGGCAGCGGCGATAGCCACTGAGCCGGGGCGCTTGCGCACGTTGGTCTTGCGGTAGACGCCATTCTCATCTTCCCGGTATATGTTCTCGCTATGGTGTGTGGTGATGTTGATGAATTTCGGGTCGAACTCTTTCAGCCGGTCGATTGTGCGAAACACCTGAGCGATGCTGTTCCCTTTCAGTGGAGGGAGCAACTCGAACGAGAAGGCGGTCTGCTGTGTATTGTCAATCAGTTCCGAAATCTTCATGATGATTCTCTTTTGATTTTTATCCAATCCTGATACATTAAAAGATTGCCCGAATCAGGTCCATGCCGTTGGCATAGAGCACCAGAGCAAAGAGCAGGATCATACCCGCTATCTGGGCATACTCCATGAACTTCTCGTTGGGCTGGCGGCGCGTGACCACCTCGTAGATGAGGAACATCACATGGCCACCATCGAGTGCCGGGATAGGCAGGATGTTCATGAACGCGAGGATCACCGAGAGGAAGGCGGTCATCATCCAGAAGGCCTGCCAGTTCCACTGTGCCGGGAAAAGGTTGCCGATGGCGCCGAAGCCGCCCAGCGAGGAGGCTCCCTCCTTGGTGAAGACATACTTGAACTGCGCCACATAATCCTTCAGTGTCTGTACGCCCATCCGGATACCGGCCGGGAAGGACTCGAAGAAGCCGTAGTGCAGGGTCTCCGTGCGGTAGATCTGGGGTGCCGTCATGGCGTAGAAGCCGAGGGTGCCGGCACTGTCCACCGCGATGGCGGCACTCTGCATGACTCCGTCCCGGTAGTAGTGGAGAGTCACCTCACTGTTGCGGTGACTGTCGAGTGCGGCATGCAGGTCGCTGAAAGCGGGGGTGGCGATGCCGTTAACTGCGGTGATGCTGTCGCCCTCCTGCAATCCGGCAGTGTGGGCAGCGCTCCCCTCCATGGTCTGGTATACCACTGCCGGCACACGGTAGGCGGCGAACCCCTCCTTGTCGGTCAGCAACGTCTGCATCAATCCCTCCGGGATGGAGAGCACCTCCTCCTGACCGTCGCGCAACACGGTCACCCGGTCGGCATCGGCGATGTCGAGCAGAGTGCGCACGCCGAAGCGTTCCAGCTCCTTCTCATCGGCACGAAGCAGTATGTCGCCATCCTGAAAACCGGCATTGCGGGCTGCCTGACTGTACTCCATGCCCTGCGTCACGTTGCGCAGCGGCAGGTAGCTATCGCTCCAGGCGAAGAGCACCATCGAGTAGATGAAGAAAGCGAGCAACAGATTGAAGAGCACGCCGCCAACCATCACCAGCAGGCGCTGCCAGGCAGGTTTGGCGCGGAACTCCCATGACTGGGCCGGTAAAGCCATCTGCTCCTTGTCCATCGACTCGTCGATCATGCCGGAGATCTTGACATAACCACCCAGGGGCAGCCAGCCCACACCGTACTCAGTGTCGCTACCCTTAGGCTTGAAGCGGAAGAGTGCGAACCAGGGATCGAAGAAGAGGTAAAATTTCTCCACCCTGATCTTGAAGATCCTGGCAAAGAGGAAGTGGCCGAACTCGTGGATGACCACCAGTATGGAGAGACTCAGAATGAGTTGCAGTGCCTTGATAAGAAATATTTCCATTGGATGATGTGTTGATTAGCTGATGTGATGATTGTTGATGTGATGATGTGATGATTTGCTGATGTGGTGATTGGGTGATTGGCTAATGTGTCAGTGCGTGGATGATTTCACGTGTTTCGGCATCTGACTGGATGTAATCATCCAATGTGGGTGTTTGCAGGAATGTTGCTTTCTGCATCGTCTCTGCTATCAGGCGGCTCATCTCGGTGTAACCGATTCGCTCCTGCAGGAAGAGTGCCACGGCCACCTCGTTGGCGGCATTGAGGATACAGGGCATGTTGCCTCCCTCACCGATAGCCTCATATGCGAAGGTGAGGTTAGGGAACTTATCCCTGTCGGGACGCTCGAAGGTGAGTTGCGACAGGGCGAAGAAGTCGACCGGCGCAACATCCGACCGAAGCCGCTCCGGGTAGGAGAAGGCGTACTGAATCGGCATCCGCATGTCGGGCTGACCCAGCTGTGCGATCACCGAACGGTCTTCAAACTGTACCATTGAGTGGATGATCGACTGTGGGTGTACCAGCACCTCGATCTGCGAGGGCTCCACACCAAAGAGCCATTTTGCTTCGATCATCTCGAACCCCTTGTTCATCAGTGTGGAGGAGTCGATGGTCACCTTCTCCCCCATATGCCAGTTGGGATGGGCCAGCGCCTGGGCGCGGGTCACTCTCTTGAGCTGCTCACGGGTAAAAGTACGAAAAGGGCCTCCGGAGGCGGTGAGCAGGATCTTCTCGATGCGATTGCCACCTTCACCGTTGAGGCACTGAAAGATAGCCGAATGTTCAGAGTCGACAGGGAGCACCGCACACCTGTGCTCAAGTGCCAGCGAGGTGATCAGCTCACCTGCCACCACCAGTGTCTCCTTGTTGGCAAGAGCGATGGCCTTACCGGCACCGATCGCGCTGATGGTCGGTTTCAGTCCGGAGAAACCCACCATGGCAGTGAGCACCATGTCGATCGCTTCATCCTGCACCATCTCTTCAATGGCACGGTTGCCGCACCACACCTTGATGGGCAGGTCGCTCAGTGCCTCCTTCAACAGGGTGTATTTCGACTCGTTTGCGATCACCACCACCTCCGGCAGATAACGACGTGCCTGTTCGATAAGCTGATCCACCCGGTTGTTGGCCACAAGTGCGTATGCTTCAAACCGTTCGGGATAAGCAGCGATCACATCGAGAGCCTGCCGGCCGATGGAGCCGGTAGATCCCAGGATCGCTATGTTTCTTTTTTTCACTTCCATTGAGGTGAGTTTAGGCCGTAACAAGATGCAAAGATAATAAAAAACGGGATGCTTTTCGTTTTGCCAAAAGGGGATTTATGCGCCGGGATACAAAGTGGCCATTTCTCTGAGCATCTCATCGATGCTGTGGGCAATGATCCGCTCATCACCACAGGTGACAACCCACTGAGTCTGCTCTTCATCTACAAAGAGATGAAGGGGTGCATCATCAGTGATACGCCACCCCTTACGCGATAGCGCCTTGGTGGTCCAGCGGGCCATCAGCCCGTCAGGGTGTTGCACCTGTGTGGTGACACTCTTATCGAGTTGCTTCTGCACCACAAAGCTGCCATACTCCTTGTCGAACTCGTAGGAGGGGTGGCGAAAAACCGTGTCGAAGCTACCGCTGAGCACCAGGTCCTCGGGTGCACCCACCGTGATTCCTTTACCCTGCTCCATGAGCCAGAGCTTGTCGGCCACCTGCATGGCGGTTTCCAGATCGTGGGTGGAGATGAAGATGGTCTTGCCGGTTTCGCGAGCCAGCTTTTGCAACAGCAGCATGATATTGATCCGATTGGGCAGGTCCAGGTGCGAGGTGGGCTCATCGAGCAGGATCAGCGGGGTGTCCTGCGCCAGGGCCCTGGCGATGAAGACACGCTGTCGTTCACCGTCGGAGAGCTCATGAATGTTACGTTCACCGAATCCTTCGAGGTAGGTCATCGCGATGGCACGACTGATCACCTCCCGGTCTTCGTCGGTGAGGCTTCCCAGCCATCCGGTGTAGGGGTCCCTGCCAATGGAGATCAGTTCCCGTACAGTGAAGGAGGCAACCGATTGTTGTCCGGTGAGCACCACCGACAGGTATCGGGCCCTCTTCCTGGGTGAAAGGCTATGGATATCCACCCCGTTGAGCAGGATGACACCCTCCCAGATGGGTTGCAGTGACGCGATGGAGCGCAACAAGGTGGACTTACCGCAGCCGTTCTTTCCTATCAGGGCGATCAGCTCACCTTCACGGGCAGTGAGGGTGAGGTCCGATTGTACGATATGAGGTTTTCCATGTGTGTGATAACCGATGCTGACCTGGTTGAGCTGGAGAAGGGGCATGTCTCTTTTGTTTCAGTTACGCTGGAGTGCGGGGCAGGCTCACTCCTCGATCAAACCCTCAGGGATATACATTTCGAGGATTCTGTTCTTCTCATCGACGGCAGCGATGAAATCGTCGGTGGCAGGGATCAGATGCTCGTTGTCACCGTCTCTGACAATGAACAGCACGTTGATGGTGCCATCATCCACATCCTCTATCACCCCCAGTATGGTGCCGTACTGGTTGGTGATGGTATAGCCTATGAAGAGGCGCCAGTCGGCATCATCCTGCTCACCGACAGCGAGCACAGACCCACGTGGCAACAGCACCTCAAGACGGGCATAACGAGCGGCTGTCTGCTCATCATCCACATCCTCGAACTTGACTCGTGCGGTGGTGTCGGTCACGAAGGTGATCTCTTCAACGCGGAAGGGTACCGGGATGCCGTCGATCTCAAGGAAATAATCATCTGCATCCAGCTTCGCATATTCTCTCCTGCTAAAAAGCAGCATCAGCTCACCCCTGATACCATATGGTTTCTGGGTATGGGCAACGGGAAGAAGATCATTTGCAGCGATCATGGCTTTATTTCCTGCGTTGATATTTGATATTCTTAAGTTTGTCCCGATTATTGGCATTCATCTTCACTTCGGGGATCACGTAGTGGCTGCTGTTCATATTGATCTTGCCATCTGACAGTTCCCTCAGATCATAGAAGATCTTCTCATCGTCCGCCTCTTTATTCCATTGGGAATAAGAACGCTTCATCTGCCCGAGCAACATCCGTATCAGGTGTTCACGTGCTTCCCCTTCCTCCATGTCGGCTGCGATCCGGACCATCCGTTCCAGTATCTTGCCATAGTGGCGATAACGCATGGTGGGACGGCTATAATCGAGATGTCCCGGGGCTGAGTAGAGGTCCTCCTTCTTGATCACCTCATAGGGGTACTCAATGTCCAGTTTGAAGTCTGACATAATGGCCAGGTGATCCCATAGGATATGCTTGAAGTTATTCACATCGCGCAGATGAGGAAACATGCTGCCCATGATGTCAATCACAGCGTAGGCACATCGTTTTCTCTCATTAGGATCATCGATGGCCACGCAGTGATCCACCATGTTCTGGATGTTGCGGCCATATTCCGGCAGAAGGAGTTTTTCTTTTTGTGTGTTGTATTGCATTGTTGTATAAAAAATTTAGCGTTTAGCGTTTAGCTTTGAACTTTGAACCTGTTCACTTACTAACCTACCAACTTAATAACGTTGTAACTTACTAACCTACCAACTTAATAACGTTGTAACTTACCAACCTACCAACTTAATAACGTAGTAACTTACTAACCTACCAACGTAGTAACGTAGTAACCTATCTGAGCTTGAGCAGATCCCCCTCTTCGGGAACATACTCGTAGCTCTTCTTGTTGATCCGGTAAAGGTTTCTCAACCGGATACCATATTTCTGCGAGATGCTGTACATCGACTCACCCACCTGTACGGTATGGAACAGGTAAGGCTTATCCGCCCTTGCCTTCTTCTTCTGGAAGTAGACGATGTCTCCTTCGCTCAGTGGAAAGTCGGCTGGCACCTCGTTGTAGCGGAGCAGCTCCTCCTCATCGAAGCCGAATTCGCGGGCGATACCACTATAGGTATCACCGCTGACAGCGATCACATACACCAGTCCATGTGTGATATAAGGCTGATGCTCCCAGATGGCACGTGAGGCCTCGATGCGGCGACGTTCTTCCCGTTCACGGCTACTCACTCCCTTACGGTACTTCGGGTCATCAAAGCGATAGAGTTCATAATCCTCTATCAGCTTGATCAACTTATTGGCGTAGGCCTTGTCGGTTGCATATCCCGATTTCTGCAAACCCCTGGCCCACCCCTTGTAGTCGGTAATGGAGAGATCAAAGAGCACTCGGTAGCGCACACCCGCTACCAGGAATTCAGAGTGATCACGATAGGACTCTTCCACACTTTCATAACTGCGGAAGCAGTCGTTGGGTGAGTCATCGGCAGCATAGACAGCAGCACCGTTCCAACCCCGGTGGCACTTAATGCCAAAGTGGTTGTTTGAGCGACGTGCCAGTTCACTCATGCCGGCACCTGACTCAAGGATGCCCTGCGCAAGGGTGACAGAAGCCGGGATTCGATATTGCTCCATATGATCCACAGCCAGACCACCGTATCGGTCGATATAGGCTACATAAGTACTCACCTTCTGCTGTCCGGTTAATATGGCCGGGACAAATAAAAATGAAAGAAAGAGAAAGAACGGTAAAATAGTCCTATATTTGCGATACAAAATCTGCATTTTCAAATGAAAGAAATCAATTTATCCACAAAGATAGCTGTTTATCCGTTAGAGGAATGCTCCGAAGCGGAAAAAAAGTTAATTGAAGCTGCAAAAAGCGCTACAGAGAGAGCCTATGTTCCCTACTCCGGCTTCAGCGTAGGGTCTGCTGTGTTACTCGGGAATGGGGAGATTGTGAGTGGCAGCAATCAGGAGAATGCCGCCTATCCCTCCGGGCTATGCGCAGAGCGCACAACCGTCTTCTATGCCAACTCCTCTTTCCCGGAAGAGAAAGTGGTTGCGATCGCCGTTGCCGCATTTCACAAAGGTGCTTTCACCAGCGATGTGATCACCCCTTGCGGAGCCTGCCGTCAGGTGCTGCTCGAAACAGAGAATCGCTTTCACTCACCCATGAGGGTTTTGATGTACAGTGAAAAGGGAGTCTACGTGGTAAACAGCATCAAGGATCTGCTGCCTCTCAGCTTCGGTGACGAAATGCTGAAGTAGCGAGATTGGCGATAGAGCTTAAAAAGAAGCCTCGTAGAGAGTCACCAGGTACCACTCGTTGTCAATTCTGGAAAAGTAATAATCGGCGTAGATACCATTGTTGATGCCGCGTATCTCCACTATTGCCGTATCCGGCTTATAGCGTACCACCTGATAATATTGATCGTAGGGACGTGTGAGGTAGGTACTGTCGTAGGTAAGGTCCAGCTGTTCCCAGTTGTATTTGTCAATCGATTCTTCCTTAGGAGCCATTCCCTGGTCACCGGTGTCGGGTACGACGACGCGGATGGGAAATTTGATACGTTTCAACTGGAATTTTTCATCCCTGCTAAAACGCTCAATAAAACGGATGAAATCCTCTTCAAACGTGCTGAGTTCTTCATTACTGTCAACCTGTGCAACAGTCGTATTCTCTTTATTACTCAGGGTAGAGTGTCTATATTGATTCCCTCTTTGGTTACAAGAAAAGATGAGAATAAATATGGAAACAGAAAATAAAGGAAGAAATTTACGTAACATAGCAACAAGGATAAAAATATATATAACCTAAATCACTCACAAAGGTACAAAAAAAGTTGAGAACCAAAGAGTAAAGGGTTTTTTTTTGCGGTAATCAATTCATCTCCCTTCTTTGTCCCGAAAAAGAAATTATCTTTATCTTTGTTTCACAAAAAAGAGACTGAATGAATCTTCAAAAAGCAATTGACGATCTGTTTTCTACACAGAGGGAAGAGTGGCCACAGATGAACGAAGCGATCAACCGATTGGAACAGGTCCGTGAACGATCATTTCTGTGGGGTGATGATTTCAAGATACGTGTACAGTTTAACCCATCCAGGATAGTCTCTGCAGCTGCCCGTGTCGACAGTGAGATGATCAGCCGGCGTCCCTGTTTTTTATGTGCCGGGAATCGCCCACCTCACCAAAAGGGAATCCCTTTTCTTGATAAGTATATTGTTCTCTGCAATCCCTTTCCCATTCTGCGAAATCATCTTACCATCCCACTTCTCTCACATGTGCCACAGCGCCTCGGCAGAAAAACGGGCGAGATGTTGATGCTTGCCGAGCAGCTTCCCGACTATGTGATCTTCTACAACGGTCCCGCCTGTGGCGCTTCGGCACCTGATCATTTTCACCTGCAGGCCGGATTGAAGATGCCGGAACTGTTACAGGGTGACAATGAGTTGCGGAGCTGCATGATGATAGAGAGCGAGAGTCGGCAGGAGGCTGAAGAGCTGTTTGGCGACGTCTATCACTACCTGCAGCGGCGGCAACCTGATGCTGAGGAGCCGATGCTGAACCTGATCGCCTTCACACAAGATAACCGGTATCATCTGCATCTCTTCCCTCGCAGGGCACACCGTCCCCGTCAATACAACGAAGCGGGTGCCAAACAGTTACTCATCAGTCCCGGAGCACTCGACATGGCGGGATTGATCATCACAGTGCGGGAAGAGGATTTTAACAAGCTGGGAAAGCATGACATAGAGGATATCTATGCACAGGTATCCCTGCCGGTCATTTGACATTGAAACATCATGATGTTAGTAGGTTAGTAAGTTTGTAAGTTTATAGTTCGATGTTCAAAGCTAACAGCTAACAGCTAAATAAAAAATATATGCAAAATTCCGAAATCATTCTCCTGAACATAAATGGAGAAGACAAACCCGGTCTGACAGCTGCCCTTACCGAGATTCTGGCCAAACATGGTGCCTTTATTCTCGATATAGGGCAATCAGACATCCACCGTAACCTGTCGCTGGGCATTCTTTTCAAATCGATGCACAACAACTCGGGTGAGATCATGAAAGATATGCTCTTCAAGGCATATGAGATGGATGTCATCGTGCGTTTCACCCCTATCACCGCGGAGCGTTACTCCAACTGGGTGAGGCAACAGGGTAAGAACCGTTACATCATCACCCTGCTGGGCAGGATCCTCACGGCGAAGCAGATCGCCCAGGTGTCGCACATCATTGCCGAGCAGAATCTCAATATTGACAACATCGTCCGGCTGACGGGGCGAATACCACTCGACGAGGAGCAGCGTGCTCCCAAGTCATGCGTTGAGCTATCGGTACGTGGCACACCCAACGACCGTCAAAAGATGCAACAATCGTTCCTGGAGTTATCGTCAGACCTCAATTTTGACATCTCTTTTCAGGAGGAGAGCATGTTCCGTCGCATGCGACGCCTGATCTGTTTCGATATGGACTCCACACTGATTCAGACAGAGGTGATCGATGAGCTGGCTATAAGGGCAGGGGTGGGTGAGAAAGTGAAAGCGATCACCGAGTCGGCCATGCAGGGGGAGATCGACTTTGAGGAGAGCTTCCGCCAGCGGGTGAAGCTGCTCCGGGGGCTGGATGTATCGGTAATGAGGGAGATAGCCGAGCAACTGCCCATCACAGAAGGTCTTGGCAGGCTGATGAAAGTGTTACAGAAGGTCGGATTCAAGACTGCCATCCTGTCGGGTGGCTTCGACTATTTCGGCAACTACCTGAAGGAGAAGTATGGTTTCGACTATATGTACGCCAACGAGTTAGAGGTGAAGGATGGCAAGCTTACCGGCAATTATGTAGGTGACGTGGTTGATGGCAAGCGCAAAGCGGAGTTGTTGCGGCTGATTGCACAAGTGGAGAAAATCGATCTGCGGCAGACGGTAGCGGTGGGTGACGGTGCAAACGATCTCCCGATGCTGGGTATTGCGGGCCTGGGTATTGCTTTTCATGCGAAACCCAAGGTAAAGCAAAATGTGGAACAATCGCTTTCGACCGTTGGTATCGACGGGATCCTCTACTTCCTGGGCTACAAGGATTCGATGCTCGACAGCAGATTATTGAATGATTAACCACCCATAAACACCTTTTGGTATGGATTTTGTAGATTTATTACTGAAACGTTTCGACGGGGAATCAGAACTCCGAAAACCAACCAGCGTGTTGGTCTGCTACACCGAATATGAAACAGGGAAGATGCTTACACAATTGGCCTATCAGATTGCAATGGCACGGACTGAACGGTCGTCGGTCGCCTTGCTCTATTTCATAGACCGGCATAAGGAGCAGCTTTCACAGGATGAAATCAGCATTATTCAAAGCAAGATCGGCACTGATTTCATGCCAAAAGCTGAAAAGGGTAAGCTCACTCTTCGCACCTTTATCAGTGATGAAGAAGATCATACGGCATATATTGAGAAGATGGCTGATGAACAGGGAGCCAACCTGGTGTTGAGAGGGATCAGCAGCAAGGAACTCAACCTCGTCGAGGTGGAGCGTTACAGTCAGCTCCGGCGCGATCCCGCCAATCCAATGCCGGCCATTCTGGCGCAGTTTCCACAGGAGCAGGCACAAATGCTGCAGGAGATCACGGTGATGATGGGGCAGAACAAGGTACCCACAGCTCTTTTTGTTGACAATGGCATGCGGGAAGTCAGTCGTATCTTTGTGCCGGTCTTAAGCCGATCAGATGTGCTGGCCTTCACCTTTCTCTATCATCTCTCGCATCAGGAAAATACAAAGATCATGGTGTGGGATGCCATAGGCATCATAGAGACAGAGCCGAAACTGCAAAAACTCTTCCAATTCATCGTGAAGAAAAGCGATGGGAGGGTGCATCTCTGGAACAACGACCGTAAAATTGAAGAGACATTTATCCGTGAACAAGACTTGATGATTATTGGCGTGGAGGGATGGAGCAGGCTGATCAATACGCCCCTGCCCTGGAAAGAACAGTTACCTTCATTACTGATCATCAAGGAGAACCAGACATAAAGCATACAACATGGATGCAAATGAAACAAGAAAGAAACTGGCGGTCATCCGCACTCAAATAGAAAACAGGGAGCTTAAAAAAGCCATTGAGGGGGTTCGTGAACTTACCTCGGATCGGCAAAACTGGGCTATCTTACAGCAGATAGATGAGTTGGACAACAATTATCGGTACATGCTTCATTACCTGCTGGAAGGAAAGAAAGATCCTGAACAAAAGAACATCTACAGGAAGCTGATCCGCGATCTTTACAGGGTTGCGGATGATGCAGCCGGTGCGCTGTTGCTCCGCGACAGCGCCACCCTCTTTTATGAAAAGAGGCGGATAATGCATCTGCAGACACCTCTCACCATCGATGAACTGAGAGAGATCATCGCACGGGAGGCTGACACCTACTCCTTCATTGGATTGCTTGAGGAGGGTCCGGAAAAGGAGGAGCGGCTGCGCGAGAACCGGAAAACCTACGAGAAATCCATTCAGAATCTTTTTTACAGCGTCTATGCCTCTCCACGTGCCAATGCCGATATGATCGGTGCTTTCAGCCGTTTTATGGAGGACGATCGGCTACCGGTACAGGCCAAAGAGATGTTCGTATCTGCCGTGACCATGAATCTGCTACAGCAATTTGACGCGCCAAAGACAGAGTTACTCCTCGATCTCTGCAGGCACGCTGATCAACAGGTGGCCACACGGGCCATCGTGGGCATCATCCCCCTGATCCAGCTCTACAGTGAGCGGTGGTCCCTCTACCCGGGAATGGTAAGCAGGTTACAGCTCCTCGCCGACGACAAGCTGTTCAGCCGCCGTTTCATGGCAGCGGTGACCGGCTACATTCAGGCACATGAGACAGAGACCATCACCCGTCGGCTCACCGAGGAGATCCTGCCGGAGATGATGAAGCTGAGCCCGATGATCGGTAAAAAAATTCGTCTTGATGAGTGGATGGGTGAGAGCGGACTGGATGAGAAGAATCCCGAATGGCAGAAGCTGTTGGATGAAGCCGGCCTGAGCGATAAGCTACAGGAGTTCTCCAACCTCCAGATGGAAGGTGCTGACGTGTTTCACTCTACCTTCTCCAATCTGAAGAGTTACCCCTTCTTTCATGAGATGAGTAACTGGTTCCTCCCCTTCGATCCCCAGCACAGCAGCCTCGGCACACTCTTCAGTGACCAGAGCGAAAGCATGTCACTTGTCGACACCATGATGCGTACATCCATGATCTGCAACTCCGACAAGTACTCCTTTTGTTTCAGCATGATGATGATGCCCGAGCAGTACCGCCGGATGATGATCTCACAGCTGGGTGCCGAAGGGGATGAGATTCAGAAGATGTTGGAGGAAGAAGAGGTGATGAACCCTTATCGCAAAGAGGAAACATTGATAAACCACACGATCCGCGATCTCTACCGTTTTTTCAAGCTCTTCCGGCGCCACGACGAGTTCAGTGACATCTTCACCCTGCCACTCAATTATCACAATTTGGATCCTTTCGCCCCGGTGGTGCAACAGCAGGTGAACCTGGAGAAAATAGCGCTCTATTACTTCGAGAAGAACCACTTCAGTGAAGCGCTGAGTGCGTACAGCATGTTGGCCGAGGAGGGGATCGGCAAGAGTGAGGTGTGGCAGAAAATAGGGTACTGCCGACAAATGCTGGCTGATATCAGGGGAGCACTGGATGCCTACCTCCATGCGGAACTACTGGATGAACAGAACAGCTGGGTGCTGCATCGCATTGCCAGCTGCTACAGGGTGTTGAAAGAGCCCGAGTCGGCACTTACCTACTACCGCCGTCTGGAGCAACTCCGTCCCGATGATCTGAACATACAATTGCAGATCGGCCATTGCCACCTGGAGTTGAAACAGTACGAGACGGCACTCAACAACTACTTCAAAGTGGAGCTGCTGAACAGCAGCAACACCCGTGCCTGGCGATCCATTGCCTGGTGTGCCTTTCTCTCGCGCAAGTTCGATGTAGCGCAAAGCTATTACGCCCGTATCCTTGAACAGAAGCCCAATGCGCATGATTATCTCAACGCGGGGCACGTACAGCTCTGCCTGGACAACAGCGGCGAGACGGTGAATCTCTACCGCCGGTCGCAGGAGCTGGCCGGCAGTTTTGAGAATTTCCGTGAGCTGTTGGCTGAAGATGAGGATGAACTACAGGAGGCCGGGGTTGATATCTCAATCCTGCCGATCATCCTCGACGGGATGTGTTACGGCAGTGATCTCTGAATCGTTGTAGTAAAGCAGCTACAGCCTGCTCACCGGTACCAGCCATTTAGCAGGATCTGTTCGTAGGCCCTCTCCGGCACAAAGGCACGCATATCCCTGCCCTCGCGAATGCTCCGACGGATGAAGGTGGAGGAGATCTCAATCATAGGGGCATCCACCAATCGTATCCCTTCGCTCAACCCTTCCGGGATCACTACTTCTTCTCCCGCGCGGGGATAGATCAGCATCGGGTAGGAATGCAAGAGACGCTCATACTCTTTCCAGAGTGGGAGCTGGTTCCAGTTGTCAGCACCGATGACAAGCGTGAAGTGCTTATCGGGATGATGAGAGACGAGGTGGTCCAGGGTATCAATGGTGTAAGAGGGCCGTGGCAGACGAAACTCCACATCCGACGCTTTCAGGTTATCAAAAGGTAGCAGGGCGGAGCGCACCATCTCCAGGCGATGATCGTCATCAAGGAGGTCATCTGCCTCCTTCAACGGATTGTGAGGGGAGACCACCAACCATACCTCGTCAATGCAGGTAAAGGAGCAGATGTAGGAAGCAAGCATCAGATGGCCCGCGTGAATAGGGTTAAACGATCCGGAGAATATGGCAATTTCCTTTTTCTGCATATGTGATATCCAAGTTTTGTTACCTTGAGGATTATCCGTTATCAATTGACCAGTGACACCTCGATACTGGAAAAGAAACAAAGTGGGCACTATCCGGCAAAAATAACAAAAAAAAACCGATGCACCTTTGCAGGCACACCGATCTTTTCATTCTTTTCGTTAAGAGTACGCTCTAACTTGATTTCTTAAATAGGGAGATGATCCACAGCAACAGCACGGCGCCTATCAAAGCGGTGACAAAGCTGGGGATCACGCCGCTGCCGGCGCTGATACCCAGAAGGCCAAAGACCCAACCGCCAATAACCGAACCGGCGATACCCACCAGGATATTCACCAGCAATCCGAAACCGCCACCTCTCATCAGTTTACCAGCAAGCCATCCGGCAATTGCTCCAATAATAATCCATCCTAACCAACTCATAAGCACTTGTTTTAAATGTGAATAATTCCGCCGACCATTAAGGGGTCGGTTTACTTCAATAAACAGCAGGATACAATGAATTGTTTAAAATTAACGAAAAAAATCTGTTCAGCTCATCCGGCTCTTGTAATCCTCGTAAGTGAAAC
Organism: Bacteroidales bacterium; assembly: GCA_012837345.1. GTDB lineage: Bacteria > Bacteroidota > Bacteroidia > Bacteroidales > Dysgonomonadaceae > Proteiniphilum. The sequence goes on from DURL01000103.1 coordinate 21,338, forward strand.
GGCGATAAAGCACAAAGGTGTCCTCAGCACTCCACAACCCGATGGAGGGGTGTGTGACACCGTTGAAAAGGGTACTTTTCACGATGGTATAGTGGATCATATCCTCAAAAACAATGGGATCACCCACATGCAAAGGATTATCGAACGACCAGTCGCCCATGAAATCGCCACTCAGACAGCTGTTCCCCCCCATACGGTAGGTAGGCTTACCCGCCACCGGCTCCTGATAGGCACCCCTGATGCGGGGTTTGTAGGGCATCTCCAGGCAGTCGGGCATGTGACAGGCAAAGGAGACGTTAAGCATGGCGGTCTCCACCCCCTGATTTTCCACGATGTCGGTAACGGTAGCCACCAACACACCGGTCTCCCAGGCAAAAGCACTGCCCGGCTCCATGATGATCTCCAGGTGGGGATAGCGCTCTTTGAGTCCCTTGAGCAGGTTAACCAGGTGATCGATGTCATAATCCCTGTGGGTCATCAGGTGTCCACCTCCCAGGTTGAGCCACTCAATCTGACTGAAGAGATGGCCGAACTTCATCTCTACCACCTCGAGCGTCCTTTCCAGGTCGTAGGAGTTGTTCTCGCAGAGGTTGTGCAGGTGAAGGCCGCTGATTCCCTCGGGAAGATGGAGCCCAATCCTGTCGGCCGTGACTCCCAGACGCGATCCGGGCGCACTCGGGTTGTAGAGGTCGGTCTCCACCACCGAGAAGCCGGGGTTGATGCGCACACCACAACGGATATCCCTGCCGGAGGCTTTCACCTGAGGGTGAAACCGCTCGAACTGGGAGAGTGAGTTGAAGGTGATGTGGCTGCTATAACGCAGGAACGTGGGAAACTCCTCATCGGTGTAGGAGGGGGCGTAGGTGTGTGCCAGGCTCCCCATCTCCTCGTAGGCGAGCTGTGCCTCCGCTACTGAACTGGCGGTGGAGTGGGCAATATACTCGCGGATGATGGGGAAGGATTTCCAGAGGGCAAACGCCTTGAAAGCCAGTATGATGCTTACGCCGGTGCGATCCTGCACCGAGCGTATCAGCGCCAGGTTACGCCGTAGCAGCGACTCCTCCATCACGTAACAGGGAGAGGGTATCTGGGTGAGATCTATCATCGTGATTTCTTATTCTTCATTTGTACTGTATCGCCCTACATGCACCTTCTCCCAGGGCAACAGCTCCAGGGCGGCAGAGGGCCGTTCTTTCTCTTTCACACCGAAGGCAACCACGCAGAGCACCTCCAGTGGCATGGGGATACCCAGCAGATCGTTGATGTACTCACCCGCCGACATACTGTCGGAATAGGAGCGGTTGCGCACCTGCACCCAGCAGCTGCCCAGTCCCAGCGACTCAGCCTGCAGCTGCATATTGATGGCCGCGATGGAGGCATCCTCTATCCAGGCATCGCTATCAAGGGGGTTGCCCAGCACCACCACCGCCAGTGCAGCTCCGGCGAGGAGGCCGCCGCTGTTGGGCTTGCAGCGCGACAACGCCTCAAGCATCTTTTTCTCCTCGACGGCGATAAATTCCCAGGAGCGACTGTTCTTAGAGGTGGGTGAAAGCAGTGCCGACTCCAGCAGGGCGCGCGTCTGGTCGGGTGTCAGCAGCTCACCGGTGTACCGGCGGGTGCTGCGACGGCGTAACAGCAGTTGTTGAAATGGATCCATCGTGACACTCATTTTATAAGGTGCAATGATACGAAAAAAGAACGATATTTACATCATGGCCCGTGAAAATAGGACGGTGCACCGTACTATTTATATAGAACTGTTCTAAATTAGAAGAATTTTGATTATTTTTGTGCCCAAACGAACAATCTACTATGTTTCATACTCCGAAGACAAAGGTGAGACCTGCCACTAAGATGGCGGAACTGATCGATGCCAACCCTCACCTGTTGCTGATGCTGCAGCATTTCAACATCGATTTCCGGGTGAACGACCTGACGGTGTGGCAGCTCTGCATACGGCAGGGTATCAGCGAGAATCTCTTTGTCAGCATTGCCAACCTCTATAATGGCTTCGACATCAGAGGGCCACAGCCCTTCACACGTGGTGACCTGCTTCTGGTGATCGACTTTCTCAAGAGCAGTCACGACTTCTACCGCAGAGAGAAATATCCACAGATCAGCAGCTATATACGACAGCTACAGGAAAACCACCCTGTCAGAGAAATGAAGCTGCTGGAGAAGTTCTTCAAAGAGTACTTCGACGAGGTACTGGAACACCTGGATTATGAGGACAGCACCGCTTTCCCGTACTTCATCAGCCTGCTGGAGGGAGGAGAAAACGACAGGCTGGGAAAGCGTTACTCCTCGAAGGTGTACGGCGATCACCACACCGATATCGAACTGAAGCTGCAGGATCTGAAAAACCTGCTGTTGATGTACGTGGACATTGAGGGAGACCTGGAACTGCGCCGTAAGCTCCTTTTCGCCTTGTATGAGCTGGAGTTCGATCTCTACATCCACTCGCTGATTGAAGAGAAGATCCTGATACCTTCGGGACAACGGATAGAGAAGGAGGTAAATGTATAGTCCGCGCCTTCATATCGCCATCATGGAGCCTTCCAGGATCATCTTCGAGGGGTTGCAGACCATCATCTGCCACTCCTCGCTCGACTGCCGGGTGAGCCGCGTGGAGCGGTTGGAGGAGTTAACGGAGATGATGGAGCATACTCCCGTGGAGATCCTGATTGCAAACCCGATGCAGTTCGTCAACCTGGAGAAGGAGGTGAAAAAGCTGCGCAAGAGCTATCCCACCCTTGCCATCGCCGGTATCGACTTCGGCATCATTCACCGCCAATCGATACTGACCGATATCTCCTTCACCCTCTATGACACACCCGAGCATATCATCCATTCACTTACCCGGCTGCAGGAGAAGAGTCAACACCCGGAAGAAGAGAAAGAGGAGAACAACCACCTCTCGCCGCGTGAGATAGAGGTGCTCACCTGCCTGGTGAACGGCATGCTCAACAAGGAGATTGCCGATCATTTGCACATCAGCGTACACACGGTGGTGCGCCACCGTAAGAACATCACCCAAAAAACCGGGATCCGTAGTCAGTCCGGTCTCACCATCTACGCCATCTCGAAGAAAATCATCCATCTGGAGGATATGGAGATATAACGACTACCTATTGCATCACATCGCTACCCCGGACATCCAGTGCACCTTCTCTTTCGGATCACTGCGAATCATACTGATTCAATCCCTTATAATGACCATCTCACGACTGTTAAAATACCCATAACAAGTCATTGTGATGCTGCGATTCTCTTCGTATCTTTGCTGCATTCAAAAAGAAATGTATCAGACCAACAATGAAACAGACTACAATAAAGCGGAATCTATTCTTGCTGATGGCTATTCTATTGCATATATCACTCTTCGCACAGGCAGACCCTAGTGACGCCATGCTGTTTGGCGATGTGAAGGTGAGAGGAACGAATAACCATATCCCCTACGCCACAATCTTCGTGAAAGGTACCACCATGGGTACTGTTGCCGATGAGACAGGTCATTTCAAGCTGGCCCACCTGCCTGAGGGAAAGCAGACCATCGTGGCACAGTTCGTGGGCTACAAATCGGAGGAGATAGAGGTGGTGATGGAGCAAGGCAAAGGCAGGGAGCTCTACTTCGAACTGGAGGAGGATCTCTTCAACCTGGAGCAGGTGGTGGTGACCGGCACCCGCACACAGCACTACGTGAAGAGCGTGCCGGTGCGTACGGAGGTGGTCACCTCGCAGGCCTTGAAGAACAAAAACGCCTGGAACGTCTTCGAAGCGCTGGAAGGAGTACCCGGCATACGGGTTGAGAACCAGTGCCAGGCCTGTAACTTCACCATGGTGCGGATGCAGGGCCTGGGCTCGGAACACACGCAGGTGCTGATCAACGGGCAGCCGGTCTACTCGGGACTGGCCAGCGTCTATGGGCTGGAACAGATCGGCACCGGTGATGTAGACCGTATCGAGGTGGTGAAAGGTGCCGGCTCCGCGCTCTACGGCAGCAGCGCCATCGCCGGAGCCATCAACATCATCACCCGCGAGCCCTCGCCTGTGCCGATGGTGAGCGCCGACATACAGTTTGGCAGCCACCAGACCAATGTCTTCAACCTGAACGCCTCCATGCGTAATGCGAAAGGCAACATCGGGCTTAGCCTCTACGCCCAGAAGATCGATCATGGTGTGATCGACGCCACCGGCGAGGGGATGAGCAGGGAAGAGGTGAACGGTAAAGACGGCATCTCCGACCGTGTGGCCTCGAAGCTGCACAACGTAGGTGCATCGCTATATATTGATGATCCTCTCTTCGGCAACGACCGGCTGGTACTGCGTGGCAAGGCAATCAACGAGAAGAGAGAGGGCGGGGTGATCACCGGCGACCTCTACAAAAACCCCTTTACCGAGGGTACGGAAAACATCTCTACCGACCGCTACGAGGCAGAAGCCAACTACAGACTCGAGTTGGAGAGCGGTGGGGAGATCAACTTCAACAACTCCTTTATCAACCACAACCGTAACGCCACCAACGACTCCTTCCTGGGTGATTACCTGGAGACACACGACGGGATGTCGCCCGACGTGCAGGTGCTGCGTCCTTACCTGGCAGAGGAGCACTCACTGATCAACACCCTCACCCTGGGCCGGCAGCTAGGCAGTCACAGCCTGCTATTCGGGCTGCAGCACTACGTGACACGATTGAACGAATCGGGCATGTATCTGGTGGTGGATGAGGGCAGCGACTGGTATGGTGAGTCCTATCGCTCTACGGCCCGCAAGCATGCACACGAGATGGGTGCGTTCCTGCAGGATGAGTGGCAGGTAACGGAGATGTTGACGGTGGTGCCGGGACTGCGCATCGACCGTCACAGCTCGGGTGAGGAGTATGCCTCGGACCGACAGGTGTTCGACAGCGATTTTCCCGAGACATCCTTCAGCAGGATCAGTATCAACCCGCGACTGGCGGTGAAGTACCTCGCCGGTGAGCATCTCACCCTGCGTGCCAATGCGGGCACCGGCTTCCGTGCTCCCTACGGCTTCTCGGAGGACCTGCACCTCTGCAGCGGCTCACCCCGTGTATGGAAATCGTCGGAGCTGGAGGCGGAGACCTCGCGTAGCATCAACCTCTCGGCGGACTATTACGGACATGGCTTCCAGGTGAGTGCCAACCTGTTCCACACCTACCTGCAGAACAAGATCGACTTCACCGACGCCGACGAGCAGGTGAAGAACCTGGGATACACCTACCAGTGGCGCAACATCGACGATGCGGTGGTACAGGGCCTCGAGATGAGCCTACAGGTGACACCGGTCAGATATCTCAACCTGGGCGCCGACTTCGGCATCAACAGCGGGCACTACAAGAATGTGCGTGAGGACTGGAAGGGAACCCCCTATGAGCGCGTGAGTGACCGCATCCCTCGTTTCCCCTCCACCACAGGCAGCATGAAGGCGGAATATACGCCACACGACTGGACCTTCACACTCTACGGGCTCTACCAGGGCAGCATGCAGATCGACTACATCAGCGAAGATGCTGCCGGCACAAAGATCAAAACAACCGATCCCTACATGACCTTCAACGCCAGCATCTCAAAAAGAATCGGCATGGTACGCCTCTACGGTGGCGGTAAGAACATCTTCAGTTACCTGCAGGATGAGAAGCATCTCGATGATGCTGCCTTCCTCTATGCTCCGGTTTACGGTGCGCTCTGGTACGCCGGCATATCTGTCACCATCAGCCATTGATTGCCATCGTTACGGTCAAAAGCCACTCACCGCAGCTCGCGGATCACTCTGTGTGATTTGCAGACGGGATGGTCTTACTTCCCAGGTTTTAACCGGATATTTGCCCCAATCGGGTATGAATGAATCTGAACCCGTACATCATTCTGATGTAGCGGGTTTTTTCTGCCCGATTTGTTAAACATTTTAACCTTCTTGAATGTTTCACTCCTATGCACACTGACCGGCATCAGGAGAAGGTAGCAATTCTCCACAAAACTGCCGCGAATGTTGTATGGTATCAGAAAAAAATCATAGCTTTATTGCGGTTTCTTAATCAAAATATCAGCACACTGAACAAGCATACCCCCAACAAGAGGTATCTATCTAATAATATGCGAAATAGAAAAATCACACAACTAATTTACAGGATATGAAGGTACATGAATATCAGGCAAAAGAGATGTTTGCCGCCTATGGGCTTCCCGTGGACAAGAGCATCGTCTGCCGCTCGGTGGAGGATGCCGTGAAGGCCTATGAGCAACTCGATGCACAGAAGGTGATCGTGAAGGCACAGGTACATACCGGTGGCCGGGGAAAGGCTGGCGGTGTGAAGCTGGCAGACGGAGAAGCGGAACTGCGCAAGCATGCGGCCGACATACTGGGCATGGACATCAAAGGATTTACCGTCGATCGCATCCTGGTGGGCCAGGCAGTACACATCGACAAGGAGTATTACGTCAGCTACGTCATCGACCGCAGCAGCAAGGCGGCCATCCTGATGCTGAGCCGCGAGGGCGGGATGGACATCGAGGAGGTGGCACGCACCACACCCGAGAAGATCCACAAGTTCGTGATCGACCCCTCCATCGGAGTGCCTGATTACCTGGCACGGGAGGCAGCCTTCACGCTGTTTGACGACATCGCGCTGGTGCGCAAGGCGGCACCGGTGTTCCAGAAGCTCTACAAGCTGTTCGTGGCCAACGATGCCTCCCTGGCGGAGATCAACCCGCTGGTGCTCACCCGGGAGGGGGAGATCATGGCGATCGATGCCAAGATGACTTTCGATGACAATGCCCTCTACCGCCACCCGAAGACGGCAGCGCTGAACGAGCCTAGCGAGGAGGAGAAGAAGGAACAGAGCGCCAAGAGCAAGGGGTTCAGCTACGTGCACCTGGGCGGCGACATCGGCTGCATGGTGAACGGTGCGGGACTGGCGATGGCCACCATGGACATGATCAAGCTCTACGGCGGCAACCCCGCCAACTTCCTCGACATCGGCGGCAGCTCCAACCCCACCAAGGTGATTGAGGCGATGAAGCTGCTGCTGGGCGACAAGAACGTGAAGGTGGTACTGATCAACATCTTTGGCGGCATCACCCGCTGCGACGATGTGGCACAGGGCCTGCTGGAGGCATTCCGTCAGATCAGGACCGAGGTACCCATCGTGATACGTCTCACCGGCACCAACGAGAAGGAGGGACGTGCCCTGCTGCAGGGCACCCACTTCCACGTGGCCGAGACCATGGGTGATGCCACTCAGATGGCGGTGAAATTATCGAAATAACAACCAGACCGAACAAATCAGAGATTATGAGCATACTGATAAACAAGCAGAGCCGGCTGATCGTACAGGGGATCACCGGTCGCGACGGGGGGTTTCATGCCTCCAAGATGAAAGGATACGGAACCAACGTGGTGGGGGGCACCTCACCCGGCAAAGGAGGTGAACAGGCCGACGGCATCCCGGTATTCAACACGGTGCGGGATGCAGTGAAGGAAACGGCTGCCGACACCTCAGTGATCTTCGTGCCGGCACCTTTCGCCAAGGATGCGATGATGGAGGCTGCCGACGCCGGCATCAAACTGATTGTCTGCATCACCGAAGGGGTACCCACGCTCGACGTGGTGGAGGCCTACAGTTACATCCGCCGCAAGGGGGCCAACCTGATCGGCCCCAACTGCCCGGGGCTCATCTCACCGGGAAAGAGCCTGGTGGGGATCATGCCCACCATGATCTTCAGTGAGGGGAGCACAGGCGTGATCAGCCGCAGTGGCACCCTCACCTACGAGGTGGTTTACAACCTCACGGCAAAAGGAATGGGACAATCGACCGCCGTGGGCGTGGGGGGTGACCCGGTGGTGGGACTCTACTACCGCGAGCTGCTCGAGATGTTCGAGAACGACCCGGAGACTGACTCCATCGCGCTGATTGGCGAGATCGGCGGCGACGCGGAAGAGCGTGCGGCAGAGTACATCCGCGATCATGTGACCAAGCCTGTGGCGGTCTTCATCGCCGGGCAGCAGGCTCCCCCGGGCAAGCAGATGGGCCATGCGGGTGCCATCATCTCCAGCGGATCGGGCACCGCTGCCGAGAAGATCGCCGCCTTCGAGGCGGTAGGAGTACCGGTGGCCAAAGAGCCGAGCCAGATCCCCGACCTGCTCAAGAGAAACAGATAGGCTATTGACCGGTAGGTTATCTGCCCCTATAACCACCCCTTCGGGGGGGCTTCGCTTGACCTGGGTGTGTGCCCCTCCGACTTCATACGGAGGGGATACGGAGAGGATACGGAGAGGATACGGAGGGGCATAAGCCCTGTACCCTCCCAGAATGTGTGTTGTACTTATGAAAAGATATCTTTCGAAGTGAAAACAACAAAAAGGCCGTCTGATGGTTGTACCTCAGACGGCCCTACTTTTCATTCTTTTTCACACTTTCAGGAAAATCTTTTTTTTGTAGAGGAAATAAAGAAAGCCCCAGACACACAACAGATAAAAGAGTGCACTGACGATTGGCTGGATCACCTCAGGGGTTATAGCAATGATGGCACCAAACAGAAGCTCTCTCACTTTGTGAAAATCAATGATCTTATGTTGTACCAGATAGATCGTGATGGAGTTTAATCCAATCACGACAAAAAAGAAACTCCATTTTTTGTATCCCAATACGTCGATGATCAGGTAAAAGAGTCCCAGTAAAATCAAGCTGATGCCCCCGGCGTATAAGACAAATGAGCTAGTCCACAGAATCTTGTTGATTGGGAAGAAGATTCCCCAGAGAAGTCCCCCCACAATTGAAACACCTCCGGCAGCCATTAACCAGAAGCTTTTCCTGATCGGTTTGATTTGCTGCTTTTCTTATTTCAGGAAACGACCGGCCAAAACACCCATTAATGCAGTTCCGACAGCGGGGATGGTGCTCAGAATGCCCTCGGCTTCCAGGATATTGTCCATGTAGAGGCGTCCGGGTAACAGCAACCTGTCCAAAAAGCCGGAGAGGTTCCCTTCAGGGGTCAGGACCCCGGCTCCATGTCCCGGTACGGGTACATGCAACATCAACAAACAATACCCTATCAGCAGGGAAAAGAGCCAGATGACCTGTCCTCGTAGTGAGCTGTTCAGGTAGATCATTGCGGCAATGAACCACGCCACACCAATACGTCCCAGGACGCTGGCAAAACGCATATGATCAATCTCGGAAGTGAAGACGCCATTGTATAACATCCCCAGCACAACGAGCAGAAGCATGCGCTTCAGGGCATGGAGATAGATGCTTTTTCTGGATGAGCCGCTTTGCAATCTCTTTGAGAATGAATAAGGCATGGAGACACCCGCCAGAAAGAGGAACAGCGGGAAAATCATATCATAGAAGGCAAAATTTCTGAATCGTCTCTTGATAAAAAACCTGGCAGCCATCGTGCCGGTGCCAATATAATCACC
>DURL01000104.1 GCA_012837345.1 Bacteroidales bacterium
AGTCGTTCAGGATATTGCATATCTCCCGGTTCACCTTCCTTACCCTATCGGCATCCACCTTCACCAGCTTACGGTCGTAGGTCATCAATCCGTTTACCTCCACTTCAACGTCGGTGGTCTGTGTATAGACAGCGGCGGAGAGACCGGCATGTATCAGCTGCATGAGCTGCTCGGCATACTTCACATACTCATCGGTCACCTCTTTCGAACTGTTGAACTGCACGTAACCCCAGTTGCGGTTGGGTTCCCAGAGGTGATCCTTGTGGGCCCAGCCAATACCGCCATACTCACCCAGCACTGTGGCACGCTGTGCGTCATAGAGATACATCGCCGGATGTGGGTAGTTATGCAAGTCGAGCATATCGCCGGTCTGGAAATGATTACCACCGCTGGCCGGGTTCACCAGGCGGGAAGGGTCGTACTGTTTGGTCCACTCCACAATCTCCACCGTTTTGAACTGGCCCCACGCTTCGTTGAAGGGAACCCATACCCCTACCGAGGGATAGGAGTAGAGATAGTCCATGATCTCTTTCCACTCCTTGCGGAAGTTGGCTTCCGACTCGGCTGAACGCTTTCTTTCCACACCATCGAAATAGCGGTGCATCTGCCATTCCGGTCCCCTGTCACCGTTGGGCATATCCTGCCAAACGATGATGCCATGACGATCGCAATGGGTATACCAGCGTGCCGGTTCCACCTTCACATGTTTACGGATCATATTGTATCCCAGCTCCTTGGTCTTGATCACATCATACTCCAGCGCTTCATCTGTAGGAGCAGTGTAAAGTCCGTCGGGCCACCATCCCTGATCGAGAGGTCCGAAGTGGAATATATCCTTGTTGTTAAGCTGAAAGCGAACGATCCCCTTTTCATCACGATTGGTGGAGTATTTGCGCATGGCGGCATAGCTGCTCACCCTGTCCAGCTGTTTTGTTCCGTTCCACAGGGTGATCTCCAGGTCGTAGAGATGCGGGCTGTCCGGAGACCATAGTTTCATGTTCTCAGGCATGGAGACCTCAACCGGTTGGTTGTTGATCGACTGTGCAGTAGCCACTACTTTCGAGCCCTCTTTCACCTTCACTTCTACTCTGTCGGAAGAAGAGCGGTTGCCAGTCAGTGCCTCAACGGTCAGTGTCCGTTTGTCAATATCGGGAGTGACACGGATGTTTTCGATGTGCTTTTCCGGCACCGGTTCCAGCCACACAGTCTGCCAGATACCGGATACAGGGGTATACCAGATCCCCTCTGGACGGTTTACCTGCTTGCCACGGGGTTGATAACCCTGATCGGTGGAATCCCACACCTTCACAACCAGGGTGTTCTCCCCTTTGATCAGTGCAGCGGTGATGTCAAAAGAGAAAGGAGTGTAACCACCCGTATGTTGACCCACTTTGACGTTGTTCACCCAGACATCCGCTTTCCAGTCCACCGCCCCGAAGTGAAGAAGGACACGGTCGTTCTTCCACTTGGAAGGGATGGTGAAGGAACGCTGGTACCACAGTTCGTTGTCGCGGCCCAACCTTTTCTGCACACCCGAAAGACTGGACTCCAGAGCAAAAGGAACCAGGATCTCACCGTCGAAAGCCGAAGGTTTCTGCTTACCCACAGGCTGGATGGCATAATCCCACAATCCATTGAGATTTTGCCATTCGGCACGTTCCATGATCGGCCGCGGATATTCGGGCAGAGGATTGTTCACTTCGATTTCAGAAGCCCATTTGGTTTTGATTTTGTCACCCGCCGGCTGCCACTGGGCAGAGAGGGAGAAAAGGGAAAAAAAGGATAGAAAAAATGTAACAGTTGTTCTCATATAATTTATTTTAGGATATAAAACCATTCACACTACGAAAATAGTACTTCTCTCCCCTTGTGAAAGCCAATAATTCGTCAAAAACTAGCAATTTCTTCTCAAAGTCACTTTTGTTCCTGAAAGTCTTTCGGAAGAATACCAAACTGTTGTTGAAAACATTTGGCAAAATAGGAAGGGGAGTTGAAACCGACCATGTAACAGATCTCGTTAATCTTATAATCATCCTGTTTCAAAAGCTGAGCGGCTTTCTTGAGTCTTTCCACCCTGATATATTCATTGGGGGTTAAATCAAGTACACCTTTCACTTTGCGGTAAAAACTGGCTCTGCTCATATTAAAACGTTCAGCCATATCTTCCACGTTGAATTCGGAATCGGATAAGTTTTCCTGTATTACTTCGTTTAACTTTTTGATGAAAGCCTCATCCGATTTGTTCAAGGCGACGGTGGCCGCTCCAATAAATGGGTTCTTCAAAAATGTTTCACGCAGCTTCTCCCTTCCATGGAGTAGATTCTCGATTCGGGCCAGCAGCACTTCCACGGAAAAGGGTTTTTCCAAATAGGCATCTGCTCCCAGTTCGTACCCCTGCACTTTGGACTGCGCCATCACCTTGGCTGTCAACAAAATAACAGGGATGTGACTAAACTCAAGTTCGGACTTCACCTCCCGGGTCAACTCGAAGCCATCCATCTCAGGCATCATCACGTCGGTCACAATCAGGCTTACACTCGCCTTCTTCAGTTGTTCCAACGCCTGCACACCATTTTCTGCCACAAGAATATGATAATGGGCCGAGAGAAACCGGGCTTCAAATTCAAGCAGTTCCACATCATCGTCCACCAATAGTATGGTGGCCTGCTTTTTCAGATTATCTGCTCCCTTCTCTATGTTGATCTCCTTCTGTTCCTGTTCATGCCCGGTGCTCTCTTGCATCTCCAGGTTCCCTACAGGAAGCTTCAGCAAGAACCGGTTATAATTGTCATCGTTCTCAAGTTTCAGTGAGCCACCATGAAGTTCGGCCAGGGAGCTTGCAAGGGCCAACCCAATACCTGTTCCGGTAACGTTTCTATCCTTGCCTGTATCAATCTGTACAAACGGTTTAAAGATTTCATCCTCAAATGCTGTGGGAATCAGATCACCGTCGTTTTCTGTCAGTAAATGAAATTCTCTCACTTCTGTCTCATTGATGGCTGCCTCCAGTCTGACAAAATGATTACAGTATTTGATGGCGTTGTTCAGTACATTGCTGATGATCTTGATAAAAGCCTCCTTATCGAGTTGCACAAACATATCTTGTTCCGGAAGAACAGTTTCAATCGTCACATTTTTTTGTTTCGCAAGAGGCATAAAACGAAGCAAGGTCTCTCTGATCAGTTCGCTCACGTTTTGTGTCTGGAGATTCAAAAGGTATGCCTCCGATTCTGTTTTACGGAAGTCAAGCAACTGATTGGTAAGATTAAGCAATCGGCCTGTATTCTTGCTCATGACCAACAGATTTTCCTTGACACTTTCAGAGACCTTCTCGCTCATCAACACATGATCGAGAGGAGCCTTGATCAGCGTCAGCGGTGTGCGAATCTCATGAGCGACATTGGTGAAGAAGTTGATTTTAGAGCGGTACAGTTCCCTCTCTTTCAGCTGTTCGAAATCCCTCATCTTTATTTTTTGACGGAGCCTGTTGCGAACTGTCAGGTAACGCGTCAGGAGAGAAAGGCCTGTCACAAAGAGCAAAAAGTAAATCAAAAAGGCCAGCCTGTTTAACCAGAAAGGAGGTCTGATACGAATGGAGAATCTATTCATATTCTGAATAGATTCGGTCCGATCTTCACCGGCTATACCCAGCACAAGTGTATAATCACCGGGTTTTAAATTAGAGTAGTTGATTGTCTGATTTTTATCGGCCATGATCCAGGTTTTATCAAATCCCTGTAGCATATAATAAATCTGATCGGTATCGGCACCTCCATAATTGAACCGGGAAAAGAGAATCGTCAACGAATTCTGATGATGCGGAAGACTCACTGCATCGGTATAGAGCATGCTCTCTTTAAGAGGTGATTTGTCATCGGAAGGATTTATTCTTCTATTATTGACGTAAAGATCGGTAAATACCGTGGGAGCTTTGAACTTGTTGTCTTTAAAACCTAAGGGATCAAAGCGGACAAATCCATCCAACGATCCAAAATAGATCTCTCCGTCCCGGGTCTTAAAACTAGAACTGTAGTTGAATTGGTTTGTTTTTAACCCATTATGAACTGTATAATTCTTGAATGTTCTTCTCTCCGGATCGTATCTCACAAGTCCCGAGTTGGTGGATAACCAAAGTACTCCCTCATAATCATCCACAATCTGATAAACGACGTCGTTGGGCAGTCCCTTGTTACTGTTCACCGTTGAAAAAGTCTCGTTCTCTCGGTTGAAAAGACTAAACCCCCCGCCCTGGGTAGTTACCCACAACCTCTCTTTACTGTCTTCATATACGGAGGTCGTTTTATTATAAGGGAGGCTTCCGGGATCAGATGTGTCATAAACAAAGTTCTTCCATTCTTTTGTCGCCGGATTAAATCGGTAAAGACCGTCCAGAAATGTGGATATCCAGATAAAACCCTGGCTGTCTTCGAAGATATCCATGATGGACATCCCCTTTAAGATATCGAGACGTTTGAACCGGTCATTTTTTTCATCATAGATATCGACACCCGATAAGGTGCCCACCCATAAGAAGCCTTGTCTGTCTTTACAGAGTGCAAACGGACTATCCTGACTGATGGAAAAGGGATCATCGGAATGGGTGTAGGTTACCAGTTCACCGGTTTTAAGATGATAGCGGTGAAGCCCTTTTGAAAATACGCCTATCCAGAGATAGTCACCGTCGTTATACAAAGCATGTATATTGGTATACAGGGTGTTTAATGGCTGAGGGAGAGGTAGGAAGGTTTCTGTTTCGGGATCGAAGAGATGCAGACCACCATCTTCTGTGCCTATCCATATGTTTCCGTCTGGTGCATGACAAAACTCCCTGACACGGTTGCCATGTAAGCCACTACTATCGACTAAAGGGTAGAACAGGTCGAAGTTACTCTGTTGATTGGGGTAATAATCCACTCCGCCAAAATAAGAACCGACCCATATGCCACCCTCACGATCCTTGTAAATAGAATATATGGCATTATCGGAAAGTGAATGGGGAATGTTATTATCATGCCTCAGATTTGTTACTTCTTCAGTATCGGAATGATAAATATAAATACCGGACTCAGTGCCAATCCATAGGGTGTTTGGATCGATACGTTCCACGCTACGCACAAATAGAGGTTCACCGCGCGCATCCTTATCCAGAACTACATGGTGTGTTTTATTGATGGTATTGATCGCGATCAATCCCTTTTGAGAGGTGCCGACAAGCAAAATATTCTGATCCAGCATCACATCGGATACCTCACCCGTATGATGCAAAAGCGATTCATTATCTTCCAGATTAAACTGGCTTATTTTCTTCGTCTGTTTATTGATGTGAAGGAATGGTGAGGAATAGGGAAACACCCAGACTCCACCATTGTTGTCGGGACATAAACTCACCATTTTCATTCCGTCTTGCACGAGAGGTATGGCGTAAAACTGAAGGTGATCATCCTCGAAACTGTAATGGTAGATACCTGCATCTTCAACCGACATCCAGATATCGCCATCATGATCCATCACCATTTCGGTCACCACCCCTTTCACTGAATCGTTTTCGTTGGATATATGGTTAAAACGACGGAATTCCTCCTGGTGCATATCAAAGATATAGACGCCCTCTTCAGTTGCCACCCAGATATTATCCTGCCGGTCCTGTAGGATGCGGTGAAATACATTGTCGTTCAGATTACCGTCGGGGGTAAATTTATAGATCACAAACTTAATCCCGTCGAATCTGTTCAGTCCGTCTTTGGTCCCAAACCACATGAACCCCTGTCTGTCCTGATAAATGGCCCGTACCGTATTCTGGGACAGACCGTTATTTATGTTGTAGTGTTTAAAAGAATAATTTGAATTGGCGCGTAATATTAGGCCATCCGGTATAAACATACCGTATAGCACAACCAAGAAAGCAATCATTTTCATTTTTCTCATTGACGATATACCGGAAATGCGGTTATTCTTAAACGGGCAGCACCCATTGGGATGAGCGTGATCTCATCAGTTGCTGAATCAAATTTTTGATTCTCTTTAATGGGCAGCTCAGCTGTAAGGCCATGTTCATCAATACCCAACTCTACAAGTTTTTTCCCTTTTGCTTAGATTTCAAGAAGTACGGTTTCAACGGTGAAAGGTTGATTACCCGACGGTCATGCCGATTTGATGACTTCGAAATTCTCTTCCAGCATTTTTGTATACGAGATCAACTAAAGCGTCGAAATCAACCCTGTTGCCGGTAAGTGTTGCAGTCCACATGATCCAGTCCGTTTTGGTATAAGTAGCTCTGTTGTCCAATGGCAAACCATATTCATTTTGTTGCGTTTTTGTAGTAAGCCATCTCTTTTTGGACGATCTGTGGATCAAAGATATTAAATCCTAACAACTTATCCCAAACAATATTGTATTTTTGACTCCATGTACCTGATCTGTCGAATGTAAGCTTGTAGTGATCACCATCGATCACCATCTGTTCCCACCACCTGCACTGCATTGATATACAAATAAAAAAATATCATCATTCGAATAATGCAGATAGATATCCTTATCTACAAGATCATCTTGTAACTCAAAGACTCTGCGAATCCAGATATCCTGGGTATCCCAAAGGGTAGAAAGATCGGGTTCGTTTTTGGTTCCGAATGCGGAAACACCCGTTTTCCACGCAGCATCGTCGAATTCAATATTTTTCCATTCATCAACCACGGGTTTGTCGAAGGTATATTTACCTTCCCATTTTTCTTCATGCACCGAACGGAGGAGTGGTTTCAGTGGCAGCTTCTCCTTACCCATGTAGCGGTAGGTCTCGCCATCCACACGAATGGCTCCCAGCAAGGGGAACTCTTTTTCTGTCCAGTGACGCACCTGATCATCATAGAGATTGTTGGTGCTGTACCATGCATTGAAGTATGGGTCTACCTTCACCAGTGGATAAGAAGGAGCGCACAGATCCGTTGTGAGATAAAAAAAGGAGATCCATTGATCAGAACAAGCTTTCACATTGTTCAAACTTAAGTGAATCTAACGGCTGGAGATATTAATTCCGTCTCAATAAATAACACTGTTTAATCATTTTTTTTCTATTTTATATAACTCTCTGACCTTCTATGTTTTCGAAACGGCTCAGGTAGGCGATGATGGTTTACAAAGCATTCCAGCGTCTGTTCGGCTTTTTCAATATTCTCATACGGTAGATCTGTACCTCGATGGCATCATAAGAGTCCCCAGTATGTCATTCCGAAGAATACACGCTGGGGACACAATTATTCCATCTTGTGATTCAAATTATCACCAACATATTTCCTGGTCTTCATCCGGCACCATTGTACTTACGTTTCGTTGCATAAGCATGGTACCTTACATCTATAGGGAAACACCATCTATTCACTTGAAACATGATCTTTATACCTGTACACCATGATCAAGGTGAAGAAGTGTTTAATGATCTGTGGTCTGTCGATATCAATCTCCTCTTTTATTTCATAAGAGGGTTGTCCGATGACCTCGAACTCCAAATCAGGATTCCCAGCAGTTAACTGTAACTTCCTCCTTTTCACAAACAAGCCCGTAGCTACTTCTCATCCACATAACTTATTCAGCGGATTGATATCCGGGATTCTGTTCGATTAGGTGGTTACTGCCCATTGCCTGCTCTGGTATTGGAAAGCGATTGAAGTGTGCTTTGCCTGGGCCATCTGCTGGTTTATCCCACCATGCTTCAGTAGTGTACTTATCCCAACGTACCAGGTCGCTACGACGACGCCCTTCTCCAATAAATTCAATCATCCACTCGTCCAACATACGCCATTCGTCAAGGTTAGCAGAAGTTACTGGATCTGGATCACCTTCGGGGAAATAACGATTGCGTATTTCATTGATCAAACTTGCTGCTCCTTCTTTATCGCCTGAACGTAATTTACATTCAGCTAATATGTAATAGGCTTCTGCAAGCCTGAATACCGGTATGTCCGGATTGCCTCTAAGTGTTTTGTCGGCATGTGATGGTATCGGAGAAAATTTAGCAAGGCGTACTCCTGAATTTTCTTCTGCCCAACGCGCACCTTCTTTACCGTGATCTGCTTCTGCTCCTGCCTGAGGAATGATTCGTGCTATCTGATCAACCAGTACTACTACCTCTGTTGGTTTCACCTGACGATTGCCACCGTGACATGCGTTGCCGGTTACAGGGTTGATTAACTCTCCAAAGTAGAACATGCCGCGCCATTTCCCTTCTCCTTCATATGCATTGAGCTGTTTGCGTATATCTGAATCGTGAAACTTCGCAAATGGACTTCCAAGACGATAAGTGCCTTTGGAACTTGGGTTGTCGCTTCCCGGCAAATAAGATTTGCCTTCTACGTCCAGTGATGGAACAAGGGCGTATCCGTTGTTTCGGTTACCAACTTCTCCGTTATCCCAATATTCGTTCATCCCATAGTGTGATGAATGCGGACCAACGCTCCTTTGACTTATAGCATTCTGACTTGGTACTGACCAAATGATTTCGGTTGAACGATCGTTATCGAAACCAAATATATCGGTCCAGTCAGATTCAAGTGCATATTCGCCATATTTACCATTGATGATATCTTGACTAACAGCTGCTGCCTCTGCATACATGTCTTGTCTAATATATGCCTCTGCATTGAAGTATAAACGAGCCTTTAATAAAGCTGCTGCTGCCTGATTGATAGCTCCTGTTTCCTGAGCACCTAGCACCGTCTTTTTAGGGAGTTTAGGAATCGCTTCTGTCAGGAGGCTGTCGATAAATTCGAATGTTTCCACATCTGTAGCTCGTGGCTTAATATCTCCCTGCGTGGAAGTATACAGAGGTACACCTCCAAACATATCGAGTCCGAACCAGTAGAAAAATGCAGATAGTGTCTGCAATTGCATCAATACACCATCGCGGCTGCCTTCAGGAAATCCTAGTTCATCAAAATCAACATATTGGTCAATGTCATCTTTTGCACTCCATGCTTGTGCTATACCCATTGAGAAGGCTCTCCATGCATCGTAAACACCGGGGGTTGTAGGGGTGAAATCATGATGGTACATTCTTAAATAATTTCCACCGTCATACCAGTCGTTATAACGCGATGGCACCAACATTTCGTCTGTGGTGAACTCTTGCAACATGACAAAATTAGAGTGTGCCTGACCATCGGCCATGGCCCATGCCCAGTGTGTGAAAGGACGCCCCATTCGCTGGTATACCTTTTCCTGTGTATCGAAAAACAATTCGGGCGTGGATTGTGAATGGTATGTAGGTTCTACTTCACACGATTTGAAAAGGAAGGAGGCCCCGATTACTGCTATTATGATTATTAATAATTTGCTCTTTTTCATAATTGTGACTTTTAGAAGTTTAACTGAAGACCAAAAGTAAATGTTCTGGTTTGTGGATAGATACTGCCTTTTCTTTCAATTCCGGCATCCCATCCCGTAATGTCAACTTCGGGATTTAATCCGGGATAGTTGGTGAAAGTATATACGTTATCTCCTGTGAAATAGAACCTGATTGAATTCAACAGATCGGTATGATTTCTCATTGGCAGCGTATATCCTAGAGAAAGGTTCTGAATCTTGAGGAAAGTTCCGTCATAAAGGAAATAATCGCTTGGAGATGGGCGTCCTGTAATATGTCCATTCTTATCAATGGCATCATATAGCATATTGCCCTGAGTAACATTTCTTAGACCATATTCAAGCTCGATCGCATTATAAATATCAAAATCAATCCAACTTGTTAGCGTCATGTTGAAGTCCCAGTTTTTATAACCTAAATTGTGGGTCCATCCTGCCATGATAGTAGGAGTAAAGTTCTTTTGATATACACGGTCGTCAACTGTTCCATCGTCAGAAAAGATAATATTATCATCTTTGTCATATATCTGTAGTCGTCCATCTTCTACACCTGCATAACGATACATGAAGTAGCTTCCCACCTCAACGTTTTCTTCTATTCTGTGAGCATATTCAACCCAGTTGTTGATATAACCACCGTTGATATATGTTTGATCTCCCCAAAGTGAACCGATAAAGGTCCTGTTGTGAGTAAGATTTAATGAGGTGTTGTAGGACAAGTCTCTTCCTCTTACGATATCAGCACCAAGTTCTAGCTCCCAACCACGATTGTTCATGGTTCCGATGTTTTTATACATGCTTGATTCTGTATTTGGTGGTTGTGGAACCTCAACGCTGTAAATCAAACCTTCGATGTTGCGTCTGTAAAGATCGAACTTACCATACAATCTGTTGTCAAGTACAGAAAAGTCTACACCAACGTTCCACTCATGCTTTTCCTCCCAACCCAAATCTTCATTCAGATTTGTTGTTGCTCCGTAGCTCATTGCCCAGTTTCCAGTCGGCATCAACCATCTTGTATCAGAGCCATACATCCTTGCAGCATAGTTGGCAGAGAAACCCTCGTTACCCGTCACACCATAAGCAACACGCAGTTTAAGGTCATTGATCCAGTTAACATCTTTAAGAAACTCTTCATTCGAAAGACGCCATCCACCTGACAACGACCAGAAATTACCCCATCTGTTGTTCACTGCAAACTTACTTGATCCTTCGCGTCTTGCAGAGGCGGTTGCCATATATGTATCATTGTATGAATAGTTGGCACGTATGAAATATGCCATCAGTCGCTCTGTAATATCTTTTGAGGAGCCCATGCTGGCAAGACCTTCTGTTAATCTTGTTCCTTCGCCAAGATTCCAGAACATTACGCGGTCGTTAGTGAAGTTGCCGTTACTTGCTGAAAATCCGTCACCGTTTCTTTCGAAGAAGCTGTATCCTGCAACAGTATTGACTGAATGTGGACCAAAATCGTGGATATATGAGACGTAACCGTCGGTATTAAATAGTTCGGTTTTACTGAAATTCATTTCAGCCCATCCCTTACGACCTGCTCTCAGTTCCTCCCGTGAAAACATCGAACGGTAATAGTGTCTTTCCCACTGCCTGTTTTCATAAGCAAATGTCTGTTGATATGATAAACCTTCTACTGGAAGGATATTCAATTTAAGGGATACATCGGGACGGAACCATTTATCCATGCCTTCATTGGTGATAAGTGCAGCTTCTCCAATATTGTTCATCTCGGTGTTGTCACCTGTTGTCCAAATGTTCCATCCGGTCTGACTGTTTGGGTCACGTACTGCTTGAGTGGGATTGGCACGCATAACTCCTTCAACGGAAGGGCTGCTCTGATTGCGCTTAGCCTGTCTGTAGCTCAGGTGTGATGAAATATCCAACCATCCGTCGAGTAATTTGAAGTCTGTATTAATACGTCCTGCATAATCCTGACGGTCGTCACCTCGTAAAACACCTTTGTTTTCATCATATATTAACGATGCAAAAATACGGGCAGTTTCCTGTCCTCCTTGTAGGGTAACAATATGTCTGTGTGAAGTAGGATTGTCTCTTAATGCTTCATCCCACCAATCTGTTTCGTGCCCCTCGTCATTCTTAGCTCCTTCATAGGTTTCGATATAGTCTTTGGCATTGAGCAAATCAGGTTTGCCGAATGAGTTCTTGAAAAGCAACTCACCGGTATAACTCGCTTGTAGTTTACCGGAAGATGCTTTCTTGGTTGTAACCAATATGACTCCACCTGTGGCTCTGGTTCCATAAATGGCACCTGCAGAAGCATCCTTTAGAACGTCTATCGATTGGATTTCTTCAGCCGAAAGTGTGCGGATATCACCACCCGGCATACCATCGATCACAATTAATGGGGAACGAGATGTGTTGATTGATGCCATTCCACGCAGCTGGAATGTGTTGCCTGAGTTGGGGCTGGCATTACCTGACATTACCAAACCTGCAACTTTTCCCTGCAGTGCATTTGCAATAGAAGCACCACCCACACCTTTAGGCAGGTCGCTTGCTGATATTGAAGTGATGGAACTTGTAACCTGTCTTTTTTGCATTGTTCCGTATCCAACTACAACCAGTTCGTCCAGCAATTCTGAATCAGAAGCCATAACCACATCAATGGTTGAGCGGCCGTCAACAGGGATGATCTGTGTTACCATTCCTACATAACTGAACTGCAAAGAAGCATCAGAAGGAACATTGTTTAATGTATAGTTTCCATCGATATCGGTAATAGTGCCAATACCTGAATTATTTTCTACCATAACGGTAGCTCCTATAACTGACATGCCTGTGTCGTCAGTTACAGATCCATTTACTGTGATGTTTTGGGCAAATAACCCAAAGGATATTGTCCATAACATGGCAAACAGGTATCCTTTCCACTTGGAATTTGAATGTGTTTTTTTCATTCTTTTTTATTTATTAATTAGTAAATAATATAAATCCTCTTCTTCGGATGTACAGTTAGTTTCTATGATACTACGGTTCTCACTCTTATTCTTTGCTCCAATAATTATGCGCTTTCCATAATTTTGGTTTTGCATTTACTATTATTTTTTAACGACTTATCGCTTTTTATATTCATCTGTTATTGGTCTCTACACCTTGCAAGGGCTTCCAACTGCAATTACTCCAGAGGGTATATCCTTTGTAACGACACTTCCTGCTCCTATCTCTGAATCATCCCCGATTTTGACATTCGGTAATATGATAACATTTGCTCCTATCCATACATTATTCCCAATTGTATTTTTCCACGGTCCAAGAACGTCAAATTATGATTGGAGAAAAAAATCTCACCTATTTCAATATTTCTGCCATAATCACAATAAAATGGAAAAAAAATAATGGGGTTGCCTTTAATTATTCCAATATTTTTTTTCAACAGTGCACCTCGTTCGTCAAATGATCTTATTGGTAGTTGGTGTATTGAAAACAAAGATGTTTACATTTTACCAGTTCTGATATTAGTTCTTCATTTTTGTTCGGATTATACAACAATCCTTTAAACGCTTTTTCTCTTTCTTTAATTGGTCCGTCGTAGCTCTTTTACTCCCAGGTTATTTTATTCCACAAATAAAAATCATACATCCTTTCACATAGGAGTCCACTTTAAATAGTGGTAATTTTAAGTTGACTCATAAAATGATTTTTTTTATTTTCACTTGCTCCCGTGTTCTATGCTATTTCGAAAACGTGAAGCTACAATCTGCCTGTACTATTAAAAACAAGCACATGCAAATTAATAAAAGAATATCAAGGATGAATGTCAAAATCATATCAAAAAATAATACTAATTACTCAAAAGTTATTCTTTAATAAAAAACCTGACGTGATAGTTTACAACTGTTAGTAAAGTGAACACTCTCTTTAACTTATCTGTTGAAGAAGGGTACAATTATGGCAATTATATCCGTTGGCATTGATACATCACATCCCTGTTTCACGGGTTAAGATATTAACCTTTCTCTGCGTTCTGCGTGATTTACTCTACTTGAGTTACGGTTGAATCTTGGGCGTTCCCAATCCATTGCCCGGTTACCCTCTCTTGTGAGCCTTATATCAGGTTTCTGTGCGTCAGAACTTCAGATTTGCTGATGGCTTCTTTCAGATTTCAATTACCCGCAACACCCTTGCCAATCGCAAATGTTTCCTATCAACTCGGCACATACATGAACTTGCATCCTGCCAGTTTAATACCATGCCCGACATACAAAAAACAGCCGGTAAAAAACCGGCTGCCATATAAAAAAACAGGTAGAGTTCAATTGTTACAACTCCCTGTCCAAAGCATCAATTTTCTTAACAATCAGTTGCAGTTCTGCTTTGATCTTTTCCACTTTCTGGTTCATGTCGTCGACAAGGTGATTGCCTTTCTTGGAAGATACCGAGAGGAATCCGATGTTGTTCTCGTAGGTCTGGAGCTCATTCTTCATTCGGTCATACTGTCTCATCAGCTTTTCGCGTTGGCGTAGCATCTGACCTTTGGCGTTTTCGGAACGGCCCATGTCGGCGATATTGGTCTTAAAGCTTTCCAGTTTCCGTTCGGCTTTGTCAATATTCAGCCGGTCGAACTGAGCCTCGGTGGCATCATAAAACTCCCTATAGACACGGTCTTTCAATTTATAAGGTACATGCCCGATGGCATACCACTCATCCATGAGTCCTCGCAATGTCTCCACGGCATCGTCACTATCGAGAGAGGGATCAAGCTGTTTGATCTGTTCCACAATCGTTTTCTTGGCTTCCAAATTTTTGGACTCCTCCTCATACTGAGAGGAGGTGTGTATCTTCTTTTGTTCGAAGAAATAATCGCAGGCAGTGATAAACCGTTTCCAGATTGTATCCACATATTTATGAGGTACAATGCCGATACTCTTCCACTCTTTCTGTATCTCGATCATCTCCTGTGTGGTCTTCTTCCAGTCCTGGCTCTCTTTCATCTCCTCCGCCCGTTCACAAAGAGCCATTTTCTTCTGGAGGTTCTCCTCCATTTCGTTGCGGAGTGATTTGTAAAAGTCGTTTTTCGATCTGAAGAAGAAATCACAGGCCGCCCGATAGCGTTTATATATTTTGGTATTCCACTTGCGTGGCACATATCCTATCTGACGCCACTGAGTTTGTATCTCCAGTACCTCTTTCACCTTATTGTTCCAGTCCCTGATGGTCTTGATCTCACTGTAGTCAATCGCTTCCAGTTTCTCACAGAGAGCGGTCTTCAGTTCCAGGTTCTCATCCTCCTTGCTTCTCAGCGCTTCAAAATGAGCCTGATACTTTTTATTGATACTGGTCGAGGCCTCCTTGAAACGGTTCCATATCTCCTCACGTTCTTTTCTGGAGACCGGACCTATCTCACGCCACTCCTGGTGTAGGTTTTGTAACTGATGAAATGAAGAGATCACATCCGGCTCTTCATTCAGTCGTTCAGCTGCCTCACAGAGTTCCGTTTTCAGTTCCAGGTTCTTCTTGAAATCATATTCCCGGAACTCGTTGTTGATCCGTACCAGGTCATAAAAGATTTCAACATAATGCTGGTATGATTTCCATAGTTCATTCACCCGTGCCTGTGGAATCAACCTAATTTCATTCCACTCCTGCTGGAGAGACTTAAACTCCTGGTAGATCTTGTTGAAATCTTCCTGGCCCTGGTTTTCAGTCAGCAACTTTATCTGTTCGATGATCGCCAGTTTCCTGGCGACATTCCTTTCTTTCTCGACCTCTTCCTTCGCGAGGATGGCTGCACGCTTTTCCCTTATTTTAAGAAGCAACTCCTTTCCCTCGATAAATATTGCCGGTTCGTTGGCTACAAAGTCGATCTCTTCACCCCCACCGGTAAGGAAGGTCTGTTTTTGTCCTTCAATCTCGTTGCGCAGGGAGCGATAGA
Source organism: Bacteroidales bacterium (assembly GCA_012837345.1). Taxonomy (GTDB): domain Bacteria; phylum Bacteroidota; class Bacteroidia; order Bacteroidales; family Dysgonomonadaceae; genus Proteiniphilum. The sequence goes on from DURL01000104.1 coordinate 15,263, forward strand.
ACTGATTCTTATAGTCGTCTACCTCTTTTCTTTTGGGATGCTCGGCATCCAGTAACTCCCTCAGGTTTTGCACTATCTCATCGATGGAGAGCAACGAGGAAACAGAATCATCGGCAATAGAGTTTTCATCTACTTCTTCCTCATCTGACTCTTCGCCTTCATTCTCATGGGCATCATCCAGATGATAGTCAATATCTTTCTCTTTTTCCTGATGCTGATCCGAAGAATCCTCTTCAGCGATTGTTTCCTCTTCAGCGGTTGTTTCCTCTTCAGGGGTTGTTTCCTCTTCAGGGGTTGTTTCCTCTTCAGCGATTGTTTTTTCTTCAGAGCTTGTTTCCTCAGTGATGGGAATCACCTCCTCAGATACCTCCTCATCTTTGATCGGAGACTCAACCGTGGATACTGTCTCATCTGCGGATGATTCAGCAGAAGCCGGCTCAGTGGCGTCACTGTCTACCGGCACAATAGCTTCAGTTTCTGCCGGCTCAGCGGCATCACTGTCTGACTCTTCAGCGACTTCGGCCTCTTCCGGCCGTTCAGCAGAGGTCTTGTTGACACCTGTATCAGAAACCGTTTCCTGAACCTGTTCAGTTTGAGGGGAATCTACCGCAGACTCCTGTTCCGCTACATCTGGGTTCAGGTCGCTGTCGTTATTTTCTGTATTGACGGTTAATTTAGTTTCATCAAGATTGTTTTTCGTATTCATCAGTAGTCCCTTCATTAAACCCCGACCACACAGGTGGGATGTTGCAGTTCAAATTTTAATTTTTTAAAACACAGTAGCAGTTTTTACCAACCACTTTCCTTCAAAAGTAGTACAAATTAACGCAATATTTTTGGGAAAACATCTGTTTTTGTGATTTATTTTTAAAGAGATGAAGCTGAAACAGTTCTGTTAATAAACAGTAATCCGTTTCTCAGGAAGGATGGAAAGTAAAAACAACGTTACGATACAGAAAACCGGAAGAGATGCTCATCCGGTTTTCTATCCTCTATTTTTATTTTTCTCTGAAAAAGACATTGATTGGTGTCCCCGAGAAATCCCAATTCTCACGTATCCTATTCTCAATAAACCGTTTATAGGGTTCTTTAATCCATTGCGGAAGGTTGCAGAAAAAGACAAACGAGGGAACCTGTGTATTGGGCAGTTGGGTAATGTACTTCACCTTGATATATTTCCCCTTGTTAGCCGGTGGAGGTGTACGCTCGATAATGGGCAACAACACTTCATTGAGTTTACTGGTAGCCACCTTTCTTTTTTTATTCACATATACCTCCTTGGCCAGATCCATTACTTTCAGTATACGTTGCCTGGTAATTGCCGAACCAAAAATGATGGGGAAATCAGTAAAGGGGGCCAGCCGCTGACGGATGGCATTCTCAAAGGTCTTGATCACCATGTTATCTTTCTCTTCCACCATATCCCACTTGTTGACAAAGACCACCAGTCCCTTACGGTTTTTCTGAATCAGCGAGAAGATATTGAGATCCTGGCTCTCAATACCGCGGGTGGCATCGAGCATCAGGATACAGACATCGGCATTCTCTATCACCCGTATGGAACGAATCACTGAGAAGTACTCAAGGTCTTCATTCACCTTACCTCTCTTTCGTATCCCGGCAGTATCGACGAGATAAAAATCCATCCCGAACTTATTGTAACGGGTGTAAATGGAATCGCGTGTGGTTCCGGCAATATCGGTCACGATGCTTCGCTCCTCACCTATCAGCGCATTGATGATGGATGACTTGCCAACGTTGGGACGTCCCACCACCGCAAACCGGGGCACATCATCCAACACCTCTTCTTCGTGATTGCCGGTAAAAAGGGTAAGGATATGGTCGAGCAGATCACCTGTGCCGGATCCATTGATGGCGGAGACACTGAACGGATCACCCAACCCCAGCGTATAAAACTCAGCTCCCTGGTGACCCAGATTGAAGTTGTCAGACTTGTTGGAGACCACTACTACCGGCTTGCCGGAGCGACGCAGCATATGGGCAACGCTGGTATCAAGATCGGTGAGTCCGTTCATCACATCCACCACGAAGAGGATCACATCCGCTTCATCCATCGCGATGCGCACCTGTTTGTTGATCTCATCCTCCATCACATCATCGGAGTTGACCACCCACCCGCCGGTATCGACCAGTGAGAACTCCTGCCCGTTCCAGTTCACCTTACCGTACTGACGGTCACGGGTGGTGCCGGCAGTCTCCGTCACAATAGCCTGACGGCTTTGTGTCAATCGGTTGAAAAGGGTGGATTTTCCCACATTGGGGCGTCCCACGATCGCTACTAGGTTTTGCATACTTTTTTTGATTTGAGGATTTGCGAATCGGCTAATCAGCTAATCAGCTAATCATTTTTTAATCCAGTTTGTATCCGAAGGTGCGGAGCAGGTTGTCGCGGTTGCGCCAATCCTTTTCAACCTTCACATAGAGCTGAAGATAGATCTTTTTCTCAAAGAAGCGTTCGATATCCCTGCGGGCCATCGTCCCCAGCTTCTTGAGTGACTCACCCTTGTGACCGATGACGATTCCTTTTTGGGTATCGCGCTCTACCAGGATGATCGCCCTGATCCGGATGATATCCTTTTCTTCCAGAAACTCCTCCACCACAGCCTCAATGGCATAGGGCACCTCTTTCTGATAAAGCAGGAGTGCTTTCTCACGGATGATCTCAGCCACGAAGAAACGGGCCGGCTTATCCGTCAGCGCATCCTTCTCGAAATAAGGAGGAGACTCAGGCAGTAGTTCCAGAATACGTTTTTGCACGACATCCACACTGAAGTTGTTCAACGCAGAGATGGGATAGATCTCGGCCCCGGGCAGAAGGATCTGCCAGTGCAACACCAGTTGCTCCAGCTTCTCCTGTGTGGTCTGGTCAATCTTGTTGATCAGCAGTAGTAGTGGCAAATCCAGCTGTTTGACCTTTGTAAGAAACTCATCATTCTTGTCTACCTTCTCTACCACATCGGTAACGTATACCAATACATCAGCATCCTGCAGAGCTGACAGAGAGAAGGTGAGCATCTGTTCCTGCAGCTTGTAGTTGGGTCGTAGCACACCCGGGGTATCGGAATAAACCGCCTGATAATCGGCGGTGTTCACGATACCGATAATCCGGTGACGGGTGGTCTGGGCCTTGGCAGTGATGATCGAGATCTTCTCTCCCACCAGACGATTCATCAGGGTAGATTTTCCCACGTTGGGATTTCCCACGATGTTGACAAACCCGGAACGATGCTTCTTCTGTTCCATTTTTTATTGCTCTTTTTCTGTTGCTTTGGTTCCGTCGTATCCCCATTTCAGGTAGACGCTACCCCAGGAAAAACCGGCACCAAAAGCGGTCAGGATGATGTTATCACCTTTTCGCAGTTGCGGCTCCCACTCCCAGAGACAGAGGGGAATCGTGCCGGCACTGGTATTGCCATACCGTTCAATGTTGATCATCACCTTGTCACGTGCCACACCGGTACGTTCCACAGTGGCATCAATGATACGCAGGTTGGCCTGGTGGGGTACCAGCCAGTCCACGTCGTCACCCGTAAGGTTATTCCGTTTCATCACGCTTTCCGACACCTCTGCCATACGTGACACGGCAAATTTGAAAACAACCTTCCCATCCTGGTACACGGTGTGTTCATTCTTGTCAACCGTCTCGTGACTCGCGGGATACTTGCTCCCGCCGGCCTTCATGTGCAACGGCTTATACCCCACTCCGTCAGAATGCAGCTCCACATCGATGACACCAAGCTCTTCTTCGGTAGGTTCAATCAACACTGCACCGGCAGCATCGCCAAATAGAGGACAGGTAGTACGGTCGGTGTAGTTGGTGATGGATGACATCTTGTCTCCTGCCAACAGGATAATCTTTTTATACTTGCCGGTTTTTATCAACCCGTTACAGATCTCAAGTCCGAATACGAAACCGGAACAGGCGACCTCCATGTCAAAACAGAAAGCCTTTTTGATTCCGTTCTGTTCAGCCACGATAGAGGCAGCAGAGGGAAAGAAATGATCGGGCGTGGAGGTGGCGAAAATCACCGCATCCACCTCATCAGGATCCGTCCCGGTCTTAGTGAGCAAATCAGCTACCGCTTTGCTGCCCAGGACAGAAATGCCCTGTTCATCTCCTTTGAGAATTCGTCTCTCTTTAATCCCCACCCGGGTCATGATCCATTCATCGGTTGTATCAACCATCCTGGAGAGCTCCTCGTTGGTGAGAATATAATCCGGCAGGCTGGCGGCGATACCGGTGATTAAGGCATTTAGTTGTCTCATCATCGTTCAAATATGAGTTGCTGGAATAAAAAACCCTGAAAAACGATCAGGTTGTTTCAGGGTTTTTTCATGTATCGCTGTGGGGTACTTATGCAGTCACCTCTTTTTCAATTGCCAGTTTACCTCTGTAATAACCACATTCACCACATACAGTGTGATAGATGTGCCATGCACCGCAATTGGGGCAGATAGCCATGGTGGGCAACTTTGCATGATCGTGCGCCCTTCTTTTACCTTGTCTTGCAGAAGACTGTCTTCTTTTAGGATGTGCCATTTTATTGTTTTACTTTTACTGTTTATATCTATCAATTATCTTCAAAACTGAGCCCTTTCAGGGCATCCCAGCGTGGATCACCAGATTGTGCATCCTCTTCAGCTGAAAGCTCCTCATCATCAGTGAGCTCTTCATCCGTTTCCTCCTCATCGGTGCTGACAGCCCTGTGTTTGCGCAGCTTGGAAGATACGGCGCGATTGCATTCACCCGCGGGGTGTACATGCTTGATCGGGATGCACAAAGCAATAAACTCATAGAGGAACCAGGCGATATTGATCTCACCCTCCTCTTCGGGGATAATCACAATCTCATCGCTCTCTTCGGAATACTCTTTCCCGAACTTAACGATCAGACGGCTTCGGGTATCCACCTCCTGATCCATGTCATCGAGACAGCGTGTGCAGGGCACCTGCACCACCCCTTTCAGTTCAAAACCGAACTCAAAGGTAGTGGAGGTTCGCTTCACAGTCACCGTCACCTTCACATTCCCTTTCCTTACTTCGTCGCCATCGATGGCTTCGAAGAATTTCCGATCGAGTTCATACGCATAGGTATGCACTCCGAAAGAAAGGTTTTTAAGAGAAATATTGTACAAACTGAACTTTGCCACGTTTTCCTCAAAATAAAGCGGTGCAAAGATAGTAAATTATTCTTTACACTGTCTGTTTTTATGATATTTATTTATCAGCGGCCAGCGGCCTTCAGCACGATGCGCTGCATCTCAACATAATGTTCTTCCATGCTCTGCAACAGTTTGAACTGCGCTTTGGTACGCACAAGATTGTGATCAGGATAGGCTATTTTGTAATAGGTATCGCCGTCGAGATAGTCAGTAAAGAAACGAACGGTCTGCATATAGGTCAGTAACTTCGCTCCGAATGCCAGATGTTCTATTTCCACCTCTGTCAGGAAGGAAGAGGCTTTTTGCAAATATCCATTGGCATATCCTTCAAAGATCTCCAGATCCAACGACACATTGTCCGGGTTCCTGTCATCTTCCGCGCCGGTATTGGCACCCGTCCGGATGAAATCACCGAAGTCTGAAAGCACGTAACCCGGCATCACGGTATCCAGATCCACGACACATAGCACCTCATCATTCAGGTCGAACAGGATGTTGTTCACCTTGGTATCACAGTGGTTGGTTCTCTTGGGGAGGATCTCTTCGCGATGCATCCTTTCAGCCTTGCACATCTCATCTGCTCTGGCTTCGATCTCAGCCACCAGGCAAGCAACCTCATTCAGTCGTCCCGCCCTGTCAGCATCCACCGACTCGCGGAAGGATTGCAGCCGTACCTCCATGTTGTGAAAGTCGGGAATGGTCTCGAAGAGAGGCTCTCCCGGCAGATCGGCCAACATCAGCTGAAACGCACCAAAAGCTTCTCCGGCCCGCCGGGCTAACTCAGGGTTAATCTCATCGTAGCTCTTACTCTCTGCGATGAACAGCATCATACGCCAGTAATCACCCCTATGGTCTCGGTGATAGAGAGCTCCGTCGATTGTAGGGACAAGTGTCAGTACATGCCGTTCAATATCTGTGACACCGCTTCCTTCCAGCTTCTTACGGATATGACCGGTAACCCGTGCGATGTTCTGTTGCAGCTGTTCCACATTCTTGAAGATGTGGTGATTGATTCGCTGCAATACATACGCCTGTTCACCCATCACCACCCTGTAGGAATCATTGATGTGTCCTTTACCCAGGGGTTTGACTTCTCTTACATCACCCTTTCCCTGAAATTGGGAGGCAACCTCGTGCAATATATTCATCTCTTCCATTATCTCTATGTAATTTTGAATCTAACAATTGGTTACTCCATTTCCAGCAATCCAAAAAACTGAGGTGCATGAAAATCGGGAGCAGGTAGATCGATCGGACTCCAGCTGATGTAATGCGGTTCTGCCGTTTCATCACCGCACTTATAGAAATTTGCCCGTATCTGTTGTCTGGAAAGTGATTCACCGGGTAGAAACCCCATTGCCTGTTTTGGGATCTCCAGGTAGAGCTGCCAGTCAGTCAGCTGCCGGTCACCCTCGTAACGATGTTGCATCAAACTGTTTCGATGAATCGATTTAACCTCATCTGTAAGCCGTTGAAACGAACTCCTCGACTCCCGACGGGCAGCCAACAGGACACCCAGGGCATTGCACTCAAAGTTACGGTAGATGCTCTCCCCCACCCGCTGCATAAAAAACTCCACACAGCTGTCCTGCCATACCGGATCAAAGTCGCGAGTATTGACAGCCCGCAGTTGTTCACCCTCAACGCGGTAACAGAGAAAGAGCTTCGTGCCATCATGTGCAGCCGTCACGGTAGTAGGCAAAGATTTTGGATAGTCTTTTGGCCAGTTCAACCGGTCTATCTGTGCCACAGCCCCTGTGCGGAGCAACCTATCAATTCTGGATGTGACAGGTTCAATTGCGGATAGATCAAACAGGGGGATATGCAATTTTCTCATTTCCTAAAAAATTTTATCAAAGATATTGATTTAAGGTCATGCCAACAAATAAAACACCTCAAAAAA
>DURL01000105.1 GCA_012837345.1 Bacteroidales bacterium
TGTAGCAGGATCATCGCGCCGGGGTAACGCACCAGCAGTGCGTCCGCAATAGCCCTGATGTTGGTCTGGTACTGTTCCGGATGCACCGGTGCTCCCAGCGGTCCTCTGATGGCGCTGTCGTTGGTGCCGAGCATCACCGAGAAGAGCAGATGCGCCCCTTTCGCGCGGGCCGCATCGGCCGCTTCCAGGGCCTTGTTGAAGTGGGTGCCTTTTGCCGGGAGGAAGTCGATGGTGGTCTTGCCGCTCACGCCGCAGTTGGTGAAACTGAAGGAGTGGTCGCTCTCTGCAGCCAGCCAGGCCATGGTCTGTGCCGGTGGTGAGGTTGTTTGAGGCTCTTCCAGTATCACCCCCTGGGTAATGCTGTTGCCGATAAAGATGATGTGTGTCTCCTGTGCTGTCACCATCGTAAATGTGGCAGTAAGGAAGAACAGGATAAGATTCAGATGTTTCATATTATACATATTATACATATTATTGACAATCAGTTCGATGTGCTCAAGGTGCAACAACCCCGATCTCCATCTCGCGCCACTGCATGGGACTGCATTTCACCTCCTGCGTGAAAGCCCTGCCGAAGACCGAGGGAGAGCTGAATCCCGACATCCCGGCAATAGAGGTGATTGTCAGGTCTGGACGTGATAATAGCAGCTGCTTGCTTTCTGCAATACGATATCGCATCACGAAGTGATAAAAGCTCTCACCATAGCCTTCATTGAACAGACGGGAGAGGTAACTGCGGTTCAGCGGCAGGATCTCCATGGCATCTGTCAACTTGAAATCTTTCCGCAGGTGCGGTTTCTCCCTCTCCATCCATTGCTCCAGTTTCTCTTTGTATTCCGGTAGTTTCTTGGCAAAGTGACTCAGGCATTTACTATCCTGTTCACTGATCTCACTGATCACAGCCTTCGTTTCGTTCATGCTTGTCTTGAAATAATCTTCAGGATAAGGATTCTTCCGAAAAAAGACGCGGTAAAAACCATATAGGAAAAAGAGCAGGAAAATGAGATTGTGTACCAGTACACTGCGGGGGTTATTGCTGAAGACGACTACCAGACATGAATAGGTGATCACGAAGTTACTGTAGATATAATCCCCCAGCCATTTGCTGTCGATGTTTTCCATCGAGGCATAGTTGTTTTCGCACCACTCCCTGTAGTTGTTCCGGTAACGGAGCATGATCGTGAGTCCGAAAACAGGATAGAAGAGGACGAAGAGACGTAGCCAGACCGTCACATTCCAAAACTCACGGGTCAGATCACCCCAGTCATCGATCACCGGCACCCTTACGCCAAAAACTCTGGTTGCCAGCAGATAAAGTCCCAGGATCACCAGCGTGGGAAGAAAAAGGATGAGTCCCCTCTTCAATGAGAGCCAGCCGGGACGAAACGCTTCAATGGGATAGAGGAGGTAGAAATAGGCGTAGATGCTGCCGTAAAACAGCATGGAGAGAGAGAAGTACCTGTATTCCACCACACCGGCATGACCGGTTGTCAAACCCTTGATCAGCGAGATCAGGTTGGTGAGGCCGATCAGGAACATCAGGAAGGCGAAGAGCGCATCGGCGCGTCCCCCTTTTTTACGGCATATCAGTATACAAGCGCCAGTGAATCCCAGGAGGCAGAGCATCGACATGACCGACTGACGGATATATCTGAAGGGCCCGAGAGGCATCTGCATGGAATAGTACTGTCCAATGATCACAAGGATAA
>DURL01000009.1 GCA_012837345.1 Bacteroidales bacterium
AACGGGCCTCAAGTCCAAGGTCGGTCTGTACCGACTCTTCCCACTTCACGTTAGGGTTGGGGATGTATCCGGGAGAGCTGCCATACTGCATGGATCCGGTGATCTCACCCACCTTGGCGGGATCAGCCTCGTTCACCTGGTAGCCGCCACCGAAGTAGTAGTTCTGTCCGCCGTTCATCAGCGAGGTGTAGAGGAAGTTACCGATGCGGTCGTTACCATTCTTACCCCAGCTGAAACGCAGCTTCATATAATCGAACCACTCGGGACGATTCGCCATGAAGGCTTCATTGGTCAGGTTCCATCCCACCGAGAAGGAGGGGAAGACACCCCATTTGTTGTTGGGACCGAAGCTGGTGGAGCCATCGCGACGCATGGTGGCCTGCAGCATGTAACGCTCGGCATAGTTATAGTCGACACGACCGAAGTAGGAGGCGGTGCCGGTGAAGTCGTATCCGCCGGTGCCACCCCAGGCACGTTCCAGCTGTCTGTCGGCAATGGCCGAGTTGATGTTGGCCTTGGAGGGGCTGGTCTCCAGCAGGTCGCGGTCGTTGCCGCCGAGGTTGCGGTAGCGATAGCGGGATGCCGATACACCGGCCACGGCTGAGAGGTTGTGCACCTCATTGAAGCTCTTGGCATAGGAGAGATAGTTCTCCAGCTGCCAGCTGTAACCCCTGTTCATCTCGCTCTGCACGGTGCTGAACTGCTGATCCTTGCCCTGTGTGGCGAGGAAGTAGGGGAAGGTATAGGAGTCGTATCCCCAGAAAGCCAGGTCAGCACCATAGGTGGTCCTGAACTTCAGTTCGGGCAGTATCTGCAGCTCGCCCCAGAAGGAGCTTACAAACTTATCAGAGTTGTTGAGTCCCGCAGAGGGCTGGTGCAGCATCCCCACCGGGTTGGCGATCTCCTGGAAACCGCTGGGCGGAAGAGAGAAGACACGATCACCATCGGTCACGGCATGGGGGTATTGTGCCAGGATGCCTGCGGCGGTCTCCTCATCGGCATAGACCGGCACCAGGGGTGAGAAGGTGAGGGCGCTGCCCAGGATGGAGCCGTACTCCGAGTTGGTTTCGATACCGGTCGACTTATCCCTTGAGTAACCAATGTTGGCACCCACGGTTACCTTGTTGAGAAAACTGCGATCGTCAGCTTCGAAAACGGTATAGGTGGAGTTTGAACGGAGGCTGTAACGCCGGTAGTTCGATTTGTCGTAGTTACCTCCCACGATACCGGCCTGGTCGAAAAAGCCGAAGGAGAGGAAGTAGAGCAGGTCGTCCGAGCCGCCGGAGACGCTCACCTGGTGGTTCTGTACCGGTGCGTTGTAATAGAAGGTCTCATCCTGCCAGTCGGTGCCTACACCTGCGCCCATCACCTGTTCGCTGTTGTAGCGTGGCAGGTTGCCATCGTTAAGCTGCATCTCGTTCATGATCACCATGTACTCCTGTGCGTTGAGGATCTCCCTTTTCTTCCAGGGATTCTGCCAGCCGTAGCTCACATCATAGTTGACGCTGGCCTTGCCTTTCGTACCTTTCTTGGTGGTGACCAGGATCACACCGTTGGCGGCACGTGCCCCATAGATGGCTGCCGAGGCAGCATCCTTCAGGATCTCCACCGACTCGATGTCGACAGGGTTGAGGTAGTTGATACCTCCACCCACAATCATACCGTCCACAATATAAAGCGGTTCGCTGTTGTTGATGGTACCGATACCGCGGATGCGTACCTTGGAGTCAGAACCGGGCTGACCGGAGCTCTGGGTGATCTGCACGCCGGAGACCTTCCCTTTGAGGGCATCCTCCACGCGTGAGGGACGGGTCACGTTCAACTCATCGGCGGTCACCTTGCTGATGGCAGCGGTCACCACGCTCTTGCGTTGCACGCCATAACCCACCACCACCAGCTCATCCAGCACCTCGGTATCCTCGAGCAGCTGCACGTTAAGCTGTGTCTGGTTGGTGATGGTATACTCCCTGTCGAGGTAACCGATGTAGGAAAAGCGAAGGGTGGATCCCTTCGGCAACGTGAGGGTATAGTAGCCGTCGTAGTCGGTGACGGTACCGATCGTGGTTCCCGGGATGGAGATATTGGCTCCGATCACCGGCTCGCCGCTCTCATCGGTCACCCGTCCCATGAGGTTCACCTGCTCTACCACAGGCTGACCTGACTCTGTTTTCGCGAGGGACTGATCAAAAATATAAATCTTGTTCTCCCTGATCTCGTAACCGATCTGCCGGGGTGTGAGCAATCGTTGCAGCACTGCTGTCAGCTCAACGTTCTGTTCCCTGACGGTCACTTCATCATTCAGGTTCACCACCTCCTTGCTGAATGCCAGGGTGTGGCCGGTCTGTTCGGTAATGCTTTCCAGCACTGTTCTCAGCGTTGCCTTGCTGTAGTTGAGATTCACCTTCTGCGCAGAGAGCATCATGGTGCCCAGCAAGAAGAGGGAAAGCAGCAGCATCAGGCGCTTTTTCATTGGAATTTTTCCCATGGTCTGTTTTTCATATTAAGTTATACATCATATTGAAAAAGTCACTCCGGTCACTGGACCGTTTGACAAATTAACACTCAAGAAACATTCTTTTTGTTTCTTTATACTATTGACACAGATGTAGGGGAATAGGATGAGTGAAAAGCAAACAAATGTGATATATATGCTTCAAAGCGATACGTCGACACCATTCTCTCGAAGGGTGAAGCGCACAGGAGCGATCTTCTGCATCTCCAGCAGCACAGAGTCAAGTGTCTGTTGGCGGGTGGTGAGTGTGTAGCTGTAAGTAAGAGCCTCCGGGGTTAGCAGATTGAATTCGACATTGTACTTGCGTTCCAGCACGCTGATCACCTCGGCCAGAGGCGAATCGTAAAAGTAGAGCACATTGCTCTTCCAGAGTGACAGGTTGGAGGGGTGCATCAGGTTGGTCACTACCAGCTGACCGGTTATCTTGTCATACTCAGCCTGCTGACCGGGGGAGAGCGTATATCCATTGTGCCGGGTGCGGAAAGCGACAATCCCTTCATCGAGGGTCACCCGGATCTTGTCGCTCTCACGGTAGGAATTGACATTGAAAGAGGTACCCAGCACCTCGACGGTGGTATTCTGCGAATGCACCTCAAACGGGCGTCGTTTGTTCTCCTTCACGTTAAAGTAGGCTTCTCCATCGAGCCACACTTCACGCCGCAACCATCCGAAGCGTTCCGGATAACGAATACGGGTGTCGGCATTGAGGTACACCTCGGTACCGTCCTGAAAGAAGATGCGGGCATCCTCCCCTTTGGGCACATACAACTCAGTATAGGTGGTTCCTTCAAAAAGAGATGTGCGGCTATTGACATACCAGCCAATTCCTACAACCAATATAAACGGGAGGAGCACTGCAGCGATGCGGAGTGAGAGCTTACGGACATGGCTGAACCTGATTTTTCGTTCGATGCGGGTGAAGAGGAGGTCGGACTGTAGCGGAGTAAACGACTGACCGGTATTAGGATCGCCCTCCATCAGATAGGCATCCCGATCAATCATATCAGAAAGATATTGCTGTCCTTCGATGGAATCGGAAAACCATTCGACCACCTCCCTTGCTTCACGTTTCGAAGCGTTCTCGGCAATCACCTTCTTCACTATGTCATTCACTCTTCTCTGCATGCAGCACTTTTTTGTTAGACACCTTTCCTGGCAAAAGATATGAGTTGTTTCTCCATTATTTAAAGTAAAATCATCTTAACCTTGTGAAAATAGCTTCTAAGCAGCTTGAGTGACTCCTGGTAGTGCGATTTCACTGTGTGTACTGAGACACCCATCTTCTCGGCGATCTGCTGGTTGCTGTCGTCGGTCTCCAGCTTACGCCGGCAGACCTCCTTTTTCTGCGGCGGCAGCAGATCGATACCCCGGTAAAGCAACTCTTTCATCTGTCGTTCCTCCATGGTCCTGAGAATATCCTCCTCTTCCGGCATGTCGAACTGTGCCTGCTCGTAGCTGAGCGTCACCTTTGTCTTGTTGTCGCGGATGTAGTTGAGGATATAATTCTTGGTCATGGTGTAGAGGTAGTTCTTCAGGTTCACCTCTATATGGATGTCGCGGGTACTCTCCCAGAGCTTCACGAAGACATGCTGTACCGCATCCTCTGCCAGGTGGGTGTTCTTGAGGTACTTCATCGCCAGCGCATAGAGATAACGATGATACTTACAGTATATCATCGAGAAAGCCTCCTTATCTCTTTTTCTTAGAAGGATAAAGAGGGTATGATCTTCGTTGCCGGTGTATTCCGGAAGCGTTTTTTTCATGGAACGATGCTCCTTAAGGGGGCAAAGATAGGCAAATAGGTGAAATATGCTTTAGGTACGGAACATTTTAACGATTCGGTTGATGCCCGCCAACAGCAGATCAACCTCCTCATGGGTGTTGTAGAAGGCGAAGGAAGCGCGCACGGTACCCTCCACACCCAGCACCCGCATCAGCGGCTCGGCGCAATGGTGGCCGGTGCGCACGGCGATACCCATCCGGTCGAGGAGCGTGCCCATATCGTAGGGGTGGATCCCATTCACCAGGAAGGAGATCACGCTGCTCTTCTCAGCAGCCCTGCCGATGATCCGCAGTCCGTCGATGGTCAACAGCTTTTCCGTGGCATAGCTGAGCAGTTCATGCTCATAAGCAGCTATATTTTCAATTCCGATGGCTGTGATATAGCGGAGTGCTTCTGCCAGAGCAGCGGTGCCCACATAGTCGGGAGTGCCCGCCTCGAACTTATAGGGAAGGGTGTTGTAGGTTGTCTTTTCGAACGATACAGTGGAGATCATCTCACCACCACCCTGGTAGGGCGGAAGGGCGTTGAGCCACTTTTCCTTGCCATAGAGGACCCCCACACCGGTAGGTCCATAGATCTTATGAGAGGAGAAGACCAGGAAGTCGCAATTGAGCGACTGCACATCCACTTTTGAATGCTGCACGCTCTGGGCGGCGTCGATCAATACCGGCACCTCCTGCCGATGGGCGATCTCGATGATCTCTCTGATCGGGTTGATCGTCCCCAGCACATTTGAGATATGGGTGACGGCGATCAGCTTCGTGCGGGGAGTGATCAGCTGCTCCAGTTCGCTAAGCAGCAGCTCTCCCTGTTCATTGATAGGTGCCACCCGCAGTTTGAGCCCCAACCGCTCCGCCTGCATCTGCCAGGGAACGATATTGGAGTGGTGCTCCATGGCGCTGATCAGGATCTCATCTCCTTCACTACAAAAGGTGTTACAGAAGGAGGATGCCACCAGGTTGATCGACTCGGTGGCACCGCGGGTGAAAACAATCTCGTTGGGTGAGACAGCGTTGATAAACTGCTGCACCACCTTGCGGGAGGCCTCGTGCACTTCGGTGGCCTCCTGGCTGAGGAAGTGCACACCACGGTGCACATTGGCATTCACCGAGGTGTACATCTCAGTGATCTTATCGATCACGCATTGCGGTTTCTGCGTGGTGGCCGCGTTATCGAGGTATACCAACCGCTTCCCGTAGACCTCGCGACCAAGGATCGGGAAGTCGGCACGCAATTTATTGATATCGATCTGTTTCAACATATAAAGCGGTTAGCGGTTAATCTGCGAATCATCACATCATCTAATCATCTCATCATCTCATCAGTTTACTTGCACACATTGCAGTTGCCGCAACGCATCAGTTCACCGCGGAACCGCTTCTCGATCAGCATCGCCAGGCGTTCCTGAAGGGTATCGATCCGCACCAGGTCCACCACATCGCGTGTGAACGCCACCATCAGCAACAGCTTCGCTTCATCCTTATCGATGCCGCGTGCACGCATATAGAAGAGTGCCTCCTCATCGAGCTGACCGGTGGTGAGCCCGTGTGAACACTTCACATCATCGGCATAGATCTCCAGCTGGGGCTTGGAGAACATTTGCGCCGTTGTGGAGGCCAGCAGGTTGCGGTTGTTCTGGTAAGCCTGTGTCTTCTGTGCATCTTTCTCTACCAGGATTTTTCCGCAAAAGACACCGGTGGCCCGGTCGTCGAGCACTGTCTTGAAGAGCTCGTTGCTGGTGCAGTGAGGTACGGCATGATCCAGGAAGGCAAAGTTGTCAATATGCTGAGAACCATCGCAGATAGCCAGTCCCCCGGCATCCACATGGGCATGCTCACCCAAAATACGGAAGCGGTAGTTGTTGCGGGTATAACCGTTGTGGAGCGTGATGGCACTGGTTGCCACGTGCGAGTGTTCCAACTGTTCACTAAACAGGTTGTTGAGGCGTGTCACCTTCGACGAATTCTCCTCCAGCTCGTAGACATCGACCTGTGCATGGGCGGCGGCAGAGACCTCTGTCACCTGTGTCACCACGAAGTGCACATCATCCACCGCATGGTCGCACACCAACAGTTTCACGTGGGCATTCTCCTCGGCGATGACCAGCAGACGGCGGTTCACGTTCAGGTCCACCCCTCCCCGCAGGATGTTGATCAGCTGCAGCGGCTTCTCCACCGTCACGTTCTTCGGCACGTAGACCACGAAGCCATCCTGTGCGAACATGGTGTTGTAAGCCACCACACCGTTGTCGGCGTAATCGGCGATCTGCCCGTAATAGGTGTTGAAGATATCAGGATACTCCTCTGAGAAACGCTGCAGGCTTCCGGCATATACACCATCAGGCAGTGGATCGTTCGCCAACGGCTTATCGTAGTAACGATCATTGATCAGGAAGTAGAGATGGGTGGAGAGGTTGGGCACGTCGCACTTAAAGGCGTCGTACGGGTTAACCGGGATGGGTATGTTCCGCAGGTTCAGCCCCAGGTCCATATCGAAGAGACGGGCCACATTGGAGTGCTTGTAATCCTCCTCCCGGGAGGTGGGAAATCCGATCTGCTGAAAACCGTCGAAAGCGGCATCCCGATGCCGGTTCATCCCCTCCACGGAGTTGACATCGAGCTCGCTGCGAAACTGTTGAAACAGATCTTTGTATTGTTGTTCTATCATTGTTCTGATGGGGTTGCGTGTTACGGGTTAATCAGCCAGTCATAGCCTCTCTTCTCGAGTTCGAGTGCCAGCTCGGGACCGCCGGAGCGGATGATCCTGCCGGCGTAGAGCACATGCACGTGATCGGGCTTGATGTACTCCAGCAGCCGTTGGTAATGAGTGATCACGATGGTGGCGTTCTCCTTCGTCTGTAGCTTGTTCACACCCTGCGCCACCACGCGCAGCGCGTCGATGTCGAGGCCGGAGTCGGTCTCGTCGAGGATAGAGAGCTGGGGAGCGAGCATCGCCATCTGAAAGATCTCGTTCTTCTTCTTCTCACCGCCGGAGAAACCCTCGTTCACCGAGCGGCTCACCAGATTGCTGTCGATGCCGAGTAGTTCCCGCTTGTCGCGCATCAGCTTCAGGAAGTCACTCGCCGAGATGGGATCTTCACCTTTATATTTACGTTGTTCGTTGACTGCTGCGCGCATGAAGTTCACCATGCTCACCCCGGGGATCTCCACCGGGTATTGGAAGCTGAGGAAGAGCCCTTCGCGGGCACGGTCTTCCGGCTCCATCTCCAGCAGGTCGCTTCCCTTGAAGAAGATGCTGCCGCGGGTCACCT
>DURL01000106.1 GCA_012837345.1 Bacteroidales bacterium
TGATAAACCAACATAAAAACCTCACCGGACAGAGTCTCTTCCAATGAGGTTATTACAAGAAATAAATAAGATAAACTACGCTACACGCCGATACATTATCTGGAATATCCTACCGATTGAGTCAGTAAAACCTCCTGAGAAGGCTTCAACTCCAGTAGTGAATGTAATCTTTCCTTATCGAAAGAACCCCGCACGACAGTACCAAGGCCTTCGGAGACAGCGTAAAGGTAGATATTCTGTGAAACGAAACCGCAACCAATGTAGGCATATTCCCTGCCGGATGCTTTTTGCATGTCTGCCACGAAGATCAGGTTGAGTGGTACAATAGCCACGAAGTCCTGAGTGCCTGTCTCCGCACGGAAATCACCTTTTTTCACCTCTTTCAGCAGATGATTGCGTGCATCATAAAAATAGAGTGATTTTGAAGTGGTGACATAGAGTTCCAGCTCCTGGCGATTGTTGGCGGTAGGTGCCGTACGCTTGTCGTCACGGTTGAATCCGTTGGCTGCCCACAATAGGTCTGACAACTGCTGTAGAGACAATTCTTTATCCTGAAAGGTTCGTGTGGAGTGTCTCTGGTTCAGTGCATCCATCAACGGTTTTCCCCCGGAGCGAACGGGTGTCGGTAATTGCACATCCTGGGCATGTAGGTTAAATCCAATCAGGATCACAATAGATGCAAACAAAATGGCTTTCATATCAAAACAATTTAAACATAATCACTTCTTTCAACAGTTCCTGTTATCACAAAACGAACCGTTATTTCTCAATACCTGGCACCTTGAAATAGATGCCTTCCATTCCTCTTTTATTCTCCTTTAGTTCCAGGTAATTGCAGCCGTCAACTCTCATTTGCGCTGCCGATTCAAACTGAAAAATCTTAAGGATGCTGAATTCATGGCGTGGAGAGATCACGTGGTAAGCTGTCTCGCAGCTTTCACCGTCACCTGACGAAAGGATTGCCCCAATGATCGAGATAAACCGGTGTGATGCTTTCTCTCCCATCTCTTTATCTCCTTTCTGGTGATAGAGGAAGCAGAGAAATCGCATGGTTCGCAAATCGAAGGGATAATCCTGGAGCGATTTGCACACCAGATCAACGACCTTGTCAAAATTCCGCTCATCCTCTTTCGCATTTCGAAAATATTTCTCAATCTTTTTCTCATCTCTTGATTTCCAGTCGGGATCATAATTCTCGTGAAAGATAAAGCCATAATAGAGATGTCTGAAATCGGTCACCGTCAGTGTAGAATCAAAAGCTTCATATCTTTCCATTAATTGGGGATAATAATAATCGGAGCTGCTGTCGAATATCTCCTGTTTAATGGATTCATAGTCGGGTGCCTGGGCAATAGGCACCTGTGGGTATAATTCACAAAATGCAACTGTAAGCAGGATGAAAACCAAAATATGTCTCATGATAAGGTTATTTAAGTGTGTAAAAAAGGTATAGTCAAACAATATTCCCGAATGCAGACAGAATGTATCATGGCTGCAACATCACCTTTCAATCCTTAAAAGTAATAAAAATATGAGAAGATAGCGTCAGAATTATGTTAAATTGTATTCATCTCAATCTGTGGCGATTAAAAAAAAGGAACATGAGACTCAACACCGAAATAAGGCCGGAAAGACCGGCCTTATTATTCTTTTTGATTATCACATTAAGTTTTTTTCGCTATTCCTCCATCATCAATAACAACGGATCGGAGAGGTATCCCATCACCCTGGCGAGGAAGCGGGTGGTCTCACCACCATCCACGATGCGGTGATCCACAGTGAGGGAGAGCGGCATGATGTTGCCGATCACGATCTCATCCTCTTTCACGATGGGTGTTTTCATGATGCGTCCTATTCCCAGGATGCCCGCCTGAGGGTAGTTGATCACCGGGGTGGCGTAGATGCCGCCAATGGAGCCGAAGCTGGTGATGGAGAAGGAACCCTCCCTCATCTCCTCGAGGGTAAGCTTGCGGTTTCTGGCTTTCTCAGCCAGTGTGCCGATCTGACTTGCGATGTTGAAGATTGAGATCCTGTCGGCATCACGAATCACCGGCACCACCAAGCCATCGGGAGCATCCACCGCAATGGCAATATGCCTTCGGTTGCGGACGATCATCCTGTTGTTCTCTGAATCGATTTGGGAGTTGAGCTGCGGATGGTGCTTCAACGCTTGTGCCACTGCCTTCACGATGAAGGGAAGATAGGAAAGCTTCACCCCTCTTTCGGCATAAATGGGCTTGTATTTTGCTATCACCGCTTGCAGTGCAGAA
>DURL01000107.1 GCA_012837345.1 Bacteroidales bacterium
GAAGCGCTTGGTCGTTTCAATATCCTGAAGGTGAAGGTGGGCGGTCCTGATGACAAGCGGATGATAGCCGCGATTCGTTCCGTGACCTCACTGCCCCTGGCGGTAGATGCCAACCAGGGATGGCACGAACCGTCACAGGCTCTCGACATGATCGGCTGGATGAAGGAGCAGGGCGTGGTGATGGTGGAGCAACCCCTGCCAAAGGGAGACCTGGAGGCAATTGCACGTCTTACACAGGAGAGTCCGCTGCCCATCTTCGCCGATGAGTCGGTACAGCGGTTGGCCGATGTGGAGCGGTTGAAGGGTGTCTTCTCGGGGATCAACATCAAGTTGATGAAGTGTACCGGCATGCATGAAGCATGGAAGATGCGCAAGCTGGCAGAGAAGCTGGAGATGAAGGTGATGATGGGATGCATGACCGAGACCTCATGCGCCATCTCAGCCGCCGCACAGCTCTACGCCGGGATGGATTTTGCCGACCTGGACGGGGCACTACTGATCGGTAACGACTGCTTTGAGGGTGCAACATTGGTAAATGGTAAAATCATTGCTTCCGAACAGCCGGGGATTGGCGTGAAGCCGGTCAGTACGCTGCACTTCGGCAGAGAGTGATAGATCACAATGACCTACCAGGTCATCTCCTTCAAATGCTGCTTCGCATGAATGGAGTCATCCTGTTACTTCACCATCTCCACGAACAGCCGATTAAACGTCTTCACGAGATCACTGCATTTGCCCGGATGGGTAGGAGAGGTCTGGATGATAGAACTACGGGTGGCGGTAAGCCAGCGAAATCGTTCAGGTATCGGTAGCGTGGCAATGGGTCCACACTGTGGTTCGCCCTCTGCTATGTGACGCAGCGTCTCCAGGTTTTGCAATACCTCCTCATAGGTTGCCTCCGACTGCATCAGACGGAATTTGTCAGGACAGAGATGATACTCCAGCCGGATAAATTTCTCCTCCTTCGAGAAGAGGATCAATCCCACATTGAAGAATTCCTCCCGCTCCACCTTCGGCACCAGGCGGATCACGGCATAGTGGTATAGGTGGTATGGCTTATCCTCTTGCATCGCGGGCACTCTTTAGAAATTCCTCACTGTTGTGCAAACGGGTCAGCAGAAAACGAAAGTAAATCTCCCTGATCTCTGCCGGGGTCTCCTCGGTGTGACGCCATTCCAACCATTCATCAGGGATCAGATCGGTAACCGCCCGCAACCGCTCTTCCGTTAGAGTCTCATGGGCAAGCCGGTCGGCCTCCTCCAGCATGGTAGCCTGCGACAGCAACACATGCTCTTTGATGTGAGGAAAGGGGTTCAGCGCATGCCGCTCAAAGTCGTTCCAGCTGTGGTGAAAGTAAAACGATGCACCGTTGTCTATTACCCAGAGTTCCCGGTGCCACCACAACAGGTTGGT
The DNA here is from genome assembly GCA_012837345.1 of Bacteroidales bacterium. Lineage (GTDB taxonomy): Bacteria > Bacteroidota > Bacteroidia > Bacteroidales > Dysgonomonadaceae > Proteiniphilum. The sequence continues at coordinate 1,414 of DURL01000107.1, forward strand.
ATTGTTAGCGGTACGGTCGATATTGGTGGTGAAGGCGTCGAGCCAGACAATCTTTGAAGCCAGCAGTGGGTCCACCTTCACGGTGGGGTCGTAAGCCAGTGCACCCGACAGGAAATGAAGTCCCAGGTTGATTCCTTCACTCGCCTTGAGCAGGTCCTGTATCTCCTCATCCCCCTCTGTGCGGCCGAACTCCTCACCCAGGCGCGCAAACACCAACTCGGGTATCTGCAAGCCCAGCAACCTGGCGATGGTTCCGCCCAGTAGCTCAGAGACCAGCATCTTGGTGCCGTGACCGGCACCGCGGAACTTCAGCACATAGCTGAAGCCGTCGTCCGCCTCGGCCAACGCCGGCAGTGAGCCACCCTCACGCAGTGGGAGAATGTATCGCGTCACCTCGACGGTGCGCAGTGAGAGATCTTTTTTCATCGACAGCAAAGATACAAACTTCTCATCCAATCTCATCCGATTCGAGTAACATACATCCGGCGGCGTAGAGTTCCTGAAGTGCCTTCCTGTCATCGCCCCGTTGCAGGTTCACCGCCGCTATTGCATCGGTGATCACGCAGGTGTGGAATCCATCACGCAGCGCATCCAGGGCAGTGGCTTTTACGCAGTAATCGGTTGTGAGTCCGCATACATAGAGTGTTTGTACACCTTTTGCATGCAGGTAGTCGGTGAGTGAGCTGTTCGTTGCCTCGAACGCTGAGTAGCCATCATCCCTGTTTTCTGTACCTTTTAAGAGACGCAACCCTATACAATCGCTGTTGAGCGCCGGATGATATTCCGCACCTTCTGTGCCGGCAATACAGTGAGGCGGCCATTTTTCGAAATGGACTGTCTGTTGTGGGTGCCAGTCCTGCGACGAGATCACCAGCTCGAATCTTTCCATGAGACGGTTGATCACCGGTACCACCCGGTCACCATCCTTCACCGCCAGGGCTCCCCCGGGGCAGAAATCGTTCTGCACATCCACGACAAGCAATGCCTTTTTTATGTTTTCTTTCATTGTTCTCATATCTGATTATAACAAAAGAGCGGGTTTCATGTTCAAACGGCAATTGAGTTGTCATTGGTGAAGTATAAAGGATGACTTGCAGTTGATTTTTCAGGGGAGCAAAACAATGAAAATAATTCCCATGCAGCTGTATATCGTATGTGGAAATATACTACTTTTGCATCCAATTTTTTTCCGAATTCAAGATATGAATTATCTCCTCACAATTGGGTTGCTGGTCATCTCCAACATCTTTATGACGCTGGCTTGGTATGGCCACCTGAAGCTGGCCGGGAACAGCTGGTTCAGCAAACTGCCGCTGATAGGGGTGATCCTGATCAGCTGGCTCATCGCCTTCTTCGAGTATTGCTTCCAGGTGCCTGCCAACCGCATCGGCTTTCAGGGAAATGGGGGCAGCTTCTCCCTGCTTCAGCTAAAGGTGATCCAGGAGGTGATCACCCTCACCGTATTCGTAATATTCTCCTCTCTTGCCTTTCAGACACAACTGCGGTTGAACCACCTGATAGGCTTCGTGTTGCTGGTGCTGGCTGTCTACTTCATCTTCAAGAACTGAACGCGGACTATTTTTCTCTCTTGTCTCATCGGACGTGATGGTCTTTCCTGAAAAAAAATAGCGAAAAAAATCACTAATTGTAGTGATTGACGGGTGTTCTAAAATGCTGTTTCTTTGCATACTGAAAAAACATTCAACACCTGATCATATGAAATATCTGTTTTTAGCGTTATCCCTATCATTCAATATCTACTTTCTCTATCCTGTAGAGCCGGAAACGGTGAAAGAAACAAATCCGCAAGACACCGTGAAGGTCTACTACCTGGATGAGGTGGTGGTTACCTCTTCTGTAAAGGAAACCAATGAGCTGAAGAATATGCCCACTGCCGTCTCTGTGGTATCACCGAAGCAGCTGAGGGATAAACAGATTGAATCGCTGCCCGGCTTGAGTGCTTACATCCCCAACTTCTTTATACCGGTGTATGGTTCCAAAGTTTCCACCCCGATCTACATCAGGGGAATCGGTGCGCGGCTGGGAGCTCAGACGGTGAGCATGTACGTGGACAATGTGCCCAGCTTCAACCCATCGGCATTCGATTTCGAGTTCCAGGATATCCAGCGTATCGAGGTGCTGCGCGGCGCTCAGGGAACCCTCTATGGGCGCAATGCCATCGGGGGGATCGTGAATCTCTACACCCTCTCACCCCTTACCTTTCAGGGGACCAACCTGTCGGTAACAGGTGGAAATCATGGCCATCTCTCAGCCAAGGTATCCAACTACAGCAAGCTGGGTGATCACTTCGGAATCTCCATTGGGGGCTACTATAAACGCGACGATGGTTTTTTTATGAACAACCATACCGGCAAGAGGGTTGATGCCTCTGAAAATGCCGGAGGAAGGGTGAAACTCGAATGGGAGATGACTCCCTCTTTTAAAGCATTGCTTTTCGGAAATTACGATTACGTATCCGGAGGCGCTTTCCCCTACATGCACAAGGATTCCACCGCCTCCAGCTTCAATGAACCCTCATCCTACGATCGTCATTTGTTTACCAACGGATTGTCGCTCGATTTCAGTGGCAATGGGTATAGCATACACTCCACTACCGGTTTTCAGTACCTGAAGGATGACATGAAGATGGACCAGGACTACTCGCCAAAATCGGTATTCTCCATACGACAGATGCAGGAGCAGCGTTCGTTAAGCCAGGAGATCACGGTGAAATCTGACAACAGCCGCCGCTACCGCTGGGTGTGGGGTACCTTTGGCTTCTACGACCATCGTGAAATTGACACACCGGTGGCTCTCAAAGAAGAAATGGTTGCTTTCTTACAAAGTCATATGCCTGGTTTTATCACATATGACAACAACCGTATCGATTTGCCCGGATTGTATACAAAACCATCGAAAGGTGCTGCCTTATTTCACCAATCTACATTAACTGATCTTTTCGGATTAAATGGTCTTTCTGCAACAGCCGGTCTTAGATTTGATTATGAGCATACAGGGATTGATTTTTCTACAGAAAGTCAAGGTGGAGATATAACGGTTAGGGTACCGGGCAGGGATATGATTATCCCCATAGATGCAGACACTTTGATTGAGGGATCATTTAATAAGAGTTTTTGGAAAGTACTTCCCAAGTTTGCGTTGAAGTATGAATTTTCACCAACCTCCATCATTTATCTTTCCGCATCAAAAGGTTATAAGACTGGTGGTTATAATGAACAAATCTTTTCGGAAGTTCTACAAGACGCTCTTGAAGAATCCTTAAAGAGCAGTATGCCTCCCGGGATGGGTGCTCCTCCTGCCGCTCCCGGAGAAGAAGTTGCAAAACCAACCTTAGAGGAACAATTATCCTATGATCCGGAAACCAGTTGGACGTATGAACTTGGAGGCAGATACGAAATGTTGGATAGAAAGCTATCATTGACTTATGCCCTCTTCTATTCTAGTGTAAATGATATACAAATCATTGAACTAAGGAAACAGGGAACCACAGGACGAACAATAAAAAATGCAGGGAAGTCGAAAAGCAAAGGTGTTGAGTTGAGTTTGAAATATAGCCCATTTAATAACTTCTCAGTGTATGGTGATTATGGTTTTGCAGACGCTCGTTTCACTGATTATCAGTTTGAGGGGAACGAATTGGATGAAGACGGTAACCTGGTTGTGCATGACTATTCCGGGAATTACATCCCTTTTGCTCCGCGACACACCCTGAGCCTGGGAGCCAGCTACGTGCATCATTTTGCCAACAGGTCACTGATCGACCGTTTGGTAACCAACATCCATTTTTCAGGAGTAGGTAAGATCTACTGGACAGAATCAAACAAAACAACACCTCAGGAAGGTGATGCAGGGGTAGCGCTTTATCAACCCTTCTACGGTTTGGTAAACGGCAGTATTGCCGCCGAGAAGGGAGCTTTCTCACTGGAATTTTGGGCCAAGAACCTCTTTAACACCGATTACCACTCCTTCCTGTTCGAAGCATCCGATATGACCACCGGGAAAGTGAATCAATTCTTGCAACGCGGGAATCCCACCCTGGCGGGTGCCACCCTTCGCTACACCATCAGCAGATAAGAATGAGATTCATAGTGTGATCCTGCCTGTAAGCAGCAATACGGCGATCAGGGCAGAGGTGCCCAGCAAAAGGATGATGACAGCCCACTCCCACGGTTTGGGCTGTTTTTTTTGTTCACGCTTCGCCCGTAGAAAGAGGAGCGAGCCGATACCGTAGAAGAGCACCGAAAGAATCAGGTAGCGTATGCCCACGGCATAGATCACGTAGAGGGAGTAGAGCGTACCCAGGAGTGCGATGACCATATGGTGAGGCGATTCCTGACGGCGGAGGGTGAGGGCGGTCTTTACCGCATAAAGCGACGAGAGCAGATAGGGGATCAGCACCAGTGTGGTGGCGATGGTGATGGCAGCCAGGTAGGTCTCGTTGAGCTGCGGCGAGAGGATGGAGAGCAGGAAGAGCTGGGTGAAGCATTGTGTCATCAGCAAGGCGTTCACTGGCGTTCCCTTGCGGTTGGTCTTCTGAAAAACCCGCGGCAGGACTCCGTCGCGTGCCGCTGCATAGAGCGTCTCCACGGAGAGCAGGATCCAGGAGATACTCGCTCCCAGCACCGAGACCATGATGCCCAACCTGATTACCAGGCCACCGGCGGCACCCACCATCGTGCGCTCCAGCACAAGTGCCAATGGCGTCTCGGAGGAGGCCAGCTCACCCGCAGGTACCGACGACATGGCAATGAAGGTGACCAGCATGTAGATAGCCAGCACGATCAGTAGCGAGAGGATGATGGTGAGCCGCACCGTCCGCTGGCTTTTAGCCCTGCCGGAGAGGACCGATGCCGCCTCAATGCCAACGAAGCACCAGAGCACCACCGCCATCGCCTCCTTCACCTGTAGCAGTGGGGTAGTGCTACTGCCTGTAGAGGCGAGTCGTTGTTGCCACTCCTCTGTAAGGAAAAGATCACTCCTCACCAGGGAGATGCCCAGCAGAATAATCAGAAGGATGGGAATCAGTTTGGCCGCTGTGACGATGAAGTTGAGGATGGCACCCTCACGGATACCGGCCATCAGGATAGCATGGAACGACCAGAGGATTGCCGATCCTATCAGGAAAGCGGGGAGCGGTGAGAGTGCTTTCTCTCCCAGCAGGTCGTTCAGTGTCTTGAAGAAGAGAGCCAGGTAGCTTACGTTACCGAGCCACCCCACCGACCAGTATCCCCAGGCCGAGTTGAAGCCCATGTAGTCGCCGAAACCATCTCGTGCGTAGGCATATACGCCGCTTTTCAGTTCCGGTTTGCGTGCGGCGAGATAAACAAATACCAGGGCCAGCATCAGGGCCCCGAAGCCACCAATAACCCAGGTGATCATTGCTCCCTGAGGGTTGGCAACGGCAATCAGATCCCTGGGTGAGTTGAAGATCCCCGATCCGATCATCGAACCCAACGCTACGAAGACCAGCAGCCACAGACCCAGTTTGTCATTCTTTTCTTTCATCACAGTTTGTAGTTGTAAGGATGGCTGGAAGCCCCTGTAGCAGGATATTGCCTACTGATTTTTTTCAGTGCAGTTAGGTGAAGATCCAGATTAAAAGGACTACCGCCAGTAATGAGGGTAGCATGTTCATGATACGGATCTTCTTTATCTCCAAGATGTTAATACCTAGCCCGATCAGCATGATGCCACCCACGCTGGTAAGTCCCAGGATGATCTCTTCGGTAAAGAAGCTACCTGCATATCCGGCCAGCAGGGTAAGCGATGCCTGGAAGATGAAGAGGGGTGCTGCCGCGATTGCGACACCCACCCCGAAGGCGGAAGCCAGTAGTATGGCTGAGAAGAAGTCCATCAGCGACTTGGTGTAGAGCAGGTCGGGGGAGCCACCGGTACCCTCCTGGATGGTACCCAGGATGGTAAGCGAACCGACACAGAAGAGCAGGAACGCGGTGATCAGTCCCTCGGAAAACTTCTCGCTACCGATGTGAAAACGATGTTTCAGCCGGAGGCTCAGCCGCTCGGCACCCCGTTCGATATCCATCCACTCGCCCAGCAGCGAGCCGATGGCGAGGCTGCTCACCACGATCAGGATATGCTCCATCTCAACTGCCATGGAAGCACCGATGGCCAGTGTGAAGAGCCCGATAGCCTGAAAGTAGATGGTGGTGATCCGTATCGGCATCCTCTTCTTGAGCAGCAGCCCGATAACGCCGCCGCCAATTACGGCTGCTGTATTTACAAGGGTTCCTATCATCTCATCTATTATTTGTAAAGGGCAAAAGTATGAAAAAAAGGTGAGGAATGGTGAAACGGTCTCATTTTCATCTTATGATCTTCATTCAATTTTCCTGCGAGTTGCTACCCTCCAATTGGGGCAAACCGGTTTATATTTTTTATCTTTGTAGCTTCGTAAAAACCACAAAGATTATAAAGAAACAACTATGTACAACTGGTTTGAGTGTAAGATTAAATATGACAAGATGCTGGAGACCGGCATGCAAAAAACAGTAACCGAACCCTACCTGGTAGATGCCCTCTCCTTTACAGAGGCAGAGGCACGCATCATCGAGGAGATCAAACCTTTCATCTCGGGTGAGTTCTCCGTCTCCGATATTAAACGGGTGAAATACAGTGACTCTTTCTTTAATGAGACGGGAGACCGTTACTACAAGGCACGTCTCCACTTCATCACCCTCGACGAAAAGAGCGGTGCCGAGAAGAAGACAGCGGTCAACATGCTGGTGCAGGCCTCCGAACTGAAAGAGGCGGTGGAGATCGTGGAAACGGAGATGAAGAAGACCATGATTGACTACGCGTTCGCTTCGGTGACGGAGACGGCCATCATGGATGTCTTCCCCTACTCGGGAGAAAACGCATCCAGGGAAGAAGAATGAACATTGCAACACATATACAAAAGCTCAGAGAATCGCTACCCTCACGGGTGAGGGTGGTGGCCGTATCGAAATTCCACCCTGTGGATCAGATTCGTGAAGCCTACGATGCCGGTCAGCGTCTCTTCGGCGAGAGCCGCGTGCAGGAGCTGGTGACCAAGCAACAGGAGCTGCCGGCAGATATCGAGTGGCACTTCATCGGCAACCTGCAGCGCAACAAGGTGAAACAGATCGCCCCCTTTGTTACACTAATTCACAGCCTCGACAGCGAGCGGCTGATGCGTGAGATCGAGAAGCAGGGTGCCGTTAATGAACGGGTGATCCGCTGCCTGCTGCAGATCCATATCGCTGAGGAGGAGACCAAGTCAGGTTTCACTCCCGAGGAGTGCCGTCGCTTTCTGAAGGAAGGCAGCTGGAGGGATTGCTCCCACCTGCAGATCGCCGGGATGATGGGTATGGCCACCTACACCGAAGACCGAGAGCAGGTGAGACGAGAGTTTCGACAGCTCAGGAACCTCTTCGAGGAGAGCAAGGTGAAGTATTTCGCCGATGATCCTGCTTTTCGGGAACTCTCAATGGGGATGTCGGGCGACTATTCCATCGCACTGGAGGAGGGGAGTACACTGATTCGCCTGGGGACGCTGATCTTCGGTGAACGTTAAGCCCTGAAGGCATCTCTCGGCATTCTTTTTTTTTGATCAATTACCAGAATGATCGATAAAAATTATCTATATTTGTACAAACAATCATTTGAAAAACATTTGTCACCTACATGGTTACTCTGGAAACAACCTTTGCGGGATTGAAACTGAAGAATCCCCTGATAGCCGCCAGCAGCGGATTGACCAACTCACTGAAGAAGATAAAGGAGCTTGAGGATGCCGGTATCGGTGCGGTGGTGCTGAAATCACTCTTTGAAGAGCAGATAGAGAGTCATTCGGGCAAGCTGGCACAGCTCACCGACTATCCTGAGGCGGCCGATTACATCAACGCCTACGTGGAGATGAACCACATGGAGAAGTACCTCGATCTGATTCGCTCTGCCAAGGCCGAATGCGAAGTGCCCATCCTGGCCAGCATCAACTGCTATAAGCAGAGCCGCTGGATCGAGTTCGCACGAAGCGTACAGGATGCGGGTGCCGATGCGCTGGAGCTGAATCTCTTCCTGCTGAATGCCGGTGATTATGGCGACAACTGGCTGGAAGAATCCTACGTCAACATCGTTAGAGAGCTGAAAAAAAGCCTCTCCATACCCCTGGTGATCAAGATGGCGAAGAACATCAGCAACCTGCCGGGACTGGTTGCCAAGCTCAAGGCACTGGGTGCAGACGGAGTGGTGCTCTTCAACCGTTTCTACCAGCTAGACATTGATATCACAAATATGGAGATCGTCTCCGGACCGGTCTTCAGCAACCCCTCCGACTTCAGCGACACGCTTCGTTGGACCGCCATTGTAGCGGGTCGCGTGCCTGACTTCGATATTGCCTGCTCCTACGGGGTACATGGCTGGGAAGATGCTGTGAAGGGGATTCTTGCAGGTGCGGGAGGTATCCAGCTCTGCAGCATGCTCTACAGTCAGGGTCCAGCTGCAGTAACAGAGATGCTCACCTGTATGGAGGAATGGATGGCGCAGAATAACTATGAAAAGATCGATGCATTCAGGGGGAAACTGAACTATTCCAATATCAAGAGCCCCTCACTCTACGAACGGGTGCAGTTCATGAAATATTTCTCCGATTACAAGCAGTGATGATTAACTGATTTGCTGATTAGCTGATTAGCTGATTAGCAGATTAACTGATTAGCAGATTAGCAGATTAGCAGATTGGCAGATTGGCTGACAGCTTAAAAAGATAAAGATGAACATACAGCAACTGGAATATATTATCGCGGTGGACAATTACCGTCATTTCTCAAAGGCAGCGGAAGCATCTTTTGTCACCCAGCCCACACTCAGCATGATGATACAGAAGCTGGAGGATGAACTGGGAGTGAAGATCTTCGATCGCTCACAGCTCCCTGTGCATCCCACAGAGATCGGAACCAAGGTCATCAACCAGGCGCGGCTGGCTCTGGCACAGGTGAACCAGATCAAGGAGATCATCCAGGAGGAGAAAGGAATTGTGAAAGGAATGTTCCGCCTGGCTATCATCCCCACCATCTCTCCCTACCTTCTGCCGAAACTGATGCAGGTGCACAGCGACAATCACTACGACATCCGCATCGTGATCTCGGAACTCACGACAGACCAGATACTTAAGGGTCTGGCCAATGATACGATCGACGGTGGTATCCTGGCCACACCACTCAAAGAGACAGGCATCACCGAGCACCCCATCTACTACGAACAGTTCTTCGCCTATGTCTCCCCTCAGGAGAAGGCGCTCTACGCAAAGACAGCGATTGAGGAGAGCGATCTCACTGCTGCAAAGCTATGGCTGCTCGATGAAGTGCACTGCTTCCGCACGCAGATCCTCCACCTCTGTAACCTGAAAAAACGACGCAACAATCAGTCGATCTTCACCTATGAGGCCGGGAGCATTGATACACTGATCAACATTGTCGATCAGAACGAAGGTCTGACGGTGATCCCGGAGATGGCACTGGCCAACCTGAGTGAGACGCAACGGAAGAATGTACGACCATTCAGGAAAAATACACCTGTCAGGGAGGTGAGCCTGATCACCCGCAAGGAGTTCTTCCGCGAACGTCTGCTCAACATCCTCATCGAGGAGGTAAAGGCAGCGGTGCCCCGCTCACTTCAGGATGAGGCGATGAAGAAATATGTGGTACCGCTCTGAACGGTTACAACATAAGCTTGAAACCGGCGAAGATACTTCGCGGGCTACCCGGTCCGTACATGTAGCTTGACGCCCTTCCCGCACCGGTGTCGAAATCTTTCTGAAAAGCATTCGTCATATTTTGTATCCCGGCATTGAGCTGCAGTGAGGTCTCCTCGTTGAGGCTGAAGGTGTAGGAAGCCCTCATGTTCAGTTCGAAGAAAGAGGGAGTCTCTTCGGTGATGTTCACCGGTGAGAAACGGTCCACTCCCTCTCTGCCGAATCCGGCCTCGTGGGGTACCGCCATGTTGCCGGTATAGTTGCCCGAGAGGGTGGCGGCAAACCTGCGCGTAGCATTCCAGGTAGCCACGAAATAGGCATAGCTGTCAGGGGTGCGCATCATCCTGCGTGTGGGGGTCACACGATCCAGCGCCTCCTCTTCTGAGTTCTCCGGCTCCCACCACTTGTGCTCCTTGTCATAGAGGCTACGCTGTAGCGTGGCTCCCGCCTGCAGATCGACTGTTGTGCCGATGGCAGCCCTGCCTTCCAGGTTTACCCCGAACACCTTTGCTCCATCATCCCCATTCTCGATCAGGATCTCATTGCCCCGCTTCACACCGGTGAAGGGTTGCTCCAGACGGGTGTAGAACCCTTCGACCAACAGGTTGAAGAGGGTGATGCCTGCCTGGTGGTAGAGATCTGCTGAGCCACTGATGCTGTGTGAACGCTCCTCTCGCAGGTCGTCCGAGAGACGTCTGATCACTTGGGCACCCCCGGCGATATCCACATGAAGATCCTCGTCGAACACCTGCGGAGCGCGGAAACCGCCACTGTATGTGAGTCGCAGATTCATGTCGGGTCTGGGGTTGTAGCGCAGGTTGAGCCGGGGACTGAAGATGGCCTTATCCAGCAGGTTGTGCTTGTCGAGCCTCCCACCCAGCAGGATGCTCCACCGCTCTGTTTTCCACTCGTTCTGAAGAAAAGCGGCCGCGTTTCGGGTCTCCTGTGAGATGCCCAGGTCGCGGTAGCCGCTCACATCCTCCAGCTTGCTGCCCAGATATTCCATCCCGGCAGTCAGTTCGGCCGGCATGAACCAGAGCTGTCCAAACGAATGCAGATAGTGACCTCCCACCTGGTAGGTCAGCTCGCTGGTCTGCCCGAATGAATTCCTGCGTAGCATGTTGTTCTCCAGGATGGTGCGGATCTGTTCCGCTTCCGCTTCCGTCATGCCCGGAGTGATCTCCGCTATCTCATCGCTGTAGGGGTCACCGGCACCGTAGTAGCTGTCGCGTTCGGTATGTTGTGCTGCTGCGTAGAGGCTGAGACGGTTCTGCTGGTCAGCCGAATAGAGATCGTAGCCGATGGAACCACTGTGAATGGAGTGTTCCAGCTGTTCAGCGATATAGCTCTCGTAAGGCTGCCGATCGAGCTGGTCGCCACCCCGCCGGAACTCATGCATATGGCGGTACTCAAGCGTCAACCGGGAGTAGGGACTCCTCCTGAGGAAAGAACGAAAGCCGAGAGAGCGGTTCTGCAGGAGTGGCAGCTCGGTGAAACCGTCGCCATCCATATCGAAGCCATCGCGATGCCGGTGCTGGCCGAACACCATGATCCCTGCATTGCGGCTGTCGTTCACCAGTGAGGCATTAAAAGTGCTGTTGTTCTCAATGGCACCGCCGTCGACAGAGGTGAGCGTGTGGGCAAACTCACCACTGTTGCGGATCGGCTCACGGGTGATGATGTTGATGGTGCCGCCAATGGCATTGGCACCGAAGAGTGCAGAGCCACCCCCTCGAACCACCTCGATCCGCTCAATCATATTGGCGGGGATCTGTTCCAGACCGTAAACGCCGGCCAGGGCACCTATGAGGGGGCGCGAGTCGATCAGTATCTGTGAGTATGAGCCCTCCATGCCATTGATGCGCACCTGTGTGGTGCCGCAATTCTGGCAGTTGTTCTCCACCCGCAGTCCCGGCTGGAAGCGGAGTCCGTCGGAGAGTGTTTTTGAGTTGGTCACCTCCAGCATCTGCATGTCGAGCACGCTCACCAGTGAGGGAGCCATGCGACGTGTGGTTTCATTACGGTTGGCCGACACCACCACTGCGTCGAGTGAAACACTCTCCTCGGTCAGCGTGAAATCAATTTCGAGGGTTCTGTTGGCCTCGATCATGACCGCGCTCCCGGTGGTTTTGTATCCGATCATGGAGGCTTCCAGGATGAACTCGCCCTCCGGTAGGTTGCGGAGGAAGTAATGGCCGGTATGGTCAGTGGTGATACCGATGGTGGTCCCCTTCAGTTTGATCGTCACAAAGGGCAGGTGTTCACCGGTCTTGCTGTCCAGTACATGCCCGTAGATGTTGGCGTCGGTATGCCTCTCCAATGTTGCATCAGCTTGGGCGAAGGTTTTTGTGACACAGATATATAGTGTGAGAAGAAAGAGAATTCTTTTCATTGTTCTTTTGTTTTGTAGGTATGGAATATGGCCAGAACACCTTTAGCAGTGAGAGGTGTCCGTTTAAAAAAGAGGTAATGGATGGTCAGGCGGCAACGGGTGGTGCCCTCAACTGTCGGTCAGATACCGGGGCTATAAGGTGTAGTTGCTCGTAGAGGGAGGGTAAACAAACGGTGACGGGGATGTTGTCACACGTAACCCCGATCTCGGGGATGATCTCCGCAGTCAGGGTGGTACGGTAGAAGTGATCCAGCAGACAGTACTCCTTTTCGGTGTGGTCGTGCTGTTGTTTCTCACCAAACTTGAAAGGATGGGAGTGAATGTATCGGGTTTTGTTTACAACGTGGCTATGGGTAAAAAGAGTGATACCGCTTACATAAAGTATAAACAGGGACAGGCAGAGCCATTTTGACATATATCGCAGATAACCCATCATATCGATACAAATATAGTAGTTATTCCCTGCTTGACACAGCTGTTTGCTTTTTTTAAGTTTTCCCGAACTATCGAGTCCGGCATCGGTGGCGGAGGAAGAGAGCAGATGTTTTTCAGTTACAACTTTTTATCGTAATTTTGTGGGCTGATGGAAAATCGCGATCTATGAATCCCGAGACGATTATCGAGAAATATTACCGCAAGGGTACCAGGTTGTACGACATCTATATGTCACACACCGGCGACGTGACAGGCAAAGCGCTCTCTATTGCTGCGAAGCATCCGGAGCTGGCGGTCGATGTACGCTTCATCGAAGAGGCGGGGATGCTGCATGACATTGGCATCTTTCTCACCAAAGCACCACACATCGCCTGTGAGGGAACGCACCCTTACATCTGTCACGGTTACCTGGGACGGGAGCTGCTGACAGAGGAGGGACACCCGAAGCATGGGCTGGTATGTGAACGCCATACAGGAACGGGCCTGAGCCTGGAGACCATCATCAACCGGAAGCTGCCCATCCCGCACAGGGATATGCGGCCGGTGAGTCTTGAGGAGCAGATCATCTGTTTTGCCGATAAGTTCTATTCCAAGTCGCAGTTGGGCAGAGAGAAGCCGGTGAAGAAGATCCGTCAGGGTCTGAACCGTCACGGCTGGCACCAGGTGGAAATCTTTGACGAATGGTGTGAGCTGTTTCTCTAGAAAAGCCATTGGGTCTCTTGCTCCACTTTTTTTTGGCAAACTATTTGCAGTGATCAATGGTAGTAAAAGAATAACAATCAATATGACAAAAAATAAAGATACGCGAAAGGATCCCATTGAGAGGGAGGAAGAAATCATTGAGGAGACTGCATCTCTGCAGGATGAACCTGTGGGTGCAGAAACAGAAGACAATATGACAGAAGATGAGAATCCGCTTGAGGATGAGCTTACCCAACTGCAGGGGAAATATGATGAGCTCAACAACAGTTACCTGCGGCTGCATGCCGAGTTTGACAATTTCCGTAAGCGGACGCTGAAGGAGAAAGCTGACCTGATCAGAAACGGCGGTGAACGTGTATTGTTCGACATCATCGGTCTGGTGGATGACTTTGAAAGAGCATTGATAGCCTTGCATTCAGCTGAAGAGAAAGATGCAATGCTGGAGGGAATGGATTTGATATACAGTAAGTTTATCTCTTTCCTGGGACAACATGGCGTGAAGGAGATCGATACAATTGGACAGCCGTTTGATGCAGACCGCTTTGAGGCGGTGACCACTATCCCGGCTCTGGAAGAGTCGCAGAAAGGGATGGTGATCGACTGCATACAAAAAGGATATGAGCTGAATGAGAAAATTATTCGGTTCCCAAAAGTGATCGTGGGGGAATAAGATGGCAACAAAAAGAGATTATTACGAGATACTGGAGTTATCCAAGAGTGCTTCTGCCGAGGAGATCAAAAAAGCCTACCGGAAGAAAGCCATCCAGTTTCACCCGGACAAGAACCCGGGCAACAAGGAGGCAGAAGAGAAGTTTAAAGAGGCCGCAGAAGCATATGAGGTGCTGAGCGACGAGAACAAACGTGCCCGTTATGACCAGTTCGGCCATGCCGGAGTGGGTGGTGCTGCCTCCGGCGGTGGTTTTGGTGGTGGCATGTCGATGGACGATATCTTCTCGCAATTCGGCGATATCTTTGGTGGCCATTTTGGTGGCTTCGGTGGCTTTGGTGGCTTTGGCGGTGGACAGCGCGGCAGACGCGTGAATCGCGGCTCCGACCTGAGGGTAAAGGTGAAGCTCACGCTCAAGGAGATCCTCAACGGCGTGGAGAAGAAAATCAAGGTGAAGAAATATGTCTCCTGCACGCACTGCAACGGCAATGGCTCGGAGCATGGCACATCACAGTCTACCTGCCCTACCTGTAACGGTTCGGGTGTGGTGACCCGCGTGGCCAACACCATCCTGGGACAGATGCAGACCTCATCCACCTGCCCCACCTGTAACGGTGAGGGGAAGTCGATCTCCAAGAAGTGCGCCCACTGTAACGGGGAGGGCATCGTGCGCGAAGAGGAGGTGATCTCCATCCGTATCCCTGCCGGTGTGGCTGAAGGGATGCAGCTCTCCATGTCGGGTAAGGGCAATGCCGCCCGCAGGGGCGGGGTGAACGGCGACCTGCTGATCGTGATCGAGGAGGAGCAGGACCCTAATCTGATACGTGACGAGAATGACGTGATCTATAATCTCTTCCTCAACTTCCCCACAGCTGCCCTGGGCGGCACTGTTGAGGTGCCCACCATTGATGGTGTGGCGAAGGTGAAGATTGAGCCAGGCACCCAGCCGGGCAAGGTGCTCCGCTTGCGTAACAAGGGACTTCCCTCGGTAAACGGTTACGGAAGGGGCGATGAACTGATCAACGTGAACGTCTACGTGCCGGAGAACCTCACCGACAAGGAACGCAGTCAGCTTGAGGAGATGAAACATTCCGATAGCTTTGTTCCTTCCGCCTCAGCACGCAAGAATGTCTTCAACAAGTTCAGGAAGATGTTCGACTGACAAACCAATCAATATAGACTACACATTGGCAGAACTGCGGCAATCCTCAATGGGTTGCCGTTTTGTTTAATTGCTCTGTAACAATATTTTCAGAACCCTTTTTTTTGTCTCCCTAATAGTTCATGCCGCTCTCTTTCCATCTTTTTATCAATCTTCCCGCTCTGAATCTGCCATGTGAACCGGAACATGAGAGGAAGTGAGGGCAGCTGCAGATAACCGGTGTGGTTACTGAAAAAACGAGCTGACTCGGTATCGCTTGCCTGGTAGACAAATGAACCTGCAAAGGGTAGTGCGGCAACAAGACCCAGTTTTAGGTTTTCCCCGAATCTCTTGTCAGCTGAAAGCGTGTATAGCGCATCACAATAACTGCTGTGCTGCATGCCAATCGTGGGAGTCGCATATTGGAACGATGCAGATAGTGCGGTCTGATGAGCCAGAGAGAGGATAGCTGAGAGTCCCGTTTCAAGAACCATCTGGTTGCGCTCCTCAATACCGTTGTCAACGGCGAGACTGTTGGGACGGGTCTGTTGCCTGAAAAGTCGTACCGAGGGATAGATGGTGAAGGAGCCCATTTTCACAACGGCGGTCATCTGGCCTCCAAATTGATACAGTTCACCCAGATTACAGGGTTTTGACATCAGTCTGTTCTCATCGTTCAGTATTGTAAGTGGTTGTATCGCTTGATTTACTTCGTCATAGAAAAGGCGAAGGGAGAGATGATTCTGATGAAACCGTCCTGAATATTCTGTATGAAGTGAGTGCGAAGAGACCGGTTTTAACTGCGGATTGCCCATCTGCAAAGCATAGGGGTTCAGGTTGTAACGGGAGGGATTGAGTTGAAACATCGAAGGTCTCTTTATCCCAGACCGGTAGGTGATGGTGATCTGCTTTGTACCTTTCATCTGGAATTGACAAGAGAAGAACGGCAGGAGCTTGATCTTCTGCTTTGGAGAATCAC
>DURL01000108.1 GCA_012837345.1 Bacteroidales bacterium
ATCACCACACTGACGGTGAGATCCTGTTTACGTCGCCGCAAATCAGTGATTTATTTCGGTCTCTCTGTCAAAAATACCACATTTGTGTTATTTCAACATCAAAACAGGATGATTACCTTTGTTACGTAAATAAACAGGCAATTTTCGCCAGAAAACAGGATCGAGCTACATCATTCAAATTAATTTAATTGTATATATATGTCAGAATTAACTTTTAGCGTCAATGCGCACAGTGAGAATCCGACGAAGACGGTGGTGAAAACCCGCACGTTTCAGATGATCATAGATGAACCGGCCGACCTGGGCGGCACCAACGACGGGGCCAACCCGGTGGAGTACTTACTTGCAGCCCTCTCCGGCTGCCTCAACGTGATGTGTCACCTGGTTGCCCGGGAGATGGATATCAACCTGAGAGGAGTAGAGATTGAGCTGGCAGGCAAGCTGAATCCCGACAAGCTGTTCGGCAAGGAGACCAGCGACAGGGCAGGTTACAAGGAGATCACCGTGGAGATCAACCCCGATACGGACGCCGATCGCCCAACACTCGAGAAGTGGCTTGAGGCGGTGGAATCACGCTGCCCGGTGAGTGACAACCTGAACAACCCCACGCCGGTGCATATCAAGTTGAAATAAAATCCACCTTTTAGATTGAGAGAGGGCAGCCGATTTGGCTGCCCTCTCTTTTCTGTTGGTTATTCTTCCGGATCGGTCCAGTCGCCGTGATCCTTGATCAGCTGGATCAGGTGTTCCACTGCCTCCGCCTGGGGAATATTTTTCTCTACCAGCTCCTTGCGCCGGTAAAGCGAGATCTTGCCGTGCTCAGCCCCCACGTAACCGTAATCGGCGTCGGCCATCTCTCCGGGACCGTTGACGATGCAGCCCATCACCCCGATCTTAAGGTGCCTGAGGTGGGAGAAGTGCTTCTTCACCAGTGCCACGGTGGTCTGCAGGTCGAAGAGTGTCCTGCCGCAACTGGGGCAGGAGATGAACTCGGTCTTACTGGTACGCACGCGGGCCGCCTGCAGGAGGCCAAAGGCATAGTTATCCAGATCGGTGATGGCGATGCTCCCCTCGTTGCTGAGCATGATGCCGTTGCCGAAACCATCAAGCAATACCGTACCGAAATCGACACCCCCCTTGATCATGATATCTTCGGGATCATTCTCGCGATAGCCACGTTGCAGGACCACCGGCACCCGGCATCCGGCATTGAGCAGCGTGTGGAAGAAGGCACGCTGCTCCCCTACACCGTTCTGATGAACGGTGGTCAGGATCAGCACTACCTTCTTGTCGGCTTTGATCTGTGCCAGCACTGTTTCATTCAGTTGAGGATAAGAGATTCGCAGAAACTTGACCGGTGCGTTGCAACCGCCCATCGCTGCCATATTTTTTACCGTGAAGAGCGGGAAATTGTCGATCCGCTCCTCCCAGGCTGAATAATCGACGATCGATTTCATTCCCCTGGGGAAGTTGGTCGGCACACCACCTCCTACATAGATGTAGTCAGGAATGAAATGGGGGTTGATGGTCATATCATCAATCATGCTCCTGTCGGAGATCACCACCGGCAGGTGCTCCCCACCAATGTTCCAAACGGCATCGGTCTCCCGTCGTTCGGTAGAGAAAGGTGAGAAACGAGGGTAGTGAATCCCTTCCACAGGTACATGTCCCCGGCGCTGCGTGACATAATCCACCAGCTTGCGTGCCACCGGCACCTCCGCTTCAGGATCTTCACTCAACGACACCCGGATGGTGTCACCCAGACCATCACTCAGGAGCGCTCCAATCCCGACGGCTGACTTCATGCGACCATCTTCGCCGTCACCCGCCTCGGTCACCCCAAGGTGTAGCGGGAAGTGAATATCCTCCTTGTCCATGTGGTCAACCAGCAGGCGCACCGCTTTGGTCATCAATAGCGTATTGGATGCTTTCAGCGAGATCACAATATCATTGAAACCCTCCTCCACGGCAATTCGCAGGTACTCCATACAGGACTCTACCATCCCTTCGGGTGTATCGCCGTAGCGACTCATGATCCTGTCAGAGAGAGACCCGTGATTCACACCAATGCGGATGGCTGTGCCATGCTCTTTGCAGACATTCAGAAAAGGCACAAACTGAGTCCGAATCTTCTCCATCTCACCGGCATACTCTTCATCGGTATACTCCAGTTCAGCAAAGGTCTTCTGTTTATCAACGTAGTTGCCGGGGTTGATGCGCACCTTCTCCGCCACGGTGGCTGCCACGAGTGCCGCCCGCGGATTGAAATGTATATCGGCTGACAAGGGAGTGGTATATCCCTTCTCTCTCAACTCACGGTGAATATTGCCCAGGTTGTCCGCCTCACGTACACCCTGCGTGGTGAGTCGTATCAGATCGGCACCGGACGCAATGATTCGCTCACACTGCGCTACGCTGGCTTCGGTATCGCGTGTATTGGTGCTGGTCATGGTCTGCACCACCACCGGGTGACTGCCTCCCATGATGATATCTCCCACATGTACATCTACCGTAGGACGTCGGTTATAATTAAAAAAATCCATTTCCTTTCCTTTATTTCAACTGATTAAAGCATTCTCTACCGATGGGATTCAATGGCTATCACCATCATTAACCCATCTTCTTGGAACGATCTCCACGATCATCTCTTCAAAGGTAATACTTCTATCCAATATCCGTCGGGATCAATGATGAAATATAATCCCATCTCCTGGTTCTCGTAGCAAACGGCATCCATCTCCTTGTGATAAGCGCGCATCTGATCGTAATCACCCTCCACCCGCACGCAGAGATGCTGTTCGTTGTCACCCATGTTATAGGGTCTCTCCCAGTCTCGCAACCAGGTGAGCTCCAGGGTGAAACCGGTGACACCGTCGCCCAGGTAAACCAGGATAAAAGAACCATCAGAGGCCTCTTTCCTCCTCACCTCTTTCAGGCCCAGCGCTTTGTCGTAGAATGTCATGCTCTTTTCGAGATCGAATACGTTGATGTTGTAGTGGTCAAATCTTGCTTTTACTTCCATATTGTGTGTGTGAAAAATTGATTGAATCAGACTGTGGGTGATTGAATCGGATCGAGGTCATTCCAGGTCGAACGATTGGCCGGGGTGGCTCATCGACAGGTAGACGGCACCGTTTCGTTCAGCTTCCTGTGCAAACCGATTTGCCTTCTCATACTGCTCCCCAAAGTGCATCGGCAGGAAATAACGGACGCCTATACGGGAGATAAACTGCATTGCTCCCTTCATATAGTCGCTTCCTAAACGTGGGTCTACCGGGAACATGGCCAGGTAAAGCCGGTCGCTCTCTTCTGCCAACAACTCCAACTCACAGAGGAAGTTATTCTCGTAAGTGAGCGCCTCCTCTTTTTTTACCTCCTCGTTCCAGTGCCAGTTGTTCAGATCGCCGGCATGAAAAAAACGCAGGTTGTTCCATTCCAACAGGAAGGAACCACCCTCATCGGTTGAGCCAAACGCTTTAATATTAAGCCTGTGATCGTGGTACACCTCCTCTTTCCTGAGGTATATCACATCCGCATCAGTGCTTTTTCCGGCAGTCAACAGTTCATGCGAGAAGATGTAGGTGATGTTCTTTTTCTTCTGTTTCCAGGTAAAGATCTCCGGGTTGTAATGATCAGAATGTGAATGGGTGCACAACACGTAGAGATCTTCCTCTTTGCCGAGCAGATAATCGTTCACCCAAGATGTACCATCTTCACGTAAAGCATCCCTGAAGTAGTCAAAGATCACGGAAAAGGAACCGAACTCAATCAGATAACAGCTATGATATATATATGTGACTCTCATAATGTAAAACCTATCCATAATAACAAATGGGAAGCGAAATGTTCAAAAGGTTTCACATAAAAATTGATAAAAGACGATCGTCAGATTGCATTGGCATGAGCGATTAAACCGTTTTCCGTTATCACACACAATCTCTCTTTCTGTTTTATGTAGAGTAAAACCACATACTCCCGGAATTGTTGGTTGGTACTGCATATTTCTTACTACTTTGTGCTCAAATGTTTTACTTTAACAAAAGATAATCATGAAAAAGTATTTTGCAGAAATGATCGGTACAATGGTACTGGTTTTGATGGGTTGCGGCGCAGCCGTATTCGCGGGAGCGGGACAGCCCTTCGACTCAGTGGGCACCCTGGGGGTAGCTTTCGCCTTCGGCCTTTCGGTCGTCGCCATGGCCTACGCCATCGGCAGCATCTCCGGATGCCATATCAATCCCGCTATTACATTGGGAGTCTATCTCAGCGGAAGAATGAACGGCAAAGATACCATGATGTACATGATCTTCCAGGTTATCGGTGCCATCCTTGGTTCCACCATCCTGTGGTTCCTGGCAAAAGACTCCGGCTCCACAACGACACTGACCGGAGCCAACGGCTTTGTTGAGGGAGCTATGACAACCGCTTTTGTGGCTGAGATGGTCTTCACCTTCATTTTTGTGCTGGTAGTGCTGGGCGTCACGGCCAAAAACGGACTGAACCAGTTCGCCGGACTGGCCATCGGCCTGGCACTCGTTCTGGTGCACATCGTCTGCATCCCCATCACCGGCACCTCGGTGAACCCGGCACGCAGCATCGGGCCGGCACTCTTCGAAGGGGGAGCGGCACTGTCGCAACTCTGGCTTTTTATCGTGGCTCCGCTCCTGGGTGCCGCTATCGCTGCCATCGTATGGCGCGGCATTACTGTTGAACCAAAGAGAGAGGTCGCCTGAAAGAAAAAGAATTTGAAACGATGAAAGCGGATCAATTGGTCCGCTTTTTTTTGATTTAGTAAGGCTGTTTCGCACATTTCACCCTAATTCAAGAACATATTTTCCTCCAAGCTGTTAAACAATTGCACATTTTTCGTACATTTGCGCAGTTTTTATCAAATATGACAACCGGCAACTCCCATTCAGTGGTGACAGCCGGGTAATCAAAACGGAATCAATTATGACTCACAATTTATTAAAAGGAAAAAGAGGGATCATCTTCGGGGCACTGAACGAGATGTCCATCGCCTGGAAGGTGGCTGAAAGAGCCGTGGAAGAAGGTGCCATCATCACCCTTTCAAACACACCGGTAGCGGTACGCATGGGAGACACCAACAAGCTGGGAGAAAAGCTGAATGCTGAGATCCTGCCGGCAGATGCCACCAACGTGGAGGATCTGGAGATGGTCTTCTCCAAGTCAATGGAGATCCTTGGCGGTAAGATCGACTTCGTGCTGCACTCCATCGGTATGTCACCTAACGTGCGGAAGAAAAGAACCTACGACGACCTCGACTACGATATGCTGGCCAAGACGCTCGATATTTCGGCCATCTCTTTCCACAAGATGCTGCAGGTAGCCCGCAAGCTGGATGCTGTGGAGCGCGGCGGTTCGATGCTGGCACTGACTTACGTGGCGGCACAGCGTGTTTTCTACGGATACAACGACATGGCTGATGCCAAAGCACTGCTGGAGTCGATCACCCGCAGCTTCGGCTATATCTACGGTCGCGACAAGGGGGTACGTGTGAACACCATCTCCCAGTCGCCCACCATGACCACCGCCGGCAGTGGCGTGAAGGGGATGACCGACCTGATGGATTTCTCCGAACGGATGGCTCCCATCGGTAATGCCGATGCGGATGATGCAGCTGACTATTGCATCGTGATGTTCTCCGACCTCACCCGCAAGGTGACCATGCAGAACCTCTACAACGACGGCGGCTTCTCCAGCATGGGCATGAGCCTGCGCGCCATGAAGCAGTACAGCAATGGCCTGGATGAGAACCGCGACGAGCATGGCAATGTAATCTACGGATAAGCAGACACCTGATATCCAAATAATTTAGCTTCCGTCTGCCGACGGAAGCTTTTTTTTTGCTACATTTGCACGCTTATGATGATCAGGATATACAATGAGAACCCCAATCCCCGGGAGATAGAGAAGGTGGTCGCGGTGCTCCGCGATGGCGGCATCGTGGTCTATCCCACCGACACACTCTACGGGATTGGCTGTGACGCACTTAACGTGCGTGCGGTGGAGAAGATCTGTGAGATGAAGGGGATCAACCCTCAGAAGAGCAACCTCTCCATCATCTGCAATGACCTGAGCATCATCAGTGAGTATGCCAAGGTGAGCACCCCGGTCTTCAAGCTGATGAAGCGTAACCTGCCGGGTCCCTTCACCTTCATCCTGCCCACCACCTCCTCACTGCCAAAGATCTATAAGAAGAAAAAAACGGTTGGAATCCGCGTGCCGGACAACAACATCATCCGTGAAATAGTGGCCCAGCTGGGTAACCCGGTGCTGAGCACCTCGGTGGTAGATGAGTTGGAAGAACCGGAATACAGCACCAACCCGGAGCTGATCCACGAGAAGTGGGAAAGCTTCGCCGACCTGGTGATCGATGGCGGCACCGGTGGCATTGAACCATCCACCGTGGTCGATTGTTCTGATAATGAGCCGGTGATCATCCGGCAGGGCAAAGGGGTGTTAAATCTCTGA
>DURL01000109.1 GCA_012837345.1 Bacteroidales bacterium
GAGCAGTGACTGCATGGAGAGGATGAAATCTTCCGGGAGTTTCATTGGGCAGATCTTTTGTTTGCAAAGATAAAGGATTTTTGCAGAATCGTTTTCAGTTGTTTCTTTAATGAGCCTAACGAAAAAAAGTTAACTTTGTGAATTGACAGAATCATCAAAAAAAAATCAATATGAAAAAAATGCTATTTATCGCGGGACTGCTCTGCTCCCAGCTGATTATTTCGCAGGAAAGGCCTGACCCGCAACCAGCACCCGACAACTTCGAACAATTCAGCGTGGGTATGGCCGGCTATACTTTTGTGAATTTTGACCTGGACAAGACGTTGGAGATCATGGAGAAATGCGATGTGAAATACCTTTGTATCAAGGATTTTCATCTTCCCCTCAAAAGCACGGATGAAGAAATCGCGGCTTTCCATGCCAAACTTCAATCGAAAGGTGTGACAGGCTACGCCGTAGGGCCTATCTATATGCGGTCGAAGGAGGAGGTTGACAACGCATTTGAATATGCAAAACGGGTTGGTGTGAAATTGATTGTGGGTGTACCCAACTATGAGCTGCTGCCATATGTAGACCGCAAAGTGAAAGAGTATGATTTTCAATATGCCATTCACCTTCACGGACCGGACATGCCATTGTATCCCGATGCTGATGATGTCTGGAACAACGTGAAAGATCTCGATGCGAGGATAGGTATGTGTCTCGATGTGGGGCATGACACACGCAACGGAAAAGATCCGGTGAAGGATCTGGAGAAATACCATACCCGCGTGTTTGACATTCACATCAAAGATGTGACAGGACCAACCAAAGCTGGTTATTCAGTTGAAATCGGCCGCGGCATCATCGATTTTCCTGCCTTTGTCAACATGCTCCGCAAAGTAGGCTATAGTGGTGTCTGCAGCCTTGAGCACGAAAGGAACATGAAAGATCCCTTTCTGGGAATTGCGGAATCGATCGGCTATTTCAGAGGGGTGATTGCTGCGACGAAAGAGGTTGACAATTAAAATAGTTTTACCTTCCCTGGCATTACACATGGATGATCTGCTTGATAATCATCCCTTTTATCCAATTAAGATCCGGGAGAAAACCACACATACTCCTTTTTCCGAAAAGGGGTTCCGAAAAAAACGGTCAACAATGAAAAATATCCTGTCCCCCCTGCCCTGGAAAGTGCTTGAAAGTGAATACCTGCACAAGAGGCCCTGGCTTACCGTGCGAAAAGAGAAACTGGAGATGCCCAACGGCAATGTGGTGCACGATTACTTTGTGCTGGAATACCCCAACTGGGTAAATATCATCGCCATCAACAGGGAAGGCAAGTTTATACTGGTGGAACAATACCGCCCCGGTATCGGTGAAACCTGCATCGAGCTGTGCGCCGGTGTATGTGAAAAAGAGGATCCCTCTCCACTTGCCTCTGCACAAAGAGAGTTGCTGGAAGAGACCGGTTACAGCGGGGGGCACTGGAAGGAGTTTATGCGTGTCGCCCCCAACGCCAGTGCAGCCAACAACTACTCCTGGTGCTTTATCGCCGAAGGTGTGGAGAAAACCGGTGATCAGGCACTGGAAGAGTCGGAAGATATCACAGTACATCTCTTTTCCTACGATGAGGTGAAGGCACTGCTTACAAGCGATCAGATTGTTCAGGCAACCATGGCCGCCCCATTGTGGAAATATTTCGCGACAAATGACATCCAAAAAATACCATGATCACCATCACCCTCATTGTGCTTACCTCCATCGTCTCCATCCTCGCATTCCGAAACAACGCACTGATGGAGAGGATGATCTTTTACCCGCCTGCGGTCAGAAGGGGTGAATGGCACAGGCTGTTGACCTACGGTCTCCTGCACGCCGATTACATGCATCTAATCTTTAACATGTTCACCCTCTATTTCTTTGCGACGGATATTGAGCAGATATGCAAAACACAACTGGGTGAGCGCGTGGGAGCGCTCTGCTTTATCGTTCTATACATCTCGGCCCTGCTGGTCTCCATCCTGCCCACATACTACAAACAGAAAGAGAACAGATCGTATCATGGCCTGGGTGCATCGGGAGCCGTCTCGGCAATGATCTTTGCATATATGCTGATCAATCCGATGAACTTCATGGGTATCCTTTTTATCCCGGTGATGCTGCCCGCATTCCTTTTCGGAATAATCTTTATGCTGATCTCCATCTCGCTGGATAAAAAAGAGCAGGGAGGCATCAACCACTCAGCACATATCACCGGAGGTGTTTACGGCTTTCTCTATATGATTGTACTGTTCTACCTTCTGGCAGATATAAACCTGATTGAATCATTCTTCCGTCAGATAAGAATCGATTCTCTCTCCGACCTGTTTCATCTCGGTTTTTAAAAAGATATCCGGGGAAAGGAAGCTACCCATTGCCATTTTTTGCCTATTTTTGTAGACAAAAGGTCTGCAAACGAAATGGAGAAACCCTCACTTTTTTTGATACCGGTGATGCTGGGAGAGACCCCTGTTGATCAGGTGATCCCTACTTACAACACAAGGGTGATATCTCAACTGAAATATTTCATCGTGGAGAATGTGCGTTCGGCACGTCGCTTTTTGAAAGCGTGTAACCCTGAGATTGAAATTGATGCCCTCACCTTTTACGAACTGAACAAGCACACCGACAGGAACAGTATCTCAGACTATCTGTTGCCCATGAAAAAGGGTGAGAGCGTCGGGGTGATCTCCGAAGCCGGATGCCCCGCCGTGGCCGATCCCGGGGCTGATGTGGTGGCGATTGCCCAGCAAAAAGGATACAAGGTTGTTCCGCTGGTAGGCCCCTCCTCCATCCTGATGGCAGTGATGGCATCAGGCTTCAACGGTCAGAGCTTTGCCTTTCATGGCTATCTGCCCATCGATCAAAACGAAAGAGCAAAAAGAATCAGGCAACTGGAGGCCCGTTCCTACAGTGAGGACCAGACACAACTGTTCATCGAGACCCCCTACCGAAATCATAAGATGGCTGCAGATATCCTACTGCATTGCAATCCGGCTACGAAGCTCTGCATTGCAATGAATATTTCATGTGATGATGAATATATTGTCACACGAAGTGTGAAAGAATGGAAAGGAAAATTGCCGGAGATGCATAAGAAACCGTGTGTCTTTCTGATTTATAAAGGATCATGATCACTCAGCACAACATACAGTTACAACCCTACAACTCATTCAAAACAAAAGCGGTTGCCCGATTATTCTCTGAACCGGCGAATGCCGAGGAGTTGTCGGAGATACTGAATCGCTTTCCGGAGGAAAAGAAGTTAATCCTGGGAGCCGGTTACAACCTCTTCTTCACCGAAGATTTCGACGGCCTGGTCATCAGACCGGCGATGAAAGGCATTTACCTTATTTGGGAGAATGACCGTGAGGTGGAACTGGAGGCTGGTGCTGCTGAGGATTGGGATCATCTGGTTGAATGGACCGTAAAAAACGGATATGCGGGTCTTGAAAACCTGTCGCTGATTCCAGGATCCGTGGGTGCCAGCCCGGTACAGAACATCGGTGCTTATGGCAGGGAGGTGAGCGAGTGTATCACCCTGGTCAACACGGTGGATGTTCAGAGCGGTGAGCGCAAATCGTTCACCACCGACCAGTGCGACTTCTCCTACCGTGACAGCATCTTCAAGCAGAACCGTGACCAGGTGATTACCTCGGTACGATTTCGCCTGGAAAAGAGTTACACCTACCTAGAGAAATATGTTGATTTGAGCCGTGAGCTGAACAGCAACACAAACCCTACACTAAGCCAGGTGCGGGAGGCGATTATCCGTATCCGCACCCGTAAGCTGCCCGACCCGGAGAAGTTGCCCAATGCCGGAAGTTTTTTTAAGAATCCGATACTGACATCGAAGGAGAAGGAGTCATTGGTCTCTCTGCTGCCCGACCTGCCATTATACACGACCGGTGGGAACAGGTTTAAAACATCAGCTGCATATCTGATTGAGAAAGCAGGCTATAAGGGGATGCGCAGAGGATTGGTGGGTGTGTATGATCAACATGCACTGATCATTGTCAACCACGGCACCGACAGCGGAAGTGAGATCGCCGCATTCGTAAAAGAGGTGCAGCAGGAGGTGTTCAGGCAGTATGGGGTCATGCTGGAACCGGAGGTATGGATTTTCTAACCGGACAAAAAAAGGAAGAACACAAAAAAAAAGGATTATGGCATCATTTATCATTGAAGGTGGACACAGACTCAGCGGAACCATCACCCCGCAAGGAGCCAAGAACGAGGCGTTGCAGGTAATCTGTGCCACACTGCTCACAAAGGAAGAGGTGGTGATTGAAAATATTCCCGACATCCTGGATGTCAACAACCTGATACGGTTGCTGCAGGAGATGGGTGTTTCGGTGCACCGTCTTAACGAAACGGACTATTCGTTCAAGGCCGAGCAGATCGATCTGGCCTACATCCAGTCGGAGGACTTTATGCGAAAGAGTGCTGCACTGCGGGGCTCCATCATGATCATCGGACCCCTGCTTGCCCGATTCGGTGAGGTAGTCGTTCCCCAGCCGGGAGGCGACAAGATCGGACGCCGGAGGCTCGACACCCATTTCAATGGCATCATGAAGCTGGGAGCACGCATGATCTTCAACGAACAAAAACAAATCTTCACCCTCTCTGCTCCTAAATTGACAGGAACCTTTATCCTGCTCGACGAGGCATCGGTGACAGGTACAGCCAATCTGCTGATGGCTGCCGTGCTGGCGGAGGGAGAAACCATCATCTACAATGCGGCCTGTGAGCCCTATGTGGAACAGTTGAGCCGCATGCTGGTGCGCATGGGTGCCCGCATCGAGGGGATTGGATCCAACCGGCTGACGGTACAGGGTGTCTCACAACTGACGGGTTGCCGCCATTCACTGTTGCCGGATATGATTGAGATCGGCAGCTTCATCGGAATGGCAGCCATGACCGCTTCGGAGATCACCATCAAAGATACCTCTGTGGCAAACCTGGGCATTATCCCCGACAGCTTTCGCCGACTGGGTATCACCCTGGAACAACAGGGCAACGATCTCTTCATACCACGCCAGGAGAGCTACACCATTGAGTCGTTTATCGACGGTTCCATCCTCACCATCGCAGATGCTCCCTGGCCGGGACTCACGCCCGACCTGCTGAGCGTGATACTGGTGGTTGCCACCAGGGCAAAAGGAAGCGTGCTGATTCACCAGAAGATGTTCGAAAGTCGTCTCTTTTTCGTAGACAAGCTGATCGACATGGGAGCACAGATCATCCTCTGCGATCCGCACCGGGCGGTGGTGATCGGCCTGGATAAACGGTTTCACCTGAAAGGGATGACCATGACCTCACCCGATATCCGTGCAGGCATCTCCTTGCTGATCGCAGCCATGAGTGCCAAAGGCAAAAGCACCATCCATAACATTGACCAGATTGACAGAGGCTATCAGCAGATCGATAGGAGACTCAACGCGCTGGGAGCAATGATTAAGAGGGTGGAGTGATTTTCTTTGTCCTGTTTCAGTGCGATTTATTTGCTTATTCGCCTACTCTTTTATTACTTTGCAGTTTCATTTCAAGAGATCAACAAACAGATGTTGCTTGCTGACCCCTGAACACAAATCTGAGTGAGAACGACTCAAAAACCATAACTAGTTATTATGCCAACGAACGCGGTCGTAACCGACATTAAACAAGTCACCATCCGGTTTTCCGGCGATTCCGGCGACGGAATGCAGCTCTCGGGCACCCTTTTCTCCACCCTCTCGGCCATCTTTGGTAATGAGATCGCCACCTTCCCCGATTTCCCGGCGGAGATACGTGCACCGCAGGGATCACTGCATGGTGTCTCCGGATTTCAGGTTCGTATCGGTGCGAAAGATGTATACAACTCAGGCGACAAAACCGATGTGCTGGTGGCTATGAACCCGGCGGCACTGAAGGTGAATGCATCTTATCTGAAAAAGGGATCGATTGTCCTTTTCGACACCGACTCCTTTCAGAAGAAAGATCTCGACAAGGCCCTCTTCCAGACACAGGATCCTTTCGAGGAACTGAACCTGGATCACATACAGCCCGTAGGGGTAGCCATCACCTCCATGACCAAATCCTCCCTGGAGGGATCGGGACTGGAAAACAAGGAGATGCTACGCTGTAAGAACATGTTTGCACTGGGCATCGTCTGCTGGCTCTTCAACCGGCCACTGGAGATCGCCGACAAGCTGCTGGAGCAGAAGTTTGCAAAACGGCCGAAGATCGTCATCGCCAACATCAAGGCGCTGACCGATGGGTACAATTACGGCAACAACATACACCTGACCGCCTCCACCTATCGTATCGAACCGGTGGAAGCGACAAAGGGGTTTTATACCGATGTGAACGGTAACACCGCCACCGCTTACGGGTTGATCGCAGCCGCCGAGAAAGCGGGACTGCAGCTCTTCCTCGGCTCCTACCCCATCACCCCCGCGACCGAT
This sequence comes from Bacteroidales bacterium, assembly GCA_012837345.1. GTDB lineage: Bacteria > Bacteroidota > Bacteroidia > Bacteroidales > Dysgonomonadaceae > Proteiniphilum. The sequence continues at coordinate 6,468 of DURL01000109.1, forward strand.
ATCCTGCAAGAGCTGGCTAAGAGAAAAGATTTCGGAGTGAAAGCCCTGCAGATGGAAGATGAGATTGCCGGGATCACCTCATCTATTGGCGCCGCCTTTGCCGGGTGTCTGGCTGCCACCTCCACCTCGGGACCGGGACTGGCACTGAAAAGTGAAGCACTGGGTCTTGCGGTGATGACCGAGTTGCCACTGGTGGTGATCGACGTACAGCGTAGTGGCCCCTCCACCGGGATGCCCACCAAGAGCGAGCAGACCGATCTGAACCAGGCACTCTACGGACGCAACGGCGAGAGCCCCCTGGTGGTAATGGCGGCAGCATCACCCACCGACTGTTTCGAGAGCGCTTTTACTGCAGCCAAGATTGCGCTGGAGCATATGACTCCTGTGATCCTGCTCAGTGATGGGTACATCGCCAACGGCTCATCAGCCTGGAAGATCCCCGAGTTGGAAGATTATCCTGAGATCAACCCACCCTACGTACAGAACCACTTCAATGCTGAAGCAGGTGAATGGAAACCGTACTTGCGCAACGATGACACCCTTGTAAGATATTGGGGTATACCCGGCACACCTAACTACATGCATCGTATCGGTGGTCTGGAGAAGGATCTGGTTACCGGCGTCATCTCATCCAACCCGGAGAACCATCAGCGCATGATCAATATCCGACAACAGAAGATCGACAACATCGCCCGCTTCATTCCGGAGCAGCAAGTGTTGGGTGACCCCGATGCCGACACGCTGATCGTAGGATGGGGCGGCACACAGGGTCACCTGATGGAGACCTTGCTTCGCTTGCGCGACAACGGGAAGAAGGTAGCCTACACCCATTTCCGTCACATCTCACCGCTCCCGGCCAACAGCCACGAACTGCTGCAGCGCTACAGCAAGGTGATCGTGGCCGAACAGAACAACGGTCAGTTTGCCGATTATCTGAATGGCAAGTACCCCGACCTGAACTCGATTTGCAAGTACAACAAGGTGGAGGGACAACCCTTCAAAGTGAGCGAAATGGTTGAAGCATTTACACAAATGATGGAAGGAAAATAAGCATGGAAGCAACAGAAATAAAATATCAGAAATATCTGGCGAAGGACTACAAAAGTGAAAATGCGGTACGCTGGTGTCCCGGCTGCGGTGACTATGCGATCCTGACCTGTCTGCACAAGGCGTTGGCAGAGTTGAACGTGGATCCGCACAACACGGCGGTAATCTCCGGCATAGGCTGCTCCTCGCGGCTTCCCTACTATATGAACACTTACGGCTTTCACAGCATCCATGGTCGTGCAGCAGCCATCGCCACCGGTGTGAAGGTAGCCAATCCTGCCCTTAGCGTATGGGTGGCCACCGGTGACGGCGACTCGCTCGCCATCGGCGGAAACCACTTCATCCATGCTGTCCGCCGTAACGTAGACATCAATATTATTCTTTTCAACAACAAGATCTACGGACTCACCAAAGGGCAATACTCCCCCACCTCCTCAAGGGGATTTGTCTCCAAATCATCACCCTACGGCACGGTGGAAGATCCCTTCCGCCCTGCTGAGCTTACTTTCGGTGCCAGGGGCACCTTCTTCGCTCGCGCCATCGATGTGGACATGAAGACCCAGGTGGAGGTGATGGTGGAAGCCGCCCGTCATAAAGGCGCCTCCGTAGTGGAGGTTCTCCAGAACTGCGTCATCTTTAACGACGGCATACACAACAAGATCAGCGACCGCACATGGAAGGCCGACAATACCATCACCCTGCGGCAGGGAGAGAAAATGCTCTTCGGCAAGGAAAACGAAAAGGGACTGGTGCTGGAGGGATGGAATCTAAAAGCAGTTACCATCGGTGAAGAGGGATACAGCCTGGATGATGTACTGGTACACGACGCCACCACGAAGGACAATACCCTGCACATGAAATTGGCGTTGATGGATATTGCAGACGACCTGCCGGTAGCACTCGGGGTGATCCGCAGTGTGGATACGCCCTCCTATGATAGTGACTACGAACGGCAGATTGCTGAGGTACAGCAACGGACTCCAAAAAAATCATTTACCGAGTTCCTGCTCTCCTCATCTAACGTCTGGGAGGTAAAATGATGTGCTGATTTGCTAATTTGCTAATTTACGAATCAACGAATCATCTAGCTTTCTTCGCCGTATCTCTTCCCGGATCATCTTCAACTCACGACTCGTCTGTCCCTTCACTGATGAGTTCTCTTCGGCACGACGGAACAGGTAAGGCATCATGGTCTTCACCTCACCATAAGGGACATACTTGGCCACGTTGTACCCCATCTCAGCCAGGTTATAGGTAAGGTGGTCACTCATACCATAAAGCTGCGAGAAATAGATACCCCGATGATTGCGCGGCAGGCCGGCAACATCGATCAATGAAGCCAGCAACAGCGTACTCGCTTCGTTGTGTGTGGCAACCATGAAATCGATAGTGTCATGATGCTCAATGAAATAACGGATAATGGCATCGAAATCCCTATCGGTAGCAGCCTTATCCGGCTGAATGGGTGAGAGATACCCCCTCTCAGTAGCGCGCGCCCGCTCCTTCTCCATGTAGGCACCCCGTACAATCTTCAACCCAAAGCGGAAACAGCCCTTCAATGCCAGACGATGGTGCTCTTTGATCCGGGCAATGCTGTCGTGACGATACATCTGATAGGTGTTCTGCACGATGGCTTTCTCACGGTTATACTTCGCCATCAGCTGCATCACCATCTCATCCAACACCGGCTGGATCCAGCTCTCCTCGGCATCAATCAATACCGGCACGCCCAGTTCATATCCACGTCGAAAGATGGCATCGACCCTCTGTTCCACCCTTTTAAACGCTACTCTCTCCACATCAGACAGGAGTAGCCGCTCACTCACTTTCGCCAGCAGGTCAAAACGAGCCAGACCGGTGATCTTGAAGGCACTAAAGGGAACATGATGGTTCTCATGCGCATACTCAATGGTGCGGATTACCTCATTGCAGGTAGCATCAAATACCTCATCCGACTCCTCACCCTCCAATGCATAATCGAGGATGGAGAGCACATTACGTTCTGCCAGACGGTTGATGGTCTTGCTACAGTCGGCAATTGACTCACCTCCCACAAAATGGCGGTAGATGGTATTACGAATGAGACCCTTTACCGGGAGATGCAGGGCAAAGGCGATTTTCACAAACTGTTTACCCAGCCAGACCAGGCGTTTACGGTTCATCACACTGAAAAGCTGGTATGCCTGCCTTAGGCTTCCATTCGACTGGTCACGGAAAGCGATTTCGGAATTACTGAAATCGGGGAGGTTGGTTCTTCCTGAATGCATCTGTGCTTGTAAAGTAATTAGATCTGTTACAAAAATAAATAAAAAAACAAATCGCGTATACATTTAATAAATATTATACAGCTAAAGATTCGCATGTTCATAAGATTGGGATAGATACAGCTAAAGATGAGACCTATCAATGTTTTGTGGGGACCCATTGACCTCAAAGAACGTAAAAAGAGCAGCTGTTTGAAGCGCAGCAAGTTATGCTCTTTTAGTGAATGAGGACAAAAAAGGGTCACAAAACATTGTCAGTCGAGAATTTAGCTGTAAGTACATCACACGAAATTTAAATTATACAGTATAACAATCAGCACAGAGCTGAAAAAATTGTAAAAATTAAAAACGGAATCTGTTTTCATCCGACAAAATTAAATATATTTGTAACACAGATAAACCACAAAAAATACCACTATGCCTAAAGGAATCTACCAACTACCCGGCGTGAAGAACGAACCTGTAAAAAGTTATGCGCCGGGTTCACCTGAAAGAAGTGCATTGAAACAGAAACTGGATGAGCTGAACAAGGGGGGACTTGATCTGCCCATGGTCATCGGTGGAAAAGAGGTGCGCACCGGTAACCTGCACGATATTCGTCCTCCTCACAATCACGGTCATCTGCTGGGTCACTATCACCAGGGCGATAAAAGCCACGTGCAGATGGCCATCGATGCGGCACTGAAGGCCAAACCGGCATGGGAGGCTATGAATTGGGAGAGTCGTGCTGCTATCTTTCTCAAAGCTGCCGAACTGATCGCCGGCCCCTACCGGAGCACTTTCAACGCAGTGACCATGATTGGCCAGTCGAAAAACGCCTTCCAGTCGGAAATCGACGCGGTGTGCGAGTTGGTGGATTTCTATCGCTACAACGTGAAGAACATGGTTGAGATTTATGGGATGCAGCCCAACTCCTCACCCGGCATATGGAACAGAATGGTTTGGCGGCCATTGGAAGGGTTCATCTTTGCACTCACACCCTTTAACTTCACCTCTATCGCCGGCAATCTGGGAGGTGCTCCCGCGCTGATGGGCAACACGGTGGTATGGAAACCCTCCAGGACCGCTGTCTGGCCGGCGCACCTCATCATGCAGGTGTTACAGGAAGCAGGACTCCCCGACGGGGTGATCAATCTGGTATATGCAGGTGGCAGGGAGGCCGCTGAGGTGGTGTTCAACCACCGTGAGTTCGCCGGTCTTCACTTCACCGGCTCAACAGCCGTCTTCAATGGTATGTGGAGCACCCTCGCCGGCAACATCGGTCGTTACAAATCCTACCCCCGCATCGTGGGTGAAACCGGTGGCAAGGATTACATCCTGGCAGATAAAACCGCCAACGCGAAGCAGGTGGCTACCGCCATCACCCGCGGCGCTTTCGAGTACCAGGGACAAAAATGCTCCGCCGCCTCACGCGCCTATATCCCCACCAACCTGTGGGAGGAGGTAAAGCAACATGTCACTGAAGACCTTGCCAAGATCAAGACGGGTGTGGTGGAAGATTTCAGCAACTTCGTGAATGCGGTAATCGATGAGGAGTCGTTCAACAAGCTGGCAGGCGTGATCGACGATGCCAAGGCCTCCCCCGATGCGGAGATCATCTGTGGCGGCACCTATGATAAATCAGAGGGATACTTCATACACCCCACGGTGATCCTGGCAAGAAAGGCGGACTATATCACCATGCGTGAAGAGCTGTTTGGCCCCATCATCACCGTTTATCTCTATGAGCCTGATAAACTGGCAGAGACAATGGAGATTCTCGACACCACCACCGACTACGCGCTGACCGGCGCCATCTTCTCGGCCGACAGGGCACAGATTGAGAAGATGACCTCGCGGCTGACACACACTGCCGGCAACTTCTACATCAACGACAAACCCACCGGCGCCGTGGTGGACCAGCAGCCTTTTGGTGGTGGCCGCGGCTCAGGCACCAACGACAAGGCCGGTTCAATCTTCAACCTGTTGCGCTGGGTATCACCCCAATGCATCAAGGAGACCTTCGTGCCGGCAACCGACTACCTCTATCCCAGTTTCCTGGAAGAGTAAATAGAAGGCACATTGTTGCAGGACCTTTGAGAAAGAGCTGTAGCCAATGGTTACAGCTCTTTTCCATTCTGTTTGCATCTGTTAAATGAACTTCAGCAAAAAACATTCTATCTTTGTACGATGTTTATGCAGGTAACGATGATCAATCATGCACAATAAAAAGATCAATATTGCCGTCGACGGCTTCTCCTCGTGTGGCAAGAGCACCATCGCCAAAGGACTGGCAAGAGAGCTGGGATACACCTATATCGACAGCGGAGCCATGTATCGGGTCGTGGCTCTTCATGCGTTACGCAAGGGATGGCTCACAGAGACACAGATAAATGAGGAGCAGTTGAAAAAGCATATCTCAGAGATGGCAATCACCTTCAGGACCAACGCCCGTGGTGAGCAGGAGACCTACCTCAACGACGAAAATGTAGAGCGGGAGATCCGAACACTGGAGGCAGCCAACGGTGCCAGCCGTGTCAGCACACTGCCCTTCGTGCGGCATGAGCTGGTACGGCAGCAACAGCTGATGGGCAAAGAGAAAGGAGTGGTGATGGATGGCCGAGACATCGGCACCGTGGTCTTCCCCGATGCGGAACTGAAGCTGTTCCTCACCGCCACACCCGAGGTGCGTGCCCGGCGACGTTACGATGAGATGAAGGCGAAAGGAGATGATCCCGTTTTTGCCGAGGTGCTGTCCAACGTGGAAGAGCGTGACCTGCGGGACACGACTCGAGCCGAGAGCCCCCTGCGCAAGGCAGAGGATGCCCTGGAGCTGGATAACTCTCACATCGGTATCGATGAACAGTTGCAATGGGCCCTGGAAATGTATCACAAAATCACAGCTAACAATGAACAGAATTGAGATAGACCGACAGTCTGGATGCTGCTTTGGCGTCGCCAAGGCGATCACCCGGGCTGAAGAGGAGTTGAAAAAAGATGGAACCCTCTACTGCCTGGGCGACATCGTCCACAACAGCATTGAAGTAGAACGATTGGAAAAGATGGGGATGATCACCATCGATCATGCACAGTTGAAAGAACTGAAAAATGTCAAGGTGCTGCTGCGTGCACACGGTGAACCTCCCAGCACCTATGAGATAGCGCGTGAGAACAACATCGAACTGATTGATGCCTCTTGTCCCGTGGTACTGGGACTACAGAAGAAGATCCGCAAAAAGTACGAGCAGGGTGCCGACAAAGGAATCCAAATAGTGATCTACGGCAAGAAAGGACATGCCGAGGTGAAAGGACTGATGGGACAAACCAGGGAGTCGGCGATCATCATTGAAAGCAAGGATGAGATCAACAAACTCGACTTCACAAGAGATATCAGCCTCTTCTCACAGACTACCAAGCCACTGGATGGTTTTTATGAAATCGGAGAATTGATCAGAGCACGGATGGAAGAGGGAGCAGCCTTCTATTTCAACGACTCCATCTGCCGGCAGGTATCCAACCGGGTACCCAATATCCGGGAGTTTGCAGAGAATCACGACCTGATCATCTTCATCGCCGGTGAGAAAAGTTCCAACGGTAAGGTACTCTTCGATGAATGCAAAAGCAGTAATCCCAATTCATACCTGATCCACACACCCCAGGAGGTGGATCCGGCATGGATCCGGGAAGAGATCACCATCGGCATCTGTGGTGCCACTTCCACACCCCAGTGGCAGATGGAAGCGGTGGCTGACATCATCACAAAAATGTCCCCTCAGACACAACCCGAAAGAGCTGCTTTTTGAAGCAGCTTTTTTTTGTGCCATCACCAAAATAGGTTATCTTTGCAGCTTGTTTATTGAAAGGGTTATCAATACTGATAGCCTGCTATTTTACAAGGTCAAACATCTCAACTATGGACTCAAATATCAAAAGTGTAGGCGTGCTCACCTCCGGCGGCGATGCTCCGGGCATGAACGCCGCCATACGTGCGGTAACACGCGCCGGCATATCAAACGGCATGCGGGTCTTTGGCATCTACAGAGGTTACAAGGGCCTGATATCAGACGAGATCACTGAATTCAAAACCAACAGCGTCAGCAACATCATCCAACAGGGTGGCACCATCCTGAAAACAGCCCGCTCACTCGAGTTCATGACCGAGGAGGGGCGGCGCATCGCCTATGAGAACATGCAGAAACATGGCATCGATGCACTGGTGGTGATTGGCGGTGACGGCTCTCTCACCGGTGCCAGCATCTTCGCCAATGAGTACAATATCCCGGTGGTGGGTCTTCCGGGCACCATCGACAACGACCTGAATGGCACTGACACCACCATCGGTTACGACACGGCTCTCAATACCATCATGGAGTCGATGGACAAGATACGCGATACCGCCACTTCGCACGAACGGCTCTTCTTCGTGGAGGTGATGGGGCGCAACTGCGGTTACCTGGCGCTCAATAGTGCCATCGCATCCGGTGCTGAGGCGGCCATCATCCCGGAGATCAGCATCGAGAAGGACCAGCTGGGCGAATTGATTGAACAGGGTTTCCGCAAGTCAAAGAGCAGCAGCATGGTGCTGGTCACTGAAAGCGAGGTGACCGGAGGTGCAATGAAGATGGCTGAGCGTGTGAAGAAGGAGTATCCGCAGTACGATGTACGCGTCTCCATTCTGGGACACCTGCAACGAGGCGGCTCACCCTCGGCACAGGACCGCATCCTGGCCAGCCGCATGGGCATTGCCGCCATCCAGGCACTTTTGGAGAACCAGCGCAATGTGATGATTGGTATCCGGGAGAACGAGATTGACTATGTTCCTTTTAAGCGAGCCATCCGTAAAGAGAGGGAGATCAGCGAGGAGTTGCTGGAAGTGTTACGAATCTCATCGATCTGAGGGCAGAGATGAGAAGGAAAATAAATCTCCTCTTTTAACATATTTTCCGAAATGAAAGCGGTACTTTTGTAGCTTATAGACTAATTAATCAATTATTTATATATGGAAATTACACACATCGAACACATCGGCATCGCGGTGAAAAGCATTGAAGAACAACTCCCCTATTACGAAGGGATCCTGGGTCTGAAATGCTACAATATTGAGACCGTGGAAGATCAGAAGGTAAAAACTGCCTTTTTCATGGTTGGCCAGACCAAGATTGAATTGCTGGAACCCACCAGTGATGAGAGTACCATTGCCAAGTTCATCGAAAAAAGAGGGGAAGGGATCCACCACATCGCCTATGCCACTAAGAACCTTGGAGAATCGTTGAAGGAAATGGAATCCAAAGGGGTTCGCCTGATTGATCAGCAACCACGTGGTGGTGCAGAAGGACTCAACATTGCCTTCTTGCATCCAAAATCTACCGGTAGCGTGCTTACCGAGCTGTGCGAGCATCCAGAATAACCGCACCTGCCATTCGAGCAATAACCGAAACATCCAATAACACATCACATTATAATAGCATTCATATGAGC
>DURL01000235.1 GCA_012837345.1 Bacteroidales bacterium
ACGACATCGACAAGGTGATGCAACGATACGATCCTGCAAAACTCAGAGAGGGGTTCAACATCCTTCCCGATGGTGAGGAGATCTATTACATCTCCAGTCCGGCCCTGGGACTGTGGGCTTACAGGGACCGGTTCGACCTGCTAAAGCAAGAGTAACCCACTATATTTTCCTGTACAACGGTGGCTTCTTTAACTCGCTCAGGTATTCGGTGGGAGAATGCTGGGTGAATTGCCTGAACTGTCTGTTGAAGTTCGAAATATTGTTGAAACCGCTCTCGTAGCAGATTTCGCTGATTGAATACTTCCCTTCCTGCAACAACTTGCATGCATACCCGATGCGCAGTCCGTTGATGTACTGCACACACGTTTTACCGGTATTTTCGAGGAAGAATCGACAGAAAGAGGTTTGGTTCATCCCGGCGACCCCTGCAATTTCTGTTAGTGTGAGCGGACGGGTATATTCTCGTTTCAGAAACGAGAGGACCTTGATCAGTCGCGCTTCTGCCTCGATGAATTCCGATTCAGTCTCTGAATCCTCACTGTTAAGCAGAGTATAATCGGATGAACTGCTCATCAGCGAGAGGATTTGTATGCACTCCATCAGAAGGGGGAGTCCCTTCAGGCGTAAAGATTTGGTAATCTTTTTGCGGATACGTTGATTGGCATTCTTGTCGAAACAAATACCCTGTTTAGCCTTGATCAGCAGGTTCTTGATGTTAAACAATTCAGGGTACTGCGTTACCCCGTAGTTGAAGAAGTTCTTGGAGAACTGGATGGTGATGGCATGTACCCTTAAATCACTGTGCTCCTCGTAATATTCAGGATCGCTACGGTACATGTGGGGCAGTGAACTACCCAGCAGTACCAGGTCACCGTTGGAATAAGGTTGAATACTGTTTCCCACAAATCGAGTTCCGGTACTTTTCAGGATATAAACCACCTCATATTCATCGTGGAAGTGCAGCGGAAACTTGAAATAGTCGTAATCACACCATTTGACTTTCACTGGCGAACCGTTATCCAGGTTCAGATTTTCATGCATAATCCGCGTCATAACATTCCGTTTTGGTCTGGATGCAAATATAGTATAATTCATTGCAAATATATGCACGCTCTTTAATAAATATAGTTTGTTTATTTGCAAGAAAAATTTGCTTATGCTGGAAAAACATGGAGATGGTTCGGACCCAGTGATACGGTTACACTCTCTGATTTGAAACAGATGGGTGTAAAGGGCGTGGTTACCTCCTTGCACCATTTGAAGCCGGGTGAAGTGTGGGATACCTGGGCTTTTGGCGAAATTAGTCAGCTAATTGAGAATAAAGGATTGAGGTGGAGTGCCGTGGAGAGCCTACCTGTTTCTGAGGCCATCAAGAAGGGGGATGAGTTAGCAGAGATTCACATACAAAATTACATCGAGTCGCTTCACAACCTCGCTGCAAATGGTGTGGACCGCGTTTGTTACAATTTTATGCCGGTGATTGACTGGGTCAGAACCGATCTCTCCTACTGTGACGCTGACGGAAGCGAGACGATGCTCTATGACTCTATTACCTTTGCACTGTTTGATCTCTTCATTCTATAAAGAGAGGATGCGGCCAAGGATTATTCTCCAGAGGTTCTGCAAGCCACAGCTGCCCGGTTTGCCCGGATGGGCGATTCGGAAACCCATTTGCTCCTCCACAACCTGATTATCGTTACCCAGGGTTTTGTCAATAGTGCGGTGGAAAACCGATCAGACTACATTGCAGCTTTCAAGGCTGCACTAGAGAGTTATCACCTGATCGGTGAGCAGCGTTTTCGTGAGAACTTCACCCGGTTCATACAACGGGTGATACCAGTCGCAGAGGAGCTGAATATCATGATGTGTATTCATCCCGATGATCCTCCTTTTCCCCTCCTCGGACTGCCCCGAATAGCCAGTACGGTTTCTGATTTTAATGGATCTTTGCACAGGCTCCATCGCTACATAACGGGATGACTTTCTGCATGGGCTCACTGGGTATTGATCAACGCATACGGTTCCCTCACTGAAAGGAGCAAGAAAGTAATTTCCAAGACCCCGATGGGTTGCTTTGGTGATATCTCCGAACTGAACGGTGCAGTACAGTTCCTCTGCAGAGAACGCCGTACGAATTCAAATTTATGCTGCAATATGCGCCTACTACCTTGTGGCAATCGTTCAACACGATATGAAAATCGACAGGAGCACGTACGAGGTTCTTCAGATATTAAGCATCTCATTGACCGAAAAAACTCATCTTAGAGACCTTTTTGACAAAACTAAATTTCAAAATGACAAAGAACGATTTTGACCTAATGGACCAGGTTTATTTGATTATTAATAACGCCCTAATTTTAATAGAACACTTGTATACTAATATTAATTGTTGATATAGCATTGTTGTGAGACAAAACGCTTCACTATGCAAACATGTCTGTGAATCAAATTGCTGTTGATTACAAATCCATCTATGGATTCATGATTGATTCAATGGTGTGATAAATAGGGGACATAAAAAAGGCATAAGGTGAAGATAATATATTGTATTGCAAAAATAATATTTGTTATTAACAATATATTTTCATTTTTTTGTAGTAAAATGCAAAAAGATATTAAATTAGTTAGAAATATACCTCCACCGAGGTTGTTAATTATAACAAATCAATTTAATGAAAAAACTCGCGATTTTCACGTTTCTTTTTCTGTCGATGCGGCTTGCAGCGCAGGATGAGATTTCTTTTTCTGTTACAATGGACAAGTCCTGCCTTGATTTGCCGGTTGCTATTGTTTTGGACAATATGGAGACCAGTAATGATTCGATTCAATGGAATTTGTATGAAATTACACGGAACACTTATCAGTTGGTGAACGGTCAGATTGAACCCGGTGTAACAAATAAGCTTTGGTTCGTAATGGAGGGTGAGACACCGAAGAATAGCACCCGAAATTTTCTGATCAAAAAAGAGAAAAAAAAAGGGGATAGTACGAACAGCAACACGTTTCAACTGCGTAAAGCGGATGGTAACATTACACTTTATGCTGACCAAAGTCCCGTATTCAGTTACCGGTATGAGACGATGTTTCCGCCCACGGGCGTTGATCCCCTGTTTAAAAGATCGGGTTTCATCCATCCTTTATGGTCCCCCAAAGGAGAAATGCTCTCGCGTGTGCAGCCGCCGGATCACTATCATCATTATGGTATCTGGGGGCCCTGGACGCTGACGCATATCGGTGATCGTGAGGTCGACTTCTGGAATTTAAAAAAGGGCGAAGGCACCGTCAAATTTGCCGGTTTCCTGTCCGAGATAACGGGCAGTGTCTTCTCAGGCCTCAGGGTGCTGCAGCAGCATATCGATTTTGGTGCCAAAGGGGAAGATCAGATCGCGATGAATGAGGTGCTGGATGTAAGGGTATGGAACAGTAGTAAAGGTGTGTGGATCATCGATTACACCACAGCTATCAACACGCCCCTGAATGAGGGGATCATGCTCGATGCATACAGATACGGCGGCGGTATAGGATACAGGGCCACAGAGAAATGGACGAAAGAGAACTGCACCGTTTTGACATCAGAGGGGAAAACAAGAAGAGAGGCCGATGGAAGTACTGCCCGCTGGTGTATTGTGGAGGGTGAATCGGCGGTGGATGAGGGAAGATCGGGTATTCTGTTTATGAGTCACCCTGCCAACAGGGCCCATCCCGAACCGATGCGGGTTTGGCCACTGGATGGGAATGGAGGAAGAGGTGATTTGTATTTTGAATTCACTCCTATCCGTCATCAATCGTGGAACCTGAAAAACGGGAATGATTATGTGTTGAAATACCGGATGATCGTTTTTGATGGCCGCATGGACAAGGAGACTGCTGAGATGTACTGGCGCAGTTTCTCAGGCGCACCTGTGATACAGATTGAATCAATCAATTAACTTTCACTTAGAGCTGACATCACCGAGACCGGCGGAGAAAAAGCAGTGAACGTAAATGAATGTATCTGGAGACGCCCCTGGGCCGATGCGCCGATCAAGGACAAACGGATCATCACCATCTCTGCGCCTTCCAAAGAGAGATATCTCATTGATTTTGATGTGACAATGGAGATGCTGATGGATGTAAAGATCGGGAAGACAAACCATAGCAGGCGGGCATTGCCCGGGAATTCAAGGCTTATGCATCAGAATAAGCATCAATCATAATAAAACGGGCATCTTTGTGCTTGATACGTAACATGATGACTGACTGTTTTATAGAAACGTAATGAAATGATTAAATCAATATCCTATGAAAAGAAGAATGTTTTTAAAAAAAGCAACAGCAACAGCTGTAGGGACAGTGGTTTTACCTACCATCGTTCCTTCCTCCGTGTTTGGAAAGAATGCTCCGAGCAATAAAATTAACATCGGCCAGATCGGTTTTGGTAGGATTGCTCGTGATCACGATATGGCTGAGACGATCAATTATGATCAGGCTCAGTTTATTGCCGTCTGCGATGTAGATAAAAAGCGGCTTCTCGACGGTAAGAAGTATATAGACAGTTATTATGCCAAAAAAACGGGTAACAGTAACTATTCAAATGCCCGCATGTATGATGATTACCAGGAAATGCTGCTGAACAAGGATATCGATGCCGTCATCATCAGCACACCTGATCATTGGCATTCAGAACCTGCTGCCAGGGCGGCGTTGGCGAAGAAAGACGTCTATTTGCAGAAACCCACCTCACTCACGGTGGCAGAAGGTCGTTTCCTGAGTGACCTGGTCAGAAAACAGGGTGTGATCCTTCAGGTAGGTACGCAACAGCGTTCCTCTCCTCAGTTCAGAATCGCTGCCGAGCTGGTGAGAAACGGAAGGATAGGAAAACTGCATACCGTCAAGATCGGATTACCCGGAGACCCTTCGGGTCCCGATGCCCCTGCGATGCCTGTGCCGGAGAACCTGAACTACGACATGTGGCTTGGTTCCACCCCCGAGGTCTATTATACAGAAATGAGGGTGCATCCGCAGCATAATTACGGTCGCCCCGGCTGGTTGAGGTGCGAGCAGTTCGGAGCCGGCATGATTACCGGGTGGGGACAGCACCATTACGATTCAGCGGCATGGGGAATGAATACGGAATATACGGGACCGGTTTCCGTAGAGGCGGTGGCACAGTTTCCCCAGTCGGGATTATGGGATGTACATGGTGATTTCATGGTAAAAGCGGAGTATGCGAACGGAATTACCATGTACACCAGTGGAGGCTATCCCAATGGGATACGTTATGAAGGGTCGGAAGGGTGGATCTTCGTTTCCCGCGGCAACTATGTCGCTTCAACAAGCGATCCGGTCGCACAGGCCAGCAGTGCGAAAGCACTCGATGCCAGTGATCCGAAGATTCTCTCGTCGGAGATAAAAGAGCACGAGATACACCTTTACAGAAGCGATAATCAGCACGGCAACTGGCTGGATTGCATCAAAAGCAGAAAAGAGCCCATCTCTCCGGTAGAACCCGGTCATCGTGCCTGTTCGATATGCCTGATCAGTCACATAGCGATGAAACTGCCCGGCAGGCTGGAATGGGATCCAAGAGCGGAGAAATTCAGCAACAGCGAACAGGCCAATTCCATGTTGAAACGGGCACAACGGTATCCCTATGGTACAGATTATATCAAAATCTAAACAAACGAACAGCCGATGAAAAATCTATTGTATACCATCACTCTGATCTCAGGCGTTCTGGCATTCCTTTCCTGTAAGAAGCAACAAGAGACGACTGATGCCGGAAATCAATTTTCCGGCAGAGAGGGTGAAATTGAACTGGTTGTGCTGGATCCGGGCCATTTTCATGCCAGTCTGCTGCAAAAATTCCCGCAGCAACTGGTCAATGATACTGTATTGGTTTATGCTCCGGAAGGAGAAGAATTGCAGCAGTATTTGCACAGCATTGAGGAATATAACCGGCGTGCTGAGAATCCCACCGATTGGCACGTGGATGTTTATGCGGATCGTGATTATCTCGAAAAAATGAACGGTGAGAAAAAAGGAAATGTAGTCGTGCTGGCCGGAAACAACAGCAAGAAAACAGAATATATTTCCAAATCCATACAGGCCGGATATAACGTGCTGTCAGATAAGCCCATGGTAATCGATAAGGCTGGCTTCGAACTCCTCGAGGCCACCTTCGACAGCACACGCACACACGACGTGTTGCTCTATGATGTGATGACAGAGCGGTATGATATCCTCAATACGATAGTCCGTGTGCTCGTGGACAGTGAGGAACTCTTCGGGGAAGTGCAGGCCGGAACTGCCGAAGAGCCGGCCATTGTCATGCAAAGTGTGCATCACTACTTCAAGGAAGTCTCCGGCAATGTACTGGTCCGTCCCGCCTGGTTCTATGATGTGGAGCAACAGGGGGAAGGGATCGCCGATGTGGCAACTCATCTGGTGGACCTGGTTCACTGGCAGTGCTTTCCGGATGAGGTGATCGATTACCGGACAGATGTACTAATTACGTCTGCCCATCATTGGCCTACCCGATTAACGCTGGCAGATTTCACTCGATCGACCAGGCTGAATGCCTATCCTGACTATCTGCGTAAGTATGTAAAGGATAATATACTGGAAGTATTTGGAAACGGAACCATCCATTATCAGGTGAAAGGCAAAAACATAGCTGTTACCGCTATATGGAACTATGAGGCACCTCAGGGTGGCGGCGATGCTTACAGCGCACTGATCAAAGGGACTCATGCGGCCGTAGAGATCGTTCAGAATAAAGAGGAGAACTACATCAAGCAGTTGTACATCGAAAAAGAGAAAGCTACAGATAGGAAGGTATTCGAATCAGCCCTCCATACAGTGATCGCCGAGTTGCAGAAAATGGTGCCTTCCATTTCTTCAAAACCTGTCACTGAGGGACGCTATCAGATTATTGTACCGGTAGAAGACAGGAAAGGTCATGAGGATTATTTCGGCATGGTGGCAAAGAATTATTTTGAGTTTCTGATTGCCCAGAATATGCCTGAATGGGAGATATCGAATATGATCGCCAAATATTATATCACCACGACAGCGTTGGATATGGCGAAGAAAGATTATTAACTTCTAATTTTTACTATTAATTTTAAATTTAAAAGATCATGAATGTGAAACAAAAGCGTTATTTTTCGTCCGTACTTACCGGCCTACGGTGTTGATGAGATAGGAAATGAGGAGGTGGATCAATTTCTGTGGAAATATCCCACTTCCGATGTAACACCGGTCAATCCATTCTTCGATAATATGTACAGGATATGCGACACTCCATTTCTGTCAGAAATGTGGCTGTCTTCTCACCTCACTGGGATTTCTGGGATCCGGAAGTAAGTGATCCGGCTCTCCGAACCTTTAATGTTAGTTTGAATTTCACCCTTTAACAATGAAAGATGATGGAAAAAATACATTCATTGAATAATTATATTGTTCTGATACTTACCCTGTTTTTTATAACAGTTGGTTTGTCTAGTTGCGATGATAGCTGGCTGGAGCCTAACCCCCTTTCTTTCCATACACCCGAAAACACCTATGTGGATGCCGATGGTTTTTATGCTGCTCTCACCACCTGTGAACGCAACATGAGGCATGAATTCTTCGGTGACGGATCTCCCATCCTAACCGAGTTTATTCTTTCAGATATGGCTGTGGAAGGCACCACCGACAAGGCCGGTCCTCAGATGGATCTGGATGGTTCTCATGGCCCCACTACAAACTGTTTGTGCCGGATCAGCTGCAAATGTAGTGGGCAGGGGGTGAGACACCATGGAACGTGTACCGGTCTGCCGAGGTCTACCTGATGCTGGCAGAGAGTTATTACTGGAAAGATCAGCTGCAACTGGTTGCCGATGCGCTGAATGTGGTCAGGGCCAGGGCAGGGGCAGACCCGTTGACCGCTGCCGATGTCACGATAGGAGCTGTCCTCGACGAACGCGCACGGGAACTGTATTATGAGGAAAACAGAAAATCGGAACTGACAAGGATTGCCTACACCTATGCCAAAACGGGAAAACCGTGTGAAGTATTCGCTGGCAGGGTCTACCGTCTCGATAATTTTTCCGGACCCGACGGCATCAATTCGAATGTCAAGCAGGAGGGTATCAACTTCTACTACGATTGGATCATGAAAGCAGGTAACTTCTACAACAAAGGGGTCATTAACCAGAATATAGGTTATCCGGGAGCTGAGAAAAATTTGGAACCCCTGATCGTGCCTAAGGATCGGACAGTCCTGGGGCCCGATGCACAATAGGATTTGTCACAAATATTGAAAAATAGTGCAACCTCTTATGAACGTGTTGCGATAATAGACTTCACATGGTGTGCATACTCGTTTCATAAGAGGTTTTATTTAACGAAGATTGACAAAAAAGATTATTCACATTGTTAAACCTTTTTTGTTATCTTTACAATTTACTTTGAGTCAGTAGATACAAGAAGAATATTTTAATTAATATGACAACAAGAAGAGATTTTCTCAGAAAAGCGGCATTGGCATCCGCGGGAATGGCACTGGGTGGCATTCATACCCGGACAAGTGCGGCAAGCTTCAACAGGGTGTATGGTGCCAACAAAAAGGTGAACCTGGCTCATATCGGTATTGGGA
>DURL01000110.1 GCA_012837345.1 Bacteroidales bacterium
AATGGACTGTTCACCTCCGCAGCTGCCACACGTCCGGCACATACAGCCTGCATCATTGAGGATGTTGCTTTTCGTGGGGAGATCCTGGGAAATGCATTGGGAGATCTGCGTGAGCTGCTGGTGCGTACAGGGTATGACAATGCGGTGATGTGGGGGCATCTGCTCGATGGCAACGTCCACTTCACCATCTTCCCAGATATCAACAATCACGAAGGGATAGATCGCTATGCACACTTCATGGAGGAGCTCAGTGAGCTGGTGGTTGTTAGCTATGAAGGGAGCCTGAAAGCAGAACATGGCACGGGACGTAACATGGCTCCCTTTGTGGAGAAGGAGTGGGGCAGCGAGATCTACTCATTCATGAAGCGGATCAAGCAGGTCATGGATCCGCAGGGTGTACTCAACCCCGGTGTGGTAATCAACGACGACCCACAGCTGTTTATTCAAAACCTGAAGCGGATACCGGCTGCTCATCCGCTCATCGACAAATGCATCGAGTGTGGCTTTTGCGAGGCCACCTGTCCCTCCAAGGATCTGACACTCACACCACGACAGCGCATTGTCGCCTACCGTCATCTGGCAGAAAGTGAAGCAGCTGCCGGCAGGAAGAAGATCACTGCTGCCGCACTTAAAGCAATCGCCTATCCGCTGGAGGAGACCTGCGCCACCGACGGGTTATGCAGGATCGCCTGTCCCGTGGGTATTGACACGGGGCAGCTGGTGAAGGAGCTGAGATGGCAGCAACAAGGCAGGATAGCCAATGCTCTTGCAACCTTTATCGCCGGTCACATGGGAGAGATGACTGCATTGCTGAGAACAATACTCCCATTGCCCCACGCCATGGCAAAGGTGACCGGTTATGGGTCACTGGAAAGTATCATGCGGGGTCTCTTCAGGGTGGGGAATGGACTTCTTCCCCTCTGGACACGCCACACTCCTTCGGGAAGCAAGCCTATCAGAGATCACCGTTTCACGGTAGCTGGAGAGGATGCTCCCAGGGTAGTCTACTTCCCCTCCTGCATCACCCGCTCCATGGGTGGTCCCTCCGCCGGCTATGAGGGGTTGAGTGATCTGCCCGCCACCATGCTATCACTGTTGCACAAAGCCGGTTATACCGTGATCCTGCCCGAAGAAAGGGATAAGCTCTGTTGCGGAATGGCCTTCAACAGTAAAGGGTTCCGCAAGCAGGCCCGCCGAAAGGAGCAGGAATTAAATGAAGCATTGCTGAAGGCAAGCAATAACGGAGCGTTGCCGGTGGTGTGTGACATGAGTCCCTGTCTGCTGCACATGCGCGAGACCCTCGATCCGCGACTGAAGCTCTACGACCAGGTCTCATTCATTCATGACTTCCTGCTCGACAGACTCCATCTGGTAAAGCTACCGCTCACTGTTGCCCTGCATGTCACCTGTAGCTCAACAAAGATGGACCTGACCGGGCAACTGTTAAGGGTGGCGTCGTCATGTGTGGAGAAGGTGGTGATTCCGGAGGATGTGGACTGCTGTGGGTGGGCCGGCGACCGTGGTTTCTTCTACCCGGAGCTGAACCGCTCCGCGCTGGGGTCGCTAAAAAAAGGGATCAGAGATGCCACGGAAGGATATTCCAACAGTCGCACCTGTGAGATTGGGCTCTCAATGCAGAGCGGCCTCACCTATAAATCAATTGTCTATCTGGTGGATAAAGCAAGTGAGGAACCCGTTCATTTCATCTGATCAAATCCTTTGCCATAGACCCCCACCACATTGCTTTGTGAGATGAAGGCATTCTCGTCGATACGTTTCACCAGTCGGAAGATGGAGCTCGATTCGGTTTTACGCGCCAGGATGATCAACACCTTCTGGGGCTGCTGTGAGTACCAGCCGGTACCTTCCAGCACGGTGCACCCCCTGTTCAATTCGGAGTTGATATGCGAGGCGATCTCATTGTAGCGGGTGGAGAAGATGATGAACTGCACCGACTGACGGGCACCGTTGATCACCAGGTCCACGGTGTAATACATCACCGAGACCACGATCAGCCCGTAGATGATCTTCTCAAAGCTCTGGAACAGCAGGTAGGAGCTGCTCACGATGACCAGATCGATGTAGAGGAGACCGCGTCCCATGCTGATATAACGATACTTGGTGATGACGGCACCCAGGATGTCGGTCCCCCCGGTACTGGCATTGCGGGAGTAGACCAGTCCCAGGCCTGTACCGCTGAAGACGGCGCCAATGATGCTGGCAATCAGCGGGTCGGTATGGATGATTGCTTCGGTGATCAGGTTCTCGGCTACCGCCATCAGCAGGGTCACCCCCACCACACCGTAGAGCGCCTTGAAGACATAGCCTTTACCCAGTATGAACCAGGCCAGCACCATCATGACTCCATTGCCCACCAGGAAGGTCATGAATAGCGGCCAGTCGAAGGCGTACTTGAAGAGCAACCCCACGCCGCCGAGACCTCCCACCACGATCTCGTTGGGCATGATGAAACCGGTAAAGCCGATGGCGAAGAGCATCAGCCCCACCGTGATCACCAGATAGTCCTTCCAGTAGAACGATTTGAGATAACGAATCTCTTTGGCCATAAAGGAAACAATTAAGAATGTTGTGTGGCTTACTTTTGAGGTGATGATCAGATCACCACGTTGACAATCTTATTGGGTACAATGATCACCTTCTTCGGCGTTTTCCCTTCCAACCATTTCTGTGAGCCGGGGTGTGCCAGCACCGCCTGTTCGATCTCCTCACGGGAGGCATCAGCTGCGAACTCAATCACGAAGCGTGATTTGCCGTTGAAGGAGATGGCATAAGGGAAGGCATCCTCTTTCAGGTACTCCTCGTTCCAGGCTGGCCAGGCAGCATCACAGACTGAGCTCTCATTGCCCAGTGCATGCCACAGCTCCTCCGCAATGTGGGGTGCGAAGGGGGCCAGGCAGACCACCAGGTCGCTGAGTACACTGCGGTTGCGGCACTTCATTGCCGTCAGCTCGTTGGCACAGATCATGAAGGCGGAGACAGAGGTGTTGAATGAGAACTGTTCGATGTCGGAGGTCACCTTTTTGATCAGTTTGTGCAGCGCCTTGAGTGCCTCACGTGAGGGCTCCTCATCGGTGATGGCAAGGGTCTCCTCCTGATAGAAGAGGTTCCACACCTTACGCAGAAAGCGGTGCACACCGTCTATGCCGTTGGTATCCCACGGTTTGGACTGTTCCAGCGGCCCGAGAAACATCTCGTAGAGTCGCAGGGTGTCGGCACCGTAACGGCCGACGATGTCATCGGGGTTCACCACGTTGAACATCGATTTTGACATCTTCTCCACAGCCCACCCGCAGATATATTTCCCATCCTCCAGGATGAACTCGGCGGTTTTGTATTCCGGGTTCCAGTTGCGGAACGCCTCGAGATCGAGTATGTCGTTGTGCACCATGTTCACATCCACGTGGATGGGTGTCACCTCATGCTCATCTTTCAGGTTCAGCGATACAAAGCGGTTGCTGCCCTTGATGCGGTATACGAAGTTGCTGCGTCCCTGTATCATTCCCTGGTTGACCAGCTTGCGGAAGGGCTCCTCCTCGCAGGCTACCCCGATATCGAAGAGGAACTTATTCCAGAAACGGCTGTAGACAAGATGACCGGTGGCATGCTCCGTACCTCCTATGTAGAGGTCGACGTTGCGCCAGTAGCTGTTGGCTTGTGCTGACACCAGAGCCTCATCATTGTGCGGATCCATGTAACGGAGATAGTAAGCCGATGAGCCGGCAAAGCCGGGCATGGTGTTCAGCTCGAGTGGGTATCCCTCTTCAGTATGCCAGTTCTTTGCCCGCCCCAGGGGTGGTTCACCCGTCTCGGTGGGCAGGAATTTGTCCACTTCGGGCAGCTCCAGCGGCAGCTGCTCCTCCGGCAGCGTGTAGGGCATCCCCTCCTTGTAATAAATGGGGAACGGTTCACCCCAGTAGCGTTGACGTGAGAAGATGGCATCGCGCAGACGGTAATTGATCTTACGGTAGCCCAGACCACGCCGTTCCACCGCATCAATGGCGGCCGGTATCGCCTCTTTCACGGTCAGTCCGTTGAGGAAGTCGGAATTGATCATCACCCCCTCCTTGGCGTCGAAGCTCTCTTCAGAGATATCACACCCCTCGATGAGTGGCACGATGGGCAGGCTGAAATGTCTGGCAAAGGCATAGTCGCGGCTGTCGTGTGCCGGTACCGCCATGATGGCACCGGTACCGTAGCCGGCCAGCACATAGTCGGAGATCCATATGGGCAGCGGCTCACCCGTAAAGGGGTGGGCAGCGTAGGCACCTGAGAAGACACCGGTCACCGACCGGTCGGCGATCCGCTCCCGCTCGGTCTTAGTGCCTGTTTTCCGGATATATTGCTTTACGGCATCGCGCTGTTCAGGGGTTGTGAGTTGTTCCACCAGCTCGCTCTCGGGTGCCAGCACCATGAAGGTGACACCGAAGATGGTGTCGGCACGGGTGGTGAAGATATCGAAGGAGACACCCTCAGTAGTGCTGAAATGCATCACGGCACCCTCGCTACGGCCGATCCAGTTGCGCTGTGTCTCCTTGAGTGAGTCGCTCCACGCCACCTGCTCCAGCCCCTCCAGCAGGCGGGGTGCGTAGGCTGATACCCGGAGGCACCACTGCCGCATCTTCTTCTGTTCCACGGGGTAGCCCCCGCGGATGGAGAGCCCCTCGCTCACCTCGTCGTTGGCCAGCACCGTGCCCAGTTGGGGACACCAGTTGACCATGGTGTCACCCAGGTAGGCAATGCGGTAGTTCATCAGGATCACTTGCTGCTCCCTCTCACTCATGGCGTTCCACTCTGTTGCCGTGAAGCGCATAGGCTCGTTGCAGGCCAGATCGAGACCCTCGCTACCCTGTTGGGAAAAAACCTCCACCAGCTCGGCGATGGGTCGTGCCTGTTGCGCCTGGTTGCAATAGTATGATTGGAACATGCGGATGAAAGCCCACTGGGTCCACTTATAATAGGCGGGGTCGCAGGTGCGTACCTCACGGTCCCAGTCGTAGGAGAAGCCTATCTTGTCAAGTTGCTCCCTATAGCGGGTGATGTTCTGTTCAGTGGTGACAGCGGGATGCTGTCCGGTCTGGATGGCATACTGTTCGGCAGGAAGGCCATAGGCGTCGTAACCCATGGGGTGCAGCACATTAAAGCCCTGTAATCGTTTGAATCGCGAGAAAATATCGGAAGCGATATACCCCAGCGGGTGTCCCACATGTAGTCCGGCACCCGAAGGATAGGGGAACATATCCAGCACGTAGAACTTGGGTTTCGCCTTCTCTTCCGTCACCCTGTAGGTCTTATGGTCAGCCCAGTACTGCTGCCACCGTCTCTCTATTTCACC
This sequence comes from Bacteroidales bacterium, assembly GCA_012837345.1. GTDB lineage: Bacteria > Bacteroidota > Bacteroidia > Bacteroidales > Dysgonomonadaceae > Proteiniphilum. The sequence goes on from DURL01000110.1 coordinate 5,354, forward strand.
GAAATTGTAGTCCATTCCTAGCCATTTTAAAAAACGGTGCAAAGATAGCAAATAAGTTCTGAAGTTGAGCCATTCAGCAGATCCCTTTTGGCGCACGGGCCAGGGTGACGGGATCCTGGTTTATTGGCCGGAAGGCACTAACCGTTGTACATCTGCTCGATGTGATCGTGATAGTGTTCCAGGATCACCTTGCGCCGTAGCTTCAGCGTGTTGGTCAGCTCTCCCTGCTCCATGCTGAATGGTTGTGGCAGAAGGGTGATCCGTTTGATCTTCTCATAGGAGGTGAACTGCGACTGGAGCAATTCTATCTGACCGAAGACAAAATCAATTATCTCCTCATTTTGCAACAGCTCTTCAACCGAATGGAAGGATATCTTCCGTTCAGTTGCATAAGTCTTCAGCGCCTCGTAGTTGGGCACCACCAGTGCACTGACGAATTTACGATCGTCGCCGATCACCGCCACCTGATCAATGTACTTGTCCTCGCTGATCCGTGTCTCGATCATCTGCGGGGCGATATACTTACCATTGGATGTTTTGTAGAGATCCTTGATCCTTTCGGTGAGAATGATCTCGTTGTTTTCTGTCAGCAGGCCGGCGTCACCGGTCCTGAAGAACCCATCCCCGGTGAATACCTCCGCGGTGGCCTCCGGCTTGTTGTAGTAGCCCTTCATCACCGTATCCCCTTTCACCAGGATCTCACTGTTTTCTCCAATCTTCACCTCGATGTCGGGCATCACCTTACCCACCGTACCGATCCTGAACCCTTTAGCCGGGAAGCAACTCACCGTGGCAGTGGTCTCGGAGAGCCCGTAGCCATAGATGAGGTGCACGTCGATCGACTGCATGAAGCGGTTAATGGTGTCGGAGAGAGGGGCACCCGCCACCGGGAAGAAATTCCCCCGGTCGATGCCCACCACCCGTTTAATCAGGTAAAAGATGGTGTGTTGGTAGAAGAAGAACTTCAACCGGTTGGCCAACGGTGGACGCTTCCCCTCGTTACGGTACTCCAGGTTGTGACGACGGCCGGTGGTGACCGCATCACGAAAGAACCATTTCAGCACCCCCGATGCGTTTTCGATGGTCTCCTGCACCCCGTCATACACCTTCTCCCAGAAACGGGGGACGTTGCTCATCAGGGTGGGCCGTACCACTTTCAGGTTCTTTCGTATCTCGTTGGGATCGCGGTTGATGGCTACGGCTGTCCCCATATGCAGACAGTAGTAGGTCCACGCCTTCTCAAAGATATGGGTCAGCGGCAGAAAGCACATTGAGAGATCCCTGTCCGACATACCGGTGATGCGCTGATCATGGATCACCATCGCTTTCATATAATTGGCGTGTGTGAGCATCACCCCCTTGGGTTCACCCGTTGTACCGGAGGTGTAGATAATGGTCGCCATATCCTGCTCTCTCAACTGCTTGAGCCGTGCATTGACCAGTGCGATGGTCTCTGAGTTGTCACCTGTGGCAATGAAATCGTCGAAGTAGACCGATGAGGTGTCTTCTGCTTTCCGCACCACACGCCGGTCGAAGATGATCAATTTCTCCAGCAGCGGGCTTTCCTGCTGTACCTTCCAGGCGTTGTTGTATTGAAACTGCTCTCCGACGAACAGGATACGGATGGCAGCATCCTGGACAATATAACTGACCTGCGCGGGGGAGGCGGTGGCATACATGGGCACCATCACCGCCCTGTTGGCATAAGCAGCGAAATCGGTGATCAGGTACTTCTCCATGTTCTGTGAGTAGACACCCAGGTTGTCACCCGGTTTCACTCCTATCTCAGCCATGGACTGAGCTGTATTCGTGATATTCGCTGAGAATGTCTTCCAGGACATATCGATCCATCTCCCGTCGGGATCCTGATATTTGATCGCAGTCCTATGCTTGTATTTAAGAGCTTGCCGGTGCACGACTTCTCCCAGATGATGATATGCCATAGCCTCTGTTGTTGGTGTTCTCAAATATACGGTATTTTTGCTACACATCGGCTTAATTCCCTCTTTTTTTTGATTATCACCGGCCTATTTAATGATATTTTTTTAAAAACTATTTTCTTAACATTCTAAAAACTGGAAACTTAATTAACGACACTTAACGTGATTTGACGCTGCGAAATAAAACAATGCATCTATCTTTGCGATGTAATGAAAGATCGCTACACCATACTCATCGGTTTGACAGCTCTGCTGATGCCTCTTCAAAGCATGAGCCAGGAGTATTATGCAGCCAACATCAATCCGCAAAACGATGGCCCCGTCTCCAGCATCTTCCTGATGCCCAATGTCTACCCGGCAGTGATCATAGAGGGTGACACGGTGGCCTGCATGTGGTTGACCGATTTCATCAAATACTCTCCCATCCGTTTTCGCAGCAGCAAGGAACAGATCGCTTACAGCAGGCTGGTACGTGATGTAAAAAAAACACTCCCCTACGCCAAGCAGATTGCAGGGATCATCACCGAGACCTATGAATATATGGAGACGCTCCCCGACGACAAGGAGCGACAGAAGCACCTCAACCAGATGGAGAAATACCTGATGGATGAGTACACGCCAAAGATGAAGAAACTGACCCGCTCGCAGGGACAGCTGCTGATGAAGCTGGTGGACCGGGAGACCAACTCCTCCTCCTATCACATCATCGATGCCTTCATGGGCAGTTTCAAGGCATGGACCTACAACATCTTCGCCGGCTTGTTTGGCAACAGCCTCAAGACCCGCTACAACCCTTACGGAGGAGATCGTGTCACCGAGCGTGTCTGTGTTCTGGTGGAGCAGGGGAGCATCTGAGCGGCATCAACCACCAGCCGTCGTCCCTCCTGTTGCAATCTTATTTCTGAAAATCAGCACCCTTGAAACCATTTGCAGAATAAATTGCCTATCTTTGCAGCGATTTATCATTAGGTTATGCGTTTCAATTTTCTGACTGATTTCCAACCCGAGCTCTTTCAAACCCTGAAGCACTACAACAGGGAGAAGTTTATGGCCGATCTGATGTCCGGCCTGATTGTGGGTGTGGTGGCTCTACCACTGGCCATCGCCTTCGGTATTGCCTCAGGCGTGACACCCGAAAAAGGGATTTATACGGCGATCATCGCCGGGTTCATCATCTCCTTCCTGGGTGGCAGCACCGTCCAGATCGGTGGTCCCACCGGTGCATTCATCGTGATCGTCTACGGCATCGTGGAGCAGTACGGTGTGCAGGGGCTTGCCATCGCCACCCTGCTTGCCGGGGTGATGCTTCTGCTGATGGGCTCCCTGAAGCTGGGCAGCGTGATCAAGTTCATCCCCTACCCTATTGTGGTGGGTTTCACCAGCGGTATCGCTCTCACCATCTTCTCTACCCAGATCAAGGATCTCTTCGGACTCACCACGCCGAAGCTACCATCAGGCTTCATGGAGAAATGGGTGATCTACTTTCAGCATTTCGATACGATCCAGGGATGGACACTGCTTATCGGTGTGGTGAGCGTGGTGATCATCCTGCTCACCCCGAAAATATCAAAAAAGATACCCGGCTCGCTGATCGCCATCATCGTGATGACGCTGGCAGCCTGGCTGATGAAGGAGTATGGCGGCATCAGCATCGAGACCATCGGCGACCGGTTCGTAATCAACAACCAGCTGCCTGCCGTGGAGCAGATCCCCCTCAACCTGGAAACCGTCCGCCTATTGTTTCCCGCTGCCTTCACCATCGCCATGCTGGGAGCCATCGAGTCGCTTCTCTCGGCCACGGTGGCCGACGGGGTGACAGGCAAGAAGCACAACTCCAACATGGAGCTGGTAGCCCAGGGTGCAGCCAACATCATCGCCCCCTTCTTCGGGGGAATCCCCGCCACAGGGGCCATTGCCCGCACCATGACCAACATCAACAACGGGGGACGCACACCGGTGGCAGGCATCATCCATGCTGTTGTATTGTTGCTGATCGTGCTCTTCCTGGGAGACCTGACCAAACATATCCCGATGGCCTGCCTGGCAGGTGTGCTGGTGGTGGTAGCCTACAACATGAGTGAGTGGCGCATCTTCCGCTCACTGATGAAACAGTCGCGCTCGACCAAGGCCATCCTGCTGACCACCTTCCTGCTGACGGTCATCTTCGATCTCACCATCGCCATTGTGGTGGGATTGCTGCTGGCGGTCTTCGCCTTTCTGAAGCGTACCAATGAAAGCACGCAGATACGGCACACCACGGGTAAGATCGACATCACCAAAGAGATGGAGTCATATGCTGCCGACCGTGAGGAGGAGGTGCTTTACCTGCCACAGGCTACAGAAGTGTATGAAATTGATGGCCCCTTCTTTTTCGGTGTGGCCAACAAGTTCGATGAACTGATGCGTGAGATTGGCAGCCATCACCGGATACGTATTATCCGTATGCGCAAGGTGCCTTTTATCGATGCTACCGGCCTGAACAACCTGGAGACCCTCTGCCGCAACTCACGCAAGGAAAAGATCCGGGTCATCCTCTCGGGTGTCAGTGACACCCTGCGGGCAAACCTGGAGGAGTCACGGATACCAGAGATAGTAGGTGAGGAAAACATCTGTGCCAATATCCATCTGGCGGTGGCCAGGGCACAGGTGATCGCCGACGCGCTTAAAGAAAAAGAAAAACATCACCCACAGAGATGAAAGAGGAGAAGAGAATGCAACTGACCGACTGGCTGCCCACGACAAAGAAGGAGATGATGCTTCGCGGGTGGGAGGAGGCTGATGTGATCCTCTTCTCGGGGGATGCCTATGTGGATCATCCCTCTTTTGGTACCGCCGTGATCGGACGGCTGCTGGAAAGCGAAGGGCTACGGGTGGCAATCGTACCACAACCCAACTGGCGGGACGACCTGCGCGACTTCACAAAGCTGGGCCGACCCCGCCTCTTCTTTGCCGTGACCGCCGGCGTGATGGACTCGATGATCAACCACTACACCGCCAACAAACGGCTTCGTTCCAACGATGCCTACACCCCCGACGGACGCTCCGACATGCGTCCCGACAGGGCAGTAACGGTTTATACCCGCATCCTGAAAAAACTCTTTCCCGGGGTCCCCGTGGTGCTGGGTGGTGTGGAAGCCTCATTGAGAAGGGTGACGCACTACGATTACTGGGATGATTCTCTGCACAAACCGATCCTGGCAGAGACGGGTGCCGAGATGCTGATCTACGGGATGGGCGAGCAACCGCTGCGGCAATTGATTGCGGAACTGAAAGCGGGAAAAAAGATGGAGGATATCCATAACATTCCCCAGACAGCTTTCCTCAGCCCCACGACAAACATCCCCGCCAACCCTTTCGGCGAGGAGGTGACGCTCTCCTCGCATGAGGAGTGTCAAAAGGAGAAAATCAGGCAGGCAGGCAACTTCCGGATAGTAGAGGAACAGTCGAACCGTCTCCATGCGGCCCGTATCCTGCAAGAGGTCGAGGATCAGACCCTTGTGGTGAACCCACCTTTTCCACCCATGAGCGAGGAGGAGATCGACGCCTCCTACGACCTCCCCTACACCCGTCTGCCTCATCCCAAGTACCGGGAAAAACTGATCCCTGCCTACGAAATGATCAAGTTTTCAGTGAACCTGCATCGTGGCTGCTTCGGAGGATGCGCTTTCTGCACTATCTCGGCACACCAGGGTAAGTTTATCGCATCCCGCTCCAGGCGATCTATTCTGGAGGAGGTGAGGAAGATTACACAAATGCCTGGTTTCAAGGGATACATCAGTGACCTGGGAGGACCTTCAGCCAATATGTACCGCATGCAGGGAAAAGATCTCACCCTCTGTGAGAAATGCAAACGTCCCTCCTGCATCTTCCCGAAGGTATGCTTCAACCTCGACACCAACCATGCACCCCTGCTGGATATCTACCGCACAGTAGATGCCCTCCCGGGAGTGAAAAAATCATTTATCGGCAGTGGCATTCGCTACGATTTGTTGCTCCATAAGAGCCATGATGAGGCTACCAACAACTCCGCACAAAGCTATCTGCGGGAGGTGATTACCCACCATGTTTCAGGGCGGCTGAAGGTTGCCCCGGAACATACCTCCGATGCCACGTTGTCGCTCATGCGGAAACCCTCCTTCGATCTGTTTTACCAGTTCAAGGCAATCTTTGATGAGTTGAACCGCAAAGAGGGACTCAACCAACAGCTTATTCCCTATTTCATCTCTTCCCATCCGGGATGCAGCGAAGAGGATATGGCTGAGCTGGCCGCGATCACCAGGAACCTGCATTTCAAACTGGAACAGGTACAGGACTTCACCCCCTCACCCATGACCCTTGCCACCGAGATCTACTATACCGGCTATCATCCCTACACTCTCAAACCGGTTTATACCGCCCGAACAAAAGAGGAGAAAAACGGACAGCGACAGTTCTTTTTCTGGTACGACCCCCAAAACAGACAGCAGATCATCCGGGCTTTAAAAATGTTCAACCGAAGGGATCTGATCAACAAGCTCTACCCAAAAGAAAACCCCCGCAGTAGAAGATGATGACAAAAACATCGTTAATCTTTGTTAATCGACGATTTTTCTCTTACACCTGTGCAGCGTTTTTCTGTTTTATGCATCTAACAAGTATAAAACAGCCATGGGTATCGTATGAAGAAAACATTCCTGACATTCGTATTGGTATCGGCCGGAATAGTTCTGGGTATCATTTCATGCGATGATAATTCCAATTCACTCGGAAATTTCGGTATCGATATTGCCACTGTGATTCCCGAAGGGGACAATGCCTACTCACTCCAGCTGGACAACGGAAAAAAACTATGGCCGGCTGCCAGTGTCATTCGCTATGCTCCATCCTACAACCAAAGGGTGTTTCTCAACTACACCATTTTGTCGGATGCACAAAGCGGATATGACCACTATATAAAGGTGAATGACATCTGGAATATCCTTACCAAACAGGTGATCGAACTGAATGCGCAAAATGCCGACAGTATCGGCCACGACCCTGTAAAAACAAATGCTGTCTGGGTGGGAGGTGATTATCTGAATGTCTCTTTCATGTTCAATTATGGAGGAATCAAACCACATGCCATCAACCTGGTACAGAACAGGCTTTCCGCCGAAGGTTCTGCAGATGCCATTGATCTGGAATTCAGACACAATGCATACCAAAGCGAAGAGAGTCGGCTTTATGAAGGCTTCGTCTGTTTTGACCTCAAGCCCCTTCGTGACAACGAAACCGATTCGGTTAAGCTCTCTGTCAAAGTGAAAAATTGGGAAGGAGATATCACATATGATGTGACATACAGGTATGGTAACTCCTCTGTGACCACTCGTACTGAGATGCCTATCCCTGTGATCTCATCCAATGAATACTATTAAGAATCATCAAAACCACAAAACAATAGTTCTATTTCTTATATGACTTTTTGATTTTCCAAAAACCGGCCGGTCCCTGTGAAGAGACCGGCCGGTTGTTTTTCAGCCCATACTATACAGATCAACGTTAGCGGAATTGCTGTGGATATGTTGCACAACATATCGGTTTATTTTTTTTGCTCCGGGTTTGATTCTATATTTACAGTCGGGAAGCACAGTACAGCACAGCACTCTAACCTGATATGAAATGAGCCTGCAATTTACCAATAGAAATTCGAAAGTACAACAGCTGGTAGATTATATTCAAAAATCTATAGCAGCACGGGAACTGAAATTTGGCGATAAACTCCCCTCCATCAATAAGCTGAGTCAGGATTTTCATATCTCACGTGACACTGTTTTCAAGGCATTCAGTGATTTAAAAAAGCGTGGCATTATTGAATCTGTGCATGGCAAGAACTATTATGTCTCATCGGTCAACAGAAATATACTGTTGCTGCTCGATGAATACACGCCGTTCAAGGAAACACTCTACAACACGCTGCGCAACAATCTGCCCACCTACTATCACATCGATCTCTGGTTCCATCAGTACAACGAACAGCTGTTCAACCAGATTATCCACAATTCGGCGGGCCTCTACAACCAATACCTTGTGATGAACTATCACAATGAGCAACTCTCTGAATCGCTTTCGAAAATTGACAAAAAGAAATTGCTTCTGCTCGATTTCGGGAAGTTTGACAAGAAGGGTTACTCCTATGTCTGTCAGGATTTTGATGAAGCACTCTACCAGGCTCTCGAGAGTATTCAAGAGCGTCTGAGAGGATACGACAAGCTCTTTTTTGTTTTCAACAAAAGTCACAAACATCCTACCAGCAGCAAGCAGTTCTTTAGTCAGTTCTGCATCGACCATGATTTTGCCTTTGAGATCATCGAAGAAGTCAATGAGAAGACCACGATCACCAGGGGTTCATTTTATCTGGTGATCAAACAGGAGGACATTGTCAGCATCATCAGGCAGGGACGTAAGGAGAAACTGCAGATGCAATCTGATTATGGGTTGCTGGCGTACAATGAAAACCCATTTTATGAGGTGATTGACGGGGGCATCTCGAGCATCGGCATCGACTGGCGCAGGATGGGGGAACTGACTGCAACATTTGTCACATCGGGCAAACCGGTTCACACCTATATGCCCACCCTCATTACTGAGCGAAACTCATATTAACCACAAGAATTGAACCAACCATAAATAAACCTATATGAAAAATTATCCGAAGATCGGTATCCGTCCCGTGATTGACGCACGTCAGGGAGGTGTTCGAGAGAGTCTCGAGGAGAAAACGATGAACCTGGCCAGAGCTGTGGCAGAGTTGATCAGTAGCCACCTGAAGAATGGTGACGGCAGCCCGGTAGAGTGTGTGATTGCCGACAACACCATCGGACGAGTGGGTGAAAGCGCCGCTTGTGCCGAAAAGTTTGAACGGGCGGGAGTAGGCTCCACCATCACTGTCACCTCCTGCTGGTGTTATGGTACCGAGACCATGGACATGAATCCTCACTATCCGAAAGCAGTATGGGGCTTCAACGGTACCGAGCGTCCGGGTGCGGTTTACCTGGCAGCAGTACTGGCAGCACATGCGCAGAAAGGACTGCCCGCTTTTGGCATCTATGGGCGCGACATCCAGGACATCAGTGACAACAGCATTCCGGACGATGTACAGGAGAAGCTGCTACGTTTTGCCCGTGCAGCGCAGGCAGTGGCCACAATGCGGGGAGGCTCCTACCTCTCCATCGGCAGTGTCGCCATGGGCATCGCCGGCTCGATAGTCAACCCCGACTTCTTTCAGGAGTACCTGGGCATGCGCAACGAGTCGGTTGACTCTACCGAGATATTGCGTCGCATGGAAGAGGGCATCTACGACCAGGCTGAATTTGAGAGAGCAATGGCCTGGACGGAAGAAAAGTGCAAGCCCAATGAGGGCGACGACTTTAACAGTGATGCAAAAAAGAGATCGCGCGAGGTGATGGATGCCGACTGGGAGTTTGTGGTGAAGATGACCCTGATCATCCGCGACCTGATGACCGGCAATCCGAAACTGCGGGAGATGGGCTTTAAGGAGGAAGCCATCGGACACAACGCCATCGCCGCCGGCTTCCAGGGTCAGCGACAATGGACTGATTTCCGCCCCAACGGTGACTTCTCGGAGGCGATCCTCAACAGCTCCTTCGACTGGAACGGTATACGCGAAGCATTTGTCGTGGCCACCGAGAATGATGCACTCAACGGGGTGTCGATGCTCTTTGGCCATCTGCTCACCAACAGTGCGCAACTATTCTCCGATGTACGCACCTACTGGAGTCCCGAAGCGGTGAGAAGAGTAACCGGCAAAGAGCTCACCGGGAGAGCTGCAAACGGCATCATCCACCTGATCAACTCAGGCTCCACCACCCTCGATGGTACCGGCAGACAACGCCTCAACGGTAAGGCGGCGCTGAAACCACACTGGGAGATCACCCCGCAGGAAGTAGATGAGTGCCTTGCGGCTACCACCTGGTATCCTGCCAACCGTGATTATTTCCGTGGTGGCGGTTACTCCTCCAATTTCCTGTCGGAAGGAGGTATGCCGGTGACCATGTCGAGAGTGAATCTGGTGAAAGGGGTGGGACCCGTGTTACAGATCGCTGAAGGGTGGACCGTGGAGATTGAAGCCGAGGTGCACAGGATTCTGAATGAGCGTACTGACAAGACCTGGCCCACGACCTGGTTCGTGCCGCGCCTTACCGACAAGCCCGCCTTCCGGGATGTCTATTCGGTGATGAACAACTGGGGAGCCAATCATGGTGCCATCAGCTATGGCCACATAGGCAAAGATCTGATCACCCTGGCATCGATGCTGCGTATTCCGGTATGCATGCACAACATTGCGGATGATGAGATCTTCAGGCCCTCCGTATGGAACGCTTTCGGCATGGAGAAAGAGGGGGCTGACTACCGTGCTTGCGATAATTTCGGACCCATCTATGGGTAAATCATCCATGTAATACAGATAATGTGATGTTGAAGAATATCCCGAAAATGCTTTCACCCCAGCTGGTGAAAACCCTGATGGAGATGGGACACGGCGACGAGATTGTCATTGCCGACGGCAACTTCCCCTCCCACACCATCTCTTCCAATGTGATCAGGGCTGACGGTCTCTCCGCTGTGGATCTCCTGAAAGCGATCATGCAGTTGTTCCCGCTGGACAGTTACAGTGAGCATCAGGTTTTTCTGATGGAGGTGGTGCCGGGTGATGCCTACAGCCCGGTGATCTGGGAGGATTACAAAACCATTTTGCATCACTCCGGTGAACCCAGTGCCATCGAGTTTCTGGAACGCTTCGCTTTTTACGAGAGAGCCAAACGGTCATTCGCTGTCATTGCCACAGGTGAAAAAGCGCTTTATGCTAACATCATCCTCAAGAAGGGGGTGATAAAATAATGATTCATTATGCAGAAAACGAAACTACCGCTGCTGAGACACAACGGCGTCAACTACCTGCTTCCGTTTGTCATCATCACTGCCTGCTTCGCCCTGTGGGGATTTGCCAATGACATCACCAACCCTATGGTGAAAGCCTTCTCCAAAATTTTCCGGATGAATGTGACCCAGGGTGCAATGGTGCAGGTAGCCTTCTATGGGGGCTATTTTGCCATGGCCTACCCTGCAGCCATCTTCATCAAAAAGTTCTCCTACAAATCGGGGATACTGATGGGTCTGGCACTCTATGCCATAGGCGCCTTTCTCTTCTTCCCGGCGAAAATGACCGGAAGCTATGTACCTTTTCTGCTGGCATACTTCGTGCTCACCTGTGGATTGTCGTTCCTGGAGACCAGCGCCAACCCCTACATCCTCACCATGGGTCCGGAGGAGAACGCGACGCGCAGACTCAACCTGGCACAGTCGTTCAACCCCCTCGGATCGCTGATGGGTATGTTTGTAGCCATGCATTTCATTCAGGCACGTCTCAACCCGATGAGCTCAGCCGAACGGGCAGCACTTCCGGAGGATGAATTCAGGCTTCTCAGTCAATCCGACCTCTCCATCCTCATCACCCCCTATCTGGCCATCGGGCTGGTAGTAGTACTCATCTTCCTGCTCATCTTCTTCACCCGTATGCCGGTGAATGGTGACAAAGAGAAGACGGTTCACTTCGCAGGCATGATCAGGCGGATCTTCTCCGTCCCCAACTATCGGGAGGGGGTAGTTGCCCAGTTTTTCTATGTGGGGGCGCAAATCATGTGCTGGACCTTTATCATTCAGTATGGCACACGGGTGTTCATGGGACAGGGGATGGAAGAGCAGGCCGCCGAAGTGCTGTCGCAGCGATACAATATCGTGGCAATGGCTCTCTTTATTGTGAGCCGTTTCATCTCAACCTACCTGATGAAATTCTTTAACCCGGGCAAGATGCTGCGCACATTCGCAGTTATGGCAGCCATCCTGACACTGGGAGTGATTCTCTTCCGCAACATCTGGGGGCTCTACTGCCTGGTGGCTGTCTCGGCATGTATGTCGCTTATGTTCCCCACCATCTACGGCATCGCGCTGAAAGGGATGGGTGAGGATGCCAAGTTCGGTGCAGCGGGATTGATCATGGCCATCCTGGGCGGATCACTGTTACCTCCCCTGCAGGCCCGCATCATCGACATGGGAATTATTGGCACTAACTTCCCGGCGATCAATGCCTCATTCATACTTCCAATGATCAGCTTTCTGGTAGTGGCATGGTATGGCAGGAAAGCCTACCGGAGAAGCATTGCTGTTCATCACGGGTAAGCTTTAATCACGATTGAAAAAAGAGAACCATTATCTGATGAAAAAGAGACATTTCAACAAACTGATGATGCCATTGTGCGCATTGCTTTTTTCCGGCATGGGTTATTCTCAGCAGGGGTTTGTCCATGAATCTTCCGACGGATACGTCTGGCCGGAAGAAAAAGCGGTAAGGGAGAAACTGTCGGAGTGGCAGGATCTCAAGTTCGGCGTTTTGCTCCACTGGGGATTGTATTCCGTGCCCGGCATCGTGGAGTCCTGGTCAATCTGTTCAGAAGATGTAGACTGGATTCCACGCGACAGCACCATGAAATATGAGGAATACAAGAAGTGGTACTGGGGTCTGAAAGATCTGTTCAACCCGGAGCAGTTCAACCCGGAGCAGTGGAGCCGTGTAATGGAGCAGGCCGGTATGAAGTATGCCATCTTCACCACGAAGCACCATGATGGCTTCAACCTGTTCGACACCCGTGAGAGCGATTTCTCGATTGCCAAGGGACCCTTTGCCAATCACCCCAGGGCCGACGTCGCCCGATACGTCTTCGACGCCTTCCGTCAAAAGGATTTCATGGTGGGTGCCTATTTCTCCAAACCGGACTGGCACAGCCAGTACTACTGGTGGGATTACTTCGCCACACCCAACAGGAATGTCAACTACCGGATTGAGCGACATCCGCAACGGTGGGAAAAATTCAAACAGTTTACCTTCAACCAGATTGAGGAGCTGATGACCCGTTATGGTGAGATTGACATCCTCTGGCTCGATGGGGGATGGGTAGCTCCTCCCCGGCAGGAGATCAATATGGATAAAATCGCCGCGATGGCCCGTGAGCATCAACCCGACCTGCTGATCGTGGACCGCACCATCCGCGGCAGACATGAGAATTATCAGACACCTGAGCGATCCATTCCCGAGAAACAACTCACCCACCCTTGGGAGAGCTGCATCCCGCTGAGCAGCGATTGGGGCTGGATACCCGATGCGAAATTCAAGACTGCAGATCAGGTGGCAGCTCTCCTCATCGAAGTTGTAGCCAAAGGGGGTAATCTCCTGCTGGGTGTGGGACCCACACCGGAAGGGATCATCCAGCCGGAGGTGGAAGAGATATTGAAAGAGGTAGGGGTATGGCTCGATACAAACGGTGAGGCTGTCTACCAAGCCCGCATCACACCGCACTACCGGAGTGGCAACATCTGGTTTACGGCCCACAAGGAGAAGCCATTGATGTATGCCCATCTCCTGCCAGACACGGCAGGAGAGTTGCCTGCTGCGATTGAATGGGAAGGAAACAGACCGGCAAAAGGCAGCAGGGTTGTACTGCTTGAAACAGGGAAAAAGATGAAATGGGTGAGCAATGGAGACCGCACCCGCGTGTTCCTGCCCCGTAAGCTGCAGAAGAGTAGCATGCCACTGGTATTTGCTTTTGAGCCTGAATAACGATATTTTCCGGTTTTTTAGCAACTAAACCAACCGATAAATATAATTCAACTATGATAAAAAGGATATCCCTGCTTACCTCTACAATGATTCTGTTGTCGTTCTTTCTCCCGGCACAACAGACCATCACACCAGCCCAAACCATCAAAATAGATGAAGGGGACAGCCATGAGCTGATCATTGCAAAAGCCGCGCATGTGATTCCATCAGACAATCAGTTGGAAGCACTCCGGAACGAGTTCATCGCATTCATCCACTTTGGCCCGAACACCTTCACACGCAAGGAGTGGGGCAGCGGTATGGAGGACCCCGGTGTCTTCGACCTGAAGAGCCTGGATACCGACCAGTGGTGCCGTGCAATGAAAGCCGCAGGCATGAAAATGGTCATTCTCACCGTGAAGCATCATGATGGCTTTGTCCTCTGGCAGAGCCGCTATACCGACCACGGCATCATGTCATCGGGCTATCGCCACGGAAAGGGAGATATCCTCAGGGAGCTGTCTGAGTCCTGCAAGAAATACGACCTGAAGCTCGGAGTTTACCTCTCACCGGCAGATCTCTACCAGATTGAACATCCGGAAGGTCTTTACGGCAATCTCAGTGCATACACAAAACGAACCATCCCCCGCCAGGTGCCGGGACGACCGTTCAAGAACAAGACCACCTTCACCTTTGAGGTGGATGACTACAACGAATATTTCCTGAACCAGCTCTTCGAGATCCTGACCGAATATGGAGAGATTCATGAAGTATGGTTCGACGGGGCACACCCCAAAAGGAAGGGGGGGCAGACCTACAACTATCCTGCGTGGCGAGAGCTGATCCGCACCCTGGCTCCCAAAGCGGTAATTTTCGGGCGTGAAGATATCCGTTGGTGCGGCAACGAGGCGGGAGCCACCCGTGACACCGAGTGGAACGTGATCACCTATCCCGATGATCCGGGCAACACCTCCCACTTCCCCGACCGTACAGAAACGGATCTCGGCTCCCGTAAGATGCTATTTCAGGGTAAATACCTGCACTACCAGCAGGCGGAGACCAACACCTCCATTCGTGAAGGATGGTTCTACCGCGACGACACCCACCAGAAGGTGCGAAGTGCCGACGATGTGTTCGATATCTATGAACGCTCTGTGGGTGGAAACTCCACTTTCCTGCTCAACATTCCTCCCAACCGCGATGGGAGGTTCTCGCCTGATGATGTGGCTGTACTGGAAGCTGTAGGCAAACGGATCAGGGAGACCTATGAGGTGGATTTGCTACAAGGTGGCGAAGGAGCAGCTGAGTTGCTGGACGGCGATCCTGATACATACCTCCTGTTGGATGAGAGATCGCGTGAACTGACGCTGACGCTCTCTGCTCCCGTTACAATCAACCGTCTGATGCTGCAGGAGGCTATCGCCACCCACAGTGAACGGGTAGAGGCGCACGCTGTGGATGCCTGGATCGGGGACGGATGGGTGGAGGTTGCAACGGCAACCAACATTGGTTACAAGCGAATCCTCCGTTTTCCGGAGGTCACCACAGAAAAGATCCGAATCCGTGTGACAGCCTCACGTCTTGATCCGGCCATCAGTCATGTCTCCGCCCATTATTACCAAACGCGGCCGCCGCAGCTCACCTTCTCACGAGACAAAGAAGGCATGGTCACCATCACACCCCGGCAGTCCGACTTCAACTGGAATCCACATGGTGAGAATGCTGCCGGCAACCTGAACAGAGGGTATGAAATATATTACACGCTCGACGGCAGTGAACCTACTCAAGCCTCCATCAGATATACCCAGCCGGTAAGGGTGGAACGTAACGAGCTGAAAGCAGTTTCGTTTACAAACGACATGAAGGGCCCGGTACATCAGGAAGCGTTCGGGCTCGCAAAAAAAGAGTGGACATTGCTCAGGGCAAGCAGTCAGCAGCAGAGGCGAGCCGCACTGTATGCTTTCGATGCCGATCCACGCAGCTACTGGCAATCGGAAGAGAATTCCGAACCGCACTATATTGCCATTGACCTGGGATCGACACAGCAGTTGAGTGCAATGGTCTACACCCCGCAAACCGTTCATGGTGAGGGGATGATGGCAGAGGGAATGCTGCAGGTCAGTATGGACGGAGAACGGTGGGAAACGGTGGAGAACTTTCTGTTCGGCAACCTGATCAATGATCCCACACCCCGGACACATCGCTTCACACAACCGGTAACAACCCGATATATCCGGATCGAAGCGACCGCGATTGCAGGAGATGGGAAATCATTGGCAATCGGAGAACTGGACTTTTTGTAACGATATCAATTATGAAAATTTCTATAACCGGCCTCTGCTTCCTGATAGCAGTTCAATTCTCAATGGCACAGCCTATCTACAAGAACAGATCGGCAGCCACCGACGAACGTGTAGCCGACCTGCTTGCCAGGATGACAACGGAGGAGAAGATTGGTCAGCTCTGTGCCCCCACCGGTTGGGAGATGTACCACAAAAAGGGTGTGGAACAGGTGGAACCCTCCCCACAGTTTAAAGAACGGATGCAACGGATGCCTCCGGGTAGCTTCTGGGCAACCCTGCGTGCCGACCCCTGGACGCAGAAGACGCTGGAGACCGGACTCAACCCCAGGCTGGCTGCTGAAGCACTCAACGCGCTACAGCGATATGCATTGGAGGAGACACGGTTGGGCATCCCTTTCTTCTTTGCCGAAGAAGCACCCCATGGCCATATGGCCATCGGCACCACCGTATTTCCCACCTCGCTGGCACAGGCCTCCACCTTCAACAGGGGGCTGGTTGAAACGATGGCAGCAGCCATTGGTGTGGAGGTGAGTGCCCAGGGTGCCCACATAGGATACGGACCTATCCTCGATGTGGCCAGAGAACCACGCTGGTCACGGATGGAAGAGACCTTCGGTGAGGATCCGCTGCTCACCGGCAGCCTCGGCGCTGCCTTCGTAAGAGGATTGCAGGGAGGTAACGGGATATACCCTCACCGACTCTACTCCACCCTGAAGCATTTTGCCGCCTACGGCATACCGTTGGGGGGTCACAACGGGCAAAAGGCAATGATTGGGTTGCGGGAGCTCTTCAGTGACCACCTGGAGCCTTTCAGGATGGCCATCGATGCCGGTGCCATGAGCATCATGACCTCCTACAATGCCATTGATGGAGTGCCCTGCACCGCCAACAGCTTTCTGTTGCAGGAGGTGCTGCGTGAGCAGTGGGGATTCACCGGATTTGTTTACTCAGACCTGGGCAGCATCGAAGGGATCGCCGGCACCCATCGTGCGGCTCCCGACGTGAAGCATGCGGCTGCGATGGCACTGCGGGCAGGGGTAGATGCAGACCTCGGCGGCAATGCCTACGGGAGACACCTGATGAAAGCGCTGGAGGAGCAGCTCATCACCATGGAGGAGATCGACAGGGCAGTGTCCCACATCCTGCGATTGAAGTTTGAAATGGGTCTCTTTGAGAACCCATATGTTGAACCCGCACAGGCAGCCAGTGTGGTGAGAAGAGAGCCACACAAGGTGCTCGCACGGGAGGTCGCGCGACAGGGAACGGTATTGCTCAAAAACGAAGAGGAGCTGCTTCCTCTCCCGAGAGATGTGCGTTCCATTGCCGTGATCGGTCCCAACGCCGACAACATATACAACCAACTGGGCGATTATACCGCTCCGCAGGATAGAGGCAACATCGTGACGCTGCTCGACGGCATCAGAAATGCGGTTTCTCCGCATACTGTCGTTCGCTATGCCAGAGGCTGTGCCATCCGCGACACCACACAAAGCAATATTGAGGAGGCGGTCAGCATTGCCCGTCAGTCCGATGTCATCCTGCTGGTGGTGGGCGGCTCGAGTGCCCGTGACTTTCGTACGGAGTACCTGGAGACCGGTGCAGCAACAGTCACTGAAGAGAAGGATGCTCTCCTCCCGGATATGGAGTCGGGTGAAGGCTACGACCGAAGCACCCTCCGCCTGCTGGGAGACCAGGAGATATTGCTCGATGCGATGGCCGAAACCGGTAAGCCTCTGATCGTGCTCTACATCCAGGGCAGACCACTCAACATGAACAATGCTTCGGCAAAAGCGGATGCACTGCTTACGGCCTGGTACCCCGGGCAGGAGGGGGGGAATGCCATAGCCGACATCCTGTTTGGCGAGGTGAACCCTGCCGGGAGACTACCGGTTTCGATCCCCCGCTCGGAGGGCCAGCTGCCGGTTTACTACTCACTGGGGAGGTTGGCTCCCTATATCGACGGGAGCAGCAGTGCCCTCTACCCGTTCGGCTTCGGCTTGAGCTACACCCGTTTCACCTACAGTGACCTCACGATAGATGTGATGGAGGACCATGTGGCAGTCAGCTGTCAGGTAACCAACAGTGGTGAACGGGAGGGTGATGAGGTGGTACAGCTCTATCTCCGCGACAACGTCAGCTCGGTGGCGACCGCACCCATTCAGTTAAAGGATTTTGACAGGATCCATCTGGCGAAGGGAGAAACGAAGAGGGTCCATTTCCGCCTGACAGGATCCGATCTGGCACTCTACAACCTACAGATGAAAAAGGTGATTGAGCCGGGAATATTTACCGTGATGATCGGTGCCGCCTCAAACGACATACGTCTGACTGATACTTTTTTAATTGAAAACCGATGAGAAAATTTCCTTTGATTCCCCTGATGGTGCTACTGCTGTTATCACCAGGCTGCAACAAACAACCAAACGGACAGGAGCTTGCATTACACTACGACACACCGGCCAATACCTGGGAAGAGACGCTGCCTCTGGGCAACGGTCGCATAGGCATGATGCCCGACGGAGGTGTGGAGCAGGAGATGATTGTGCTGAACGACATCACCATGTGGTCCGGCAGCGAGGATCCCGAAGCACTCAACCACGAAGCCATTGAATATCTGCCGGTGATCAGACAGCTGCTGCTGGAGGGTGACAACCTGGAAGCACAAAAGCTGATGTATGCGCATTTCCGCTGCGGTGGTCAGGGATCAGCCCACGGCAACAGCAAGGATGCTCCCTACGGCTCTTTCCAGATGGTAGGTGAACTGCTGCTCACCCATACCTATCCCGAAGGGGACAGCATCATGCATTATGAGCGGAGTCTCTCACTGAACGATGCGCTGGCTGCCACACGCTTCACCGCAGGGAGTACCACCTACACCCGGGAATATCTGGCATCGCACAGCGATGACCTGCTGCTGGTTCGGATCGGGGCAGACAGGAAAGAGGCGGTCTCGTTTGATGTGGAGCTCAGGCGACACGAGAGAGCCACCGTCACACTCGAGGAGAAGGGAATCCGGATGGAGGGGCAGCTGAACGACGGCAACAACGGAGACAAGGGCGTACGTTACCTCACCCGCCTGGAGATGATCAACATAGGAGGAATCACTTCGCAGGAGGGCCAGTCGCTCAGGGTTGAGGGTGCCGATGAGGTGCTGCTGCTGATCTCCACCGCCACCGATCTGCTGAACGATGATTACCGCACCACTGTTGACAACCTGTTATCGGACGCTGCCAGGAAGCCATTCCCGAAGCTGAGAGAGGCACATATCGCGGCATACCGCGAGAAGTTCGACCGTGTGGAGCTCAACCTGGGAGAGCAGGATAACAAGACTCCCACCCCAAGGCGTCTCTCCGCGTTTCAAACCAGCGATGATCCCGCTTTCGCAGCCCTCTATTTCCAGTACGGACGCTATCTGATGATCAGCGGCACGCGTGAGAACAGCCTCCCTCTCAACTTGCAGGGATTGTGGGCCAACCAGTTGCAGACACCATGGAACGGTGATTACCACCTCAACATCAACCTGCAGATGAACTACTGGCCGGCAGAGGTGTGCAACCTTGCCGAGCTGCACAAGCCGTTGACCCTTTACACCGAATCGCTGGTTGAATCGGGAGAAGCCACTGCATCCACCTTCTATGGTGCAGAGGGATGGGTTGCCCATATGATGAGCAATCCCTGGCAATTCACCGCACCCGGGGAGCATGCCTCATGGGGTGCCACCAACACCGGAGGGGCCTGGCTCTGCCAGCATCTATGGGAACAATATGCTTTCAGCGGCGACGAGACTACCCTGCGATCAGTATATCCGATACTGGAAGGTGCCGCTCGCTTTTTCCTGAGCAGTATGATCCGTGAACCCAAAAACGGCTGGCTGGTGACAGCTCCCTCCTCCTCACCGGAAAACGCGTTCTATCTCCCCGGCAACAGTGAAGAACCGGTTTATGTATGCATGGGTCCCTCCATGGATGTGCAGATCATCCGTGAGCTGTTCACCAATCTCCTTTCAGCATCCGAGATCCTCGGGATCGAGGATGAGACAGTGAAGAGGATCAGGGAGGCACTACCCCAACTGCCACCGATGCAGATCAGTCCCAAGGGTTATCTCCAGGAGTGGCTGGAGGATTACGAGGAAGAGGATCCCCAACACCGACATGTGTCACACCTCTATGCACTGCATCCTTCCAACCAGATATCGCCGGTGACCACACCTGAGCTGGCAGAGGCCGCGAAGATGACGCTCAACCGAAGGGGCGACGAAGGCACGGGTTGGTCCCGCGCATGGAAGATCAACTTCTGGGCCCGTTTGCACGACGGCAACAGAGCCTATAAGCTGTTAAAAAGTCTCCTGGTACCTGCCGGAGGGAGCAATACGCAATACATACGCGGTGCAGGCACCTACCCAAACCTTTTCTGCGCCCACCCCCCCTTCCAGATAGATGGCAATTTTGGGGGTACGGCCGGCATCGCCGAGATGCTTATCCAGAGTCACGACGGTTATATCCACCTGCTGCCGGCACTTCCTGACAACTGGTCGGAGGGTAACTTCCGTGGATTACGGGTCCGGGGTGGAGCTGAGGTGGATGCCAGCTGGAAGCAGAACATGCTGAAACGCATAGAGATCAGGGCCACAGCAGATCACACTTTCAGGATAAAGATGCCCGACCACATCACAACCGTGACGATGAAAGGCAAAGAGTTGTCGGATGAGGATGGTTTTATCCTGATCCCGTTGCAACAGGGTGAAAAAGTGACGCTGCGCTTTACCTGAAGAGAGAGGAACCCTATAACTGATCGTAAGGGAGGATGGCAAGGGCCTCAGTGGCCTTTTCCATCATCTCTCTCATCGGTTTTTCAACCATTCCCTGAATAAAGGTGTTCAGCTCTGCACGCAGTGTCATCCGCAACCTCGTGTCCTTCTCCCCTTTTGAGACCAACTGGATCCAGAGAAAAAGATCGAAAGGCAGCTTCTCCGATTTCAACTTTACCGTTTTATGGGGCTCACGCTCCACCACAAGAAAGCGGACCATCCCAATCGGGTCGACACGAAAAGAGATTGAATCATCATCGAAGGTAAGATCCTTGATTTTATCTTTTGGTATTTTGTGCTGCAGCAACTCCAGCTTACGGGGGTCAGACAATACCCGGAAGACATCTTCATTGCTGTACAGGATGGTCTTTACATCGCTTATAAATTCAGTCATCGTTTGGCTTTTTTGGGTGTTTGACCCCAATTTTCAGGATCCTTGCGCCAATCCTGCAAAGTCTTCAGTTCCGACTCATCAATGTAATCGGTGGCAAGCGCTTCATCGAGGATTGCGTCATAGTCGCAGAGCGTGGTCAGCTCAACCCTTGCCTCCTGCATGCGCTGCAGGGCGTGGGGGAATCCGTAGGTGAAGACTGCCACCATACCCAGCACGTCCGACCCGTCGCGGCGAATGGCCTCCACCGCCTTGAGACTGCTGCCACCGGTAGAGACCAGATCTTCAATCACCACAACCTTCTGTTTCGGTTTCAGATCCCCCTCGATCAGATTCTCCAGACCATGATCTTTTGGGGTTGCACGGATATAGACGAAGGGGAGACCCATGATATCAGCCACCAGCACACCGGGGGCGATGGCTCCCGTGGCGACACCTGCGATGGCATCCGCCTGAGGGTATTTCTCCATGATGAGACGGGCAAATTCCACTTTGATGAAATTGCGGATGGCAGGATAGGACATCAGCTTACGATTGTCGCAGTATATGGGTGATTTCCAGCCCGATGCCCATGTAAAGGGGTTAGAGGGCTGTAACTTGATTGCTTTTATTCTCAGCAGTTTTTCAGCTGTCAGTTTTTGAACGTTTTGCATAATGAGGAGCGTTAATTCAGATGAAACACAAAAATACGCTTTTCATCCATAAATCAGATCATTTACACGAAAAAATGGTTTAAAAGACCTCTCCAAGCGTGGCAATGCTGATCTTAACACCCCGGCAACGGTTCAGTGCGATGCCGCAGGCTTCGAGGGTAGAGCCGGTGGTTATCACATCATCAACCAATAAGAGGTGCTTGTCTTGAAAGAATTCCGGATGGGCAATCCTGAAGATATCCCGTACGTTCTCCCAACGCTGTGTGCGGGTTCGACGTGTCTGTGTGGGATTGTAAATGACACGAATGAGATTGCCGGTCGACAAGGGGAGACCGGTAGCTTCGGAGAGCCCTTTCGCAATCAGATAAGCCTGGTTATACCCCCGCTGTCTCTCCTTACGGGGATGCAACGGTACCGGTACGATCATCTCAACCGGTTCGAGGAAGAGGCTTCCCGAGAGATCCTCACCGAACAATCGTCCCAGCAGAAGCCCTATCTCCTTCCGTTGATGATACTTCAGCTGATGGATCAGCGGTGGCAGTACCCCACCCTTTGTGTAGACACAGAAGGTGGCAATGCGCTCAAAAGGGATACGGCCCGCCATCAGCTTCTCCGCGGCATTCTCCTTTTCCCGGAAGTTGTTTGTGCGCGGCAGCTTATACATACATCGCAAGCACAGAGACTCTTCTGACGAAAGAAGCTCTTCACCGCACACGGCACACACCTTCGGGAAAAAGAGTGAAAAAAACTCGCTTAACAGGTCATTGCGACTCATCAGGGTATGAATCAATATCCATTTTTTTCAAACAACGGATGATCTCATCCATTGGAAAACCTCTCCCCAGGGCATAACGAATCAGCTTCCCGTTCCGCTCATACTCGGTGGCTCCGGTAATCGTCTTCATTTTTCTTTGCAACAGATCCGGAAGTGAGTCGATAAGTTGGGATTCAGGGAACCGGGTAAAGGCGTCACGGATCACTGCCGGAGCGATCCTCTTCATGACGAGATGCATCTCAATCTTCCGCTTTCCCCACTTGTTGAATTGTAGCTTGTCGCGGATATAACTCTCCGCAAAGCGTCTCTCATCGAGATATCGTGCTTGTGTCAGGCGGGTAATCACTGTTTCAGTGACATCGTCTGAAAGCTCCATCCGCTTCAGTTTCTGCCGGATGTCGAAGGGAGCATACTCTTTCCTGGCACAGAGACGTGTCATGCGGGCATATGCCTGTTCCGGTGTAACTGTTTTCTTTTGCCGCTCCATCGTTCCTATTTTTTAACCGCCCTTACCATCCGATCATTACCTGAGAGATCTCTTCTTAGTTCAATCTCCCGAAAACATTTCTCCTGAAGCATCGTACATACCTCCGCCCCTCTGCAGCGATGGATTTCAAAGAAGAGCCTTCCACCCTCATTGAGCAACCCCTCAGCCAATGATGCTATGCGCTTATAGAAGAGCAGCGGATCGCTGTCCGGAACAAACAATGCTTCCTCCGGTTCATGGTCAGTCACTGTGGAATCCATCGTTTCTCTCTCCGATTCGGTGATATAGGGAGGATTGCTCACAATCAGGTCAAATTGTGGTGCGGCAGGTACCGGGTCGAACAGGTTCTGTTGCGTAAAGAACAGCTGTACCTTATTCCGGTGGGCATTCTCCTCCGCCATCTTCAATGCCGCTGACGAGATGTCCCAGCCATGCACGCTTGCATTCAGGATGTTTGCTGCCAGCGCAATGGCGATACAACCACTGCCTGTACCGATATCCAGGATGGTTATTGGTTTCGCTCCGTTGTCGTCAATGATCCACTCCACCAGCTCTTCTGTCTCAGGACGGGGAATCAGCACCTCTCTTCCCACAACAAAATCAAGGCCATAAAAGGTGGTTTTGCCCAGTACATACTGAAATGGCTCTCCATTTTTCAACCTGGCAATAATCTGTTTCATTTTACGGCTTTGCGAAACGGATAAATTGCTACTTTTGCCAGAGGTTATGTCCGCAAAAGTGAGGCCACTCACCTCTTCAAGGATGATACGGGCCAGGGTGGATCTCTCGGATTGGGAATAGTGTTCACCCAGCTCTTGCCGGATATATCGTAGGTTCTGCAGCATAACAGGTCAATTTATTCAAGCCGTGAACCCTGTTACACAACAGTAGTTCATCCAAATAGCAAAGATAGAAAAAATGAGCATACAATCCATCTATATGGAGCGATCCCTACAGCTGGCGCGCAAAGGAGCCGGTTTCACCGGTTCAAACCCGATGGTGGGAGCGGTCATCGTTTCGCATGACAGGATCATTGGCGAGGGGTATCACCACCATTACGGGGGTCCTCACGCGGAGGTGAACGCCATTGACTCGGTACGCGAACCGTCACTCCTCAGCGATGCCACCCTCTATGTCTCGCTGGAGCCTTGTTCCCATTACGGTAAAACACCCCCCTGCGCGGCGCTCATCGTAGCCCGTGGGATCCCCAGGGTGGTGGTGGCAGTGACCGATCCCAACCCGATGGTATCGGGAAAAGGCATCACCATGATGAGGGCGGGGGGTGTCGAGGTAACCGTGGGGTTACTCGAGCAGGAGGCTCGCGAGCTCAACAGAGTCTTCTTCGTCAACCAGCTCTACAAGAGACCCTACGTCACCCTGAAATGGGCAGAGAGCCATGACGGTTATATGGATCACCTGCGCAGCTCGCTTCAGGAGAGAGCTCCCGCAATGATCTCCAACCCTCTCACTCAAACCATTGTGCATAAGCTTCGCACGCAGCTGCAGGGCATCCTGGTAGGAACCAACACAGCTCTACTTGATGATCCGCAGTTGACCTCCCGGAAATGGTTTGGTTCACATCCCACCCGCATTGTGATTGACCGGGAGAACAGGATTCCCTCCAACGCGGCATTGTTTAACGGTATGGCACCAACGATTCTTTTCAGTGCCTCCGCACGTGAACCGCTCCCTGCGACAGCACAAGTGAAACAGATCATCATTGACTTCAGCAAAGAGACCAACAGGCAGATTCTTACCCACCTCTACAATGAGCAGATCCACTCACTGTTGGTTGAAGGGGGAGCCACTCTTTTAAACAGCTTTATCGGTCTTGATTTGTGGGATGAAGCCTATGTGGAACAATCAGAGATAATGCTTTACAGTGGCGTGAAAGCACCTGAGATACAAGGTGAAATGATAGAAGCAAAAAATTACGCCGGTTCAATGCAGTTTCATTTAAAGAGTAAAATAACTCGAAATTTTCTTTAAATATTCATTTTAATATGGTTAAAGCGAAAAATCTTTCTACTTTTGCACTTACTTAAACCTGGTGTACAATATTTTTGAAACAAATGATATCTAAATATTTCCCCTTGACATCGGTGCTTGTCATGACCTTGTTGCTCCTCTCCTCTTGCCTGAATTCATCGACTGACAATGTGGAATATTCACCCGATGCACAGATATATGCCCTCACGCTGTCTTCCAAAACGGACACTGCCAGCTTGTTGACAGCAACTCAATTCACCATTGACCAGATCAACGGGAAGATCTTCAACAAGGAGCCTCTGCCCTATCTGTTCCACATTGACAGCGTATTGTTGTCGTTGAGAGGAGCCAGTTCATACAGCCCTTTTTCACAGGTGCTGCTGACGCTCGATCAGGAGAGTCCCTCACCCTGGCGCGAATCAGACTCGGTAGCGGTCAACCAGCTCCGCAAGATCACCACCACTGCCCCTGATGGCATTCATACAAAGGAGTACAGCTTCGAGCTGAACATCTACCAAGAGGACCCCTTCATCATCAACTGGCAGCAGCTTCATACGAACTTTCTACCCATAGCTCCCCTGTCACAAAACAGTATTGCTTTCAATGGCAACCTCATCACCTACTACAAAAGCACGGAGCGCATTGAAGCGGTGATGACCGAACCCGGGAATGAACCTGTATGGCACTCACTCAATATTGCGGGATTGCCCTCAACCACTGATCTCTCGACAGCCACTGTCAATGATGGCACAATCTTCATGCTGGATCCTGCGGGATACACCTTGTATCATTCCACCGACGGGATTGCCTGGAACAGCGTTCCCGGCTCTCACAAGATAGGGGCACTCTATGGTACGCTTCCGGCCCCGGGTGAAGATAAGTTACTGCTGGCAGTTGAACAGGACAATATGCTCTTTTTCGCAGAGACAACCGATTTCACAGAGGTAACGGTGATGAACAAGGTGCCCGATCATATCCCGGTGAATGGTTTCACAACCACGAAGGTAGATGATCCCACATCCTATTCTGTGAAATACCTCCTGCTGGCAGGTGGAAACACAACAGACAACAGTCTCTCCAATCAGATCTGGATCCTGCAGAAAAAAGAGGGTACCATCACCTCCATTCTCTCCAGGATGACCTCATCACTCATTTTGCAGAGCAGTACACTGTTCTATTATGACAACAAACCCTATCTGATGACACCCTCGACGGAAAGAAACATTCTTTTCTTTTCCGGGAACTTCGGACTGGATTGGGAGGAGGCAGAAGAAAATCAGGCTTTCCCTGCGGGATTCACCAAGCGTTCCAATGCTTCGGTCATCACCGATTCGGAAAACTATATATGGATATTCGGCGGAATATCTGCTGAGCAGGCTCAATTGACGGATGTATGGAGGGGTCGCCTCAATAAGTTTAACGGAATGTAAGATGCGCTCCTTAAGGGTCACCCTGCTATGCTGCCTGTTTATCACGACAGGGCTCCATGCTCAGGAGTACCGATACGAGGTAGGAGGAGCTACAGGCTGTTCCTTTTATATGGGTGATGCCAACAGGAACAGACCCTACCTCCATCCTGGCGTCACGGGCGGTCTCTTACTGCGCTATAACATCAGCCTCCATTGGGCTGTGAAGACAAACATACTGGCGGGGACTCTCTCGGGAAATACCACCAGCAGCAACAATTACTTCCCCAATGGGACCAGTTATGCCTTTAAGAGAAGCTTCGTTGAGACGGGAGCACAAGTTGAATTCAATTTTCTGCCCTATAGCGACCGGTATGATTACCTTCAAACCAAACGCTATACCCCCTATCTGCTGGCCGGTGTGGGTATCACCGGGGCTTCGGGTGAACGGTTATTTTTGAATGCGAGCATCCCTTTTGGAGCGGGATTGAAATACAAAATTAAAAACAGGATGAATATCGGAATAGAATTTTCGATGAGGAAGCTGTTCGGTGATGACCTGGATGTCACTGATGACGGAAACGATGCGGGCCTGAAAGATCCCTATGGCATCCAAAGCTCTCTTCTGAAGAACAAGGACTGGTATTCCATCACAATGATCTACCTTACCTGGGATTTTGGCTTTCGCCAGGATCCCTGTTGTGGGAACAATTAAACAGCCAACAAGAGATGTCGTTGATTGACAAACTGGACCATAAACGCTTGCCTGCCCATATCGCCATCATCATGGATGGAAACGGACGCTGGGCGAAAACCAGGGGTCTGGACAGAAGCGAAGGACACAAAAAAGGTGTGGAAGCGATCAGGAGAGTGGTAGAAGCCGCCTCCACAGCATCTATTCAATACCTCACCCTTTATGCTTTTTCCACTGAGAACTGGCGTCGGCCCTCAGACGAGGTGAATGGACTTATGGATCTGATGGTCTACGCCCTGACAAGGGAGACAGCAGATCTGAAGAAAAATGGTGTGCGGATTATTGCGATAGGCAATATAGAACGATTACCCGATTATGTGCGGGAAACTTTGCAGGAGTGCATTCAGGAAACAGCCGGGGGGAAGAGACTCACCCTCGTAATCGCCCTCAGTTATTCCTCCAAGTGGGAGCTGACAGAAGCTGTCAAAAAGATCTGTAACGATGTGAAGAGCGGCACTCTCCAGGAAGAAGAGATCAGCGAAGTGACGATCGACAACTATCTTTCCACCCATGCGCTACCCGATCCGGATCTGTTGATCCGTACCGGAGGGGAGCAGCGTATCAGCAATTTTCTGCTGTGGCAGTGTGCTTATACCGAGTTCTATTTCACGGATACCTTCTGGCCTGACTTCAACGATGAAGAGCTCTACAAAGCGATTCTCGAATTCCAGAAACGGGAAAGACGGTATGGTAAGATAAGCGAACAGATCGAATACGAACAATAATGAATCGAAACTGACCTCCTGAGAGTCAGCGTAAAGAATAAAATCACCACAATGTTGAAGCGAACATTCTCATTACTTTTACTAGCCACCATACTTTCACAGGCAACAATCCTGGCCCAACAGAATGACACCATTTCTGTCGACCTGCCCTCTGAGTTGAATGTGAATTACACGGCACCACCCCGAAAAAATATCATTGCCGATATCGATGTAACCGGTGTGGAAGGCACCATGTATGAGGACCAGAAATTCGTGCTGGTCGGTTTCTCCGGACTGGCTAAAGGGCAGGAGATACAGATACCGGGTGAAGAGATCACCGGAGCACTGAAACGATTCTGGCGCCAGGGACTCTTCTCCGATGTGAAGATCCTTCAGACCAGGGTCGAGGGTGACAGTGTGTGGCTGGAGATCCGTCTCACCGACCGTCCCAGGGTAGCCGACATTCGTTACTTCGGGATGAAGAAAAGCGAGCAGGATGACATAGAGAAGAAGATTGGTTTTGTGAAAGGGAACCAGATCACGCCACCCCAGATCAACCGTGCGGAGACAATGATCAAAAGCTTCTTCGACGAGAAAGGGTTCGGCGACGCTGAGATACGCATCTTCCAGCGCCCCGACACCACACAACGAAATCAGGTGGTTCTGGAGATCAGTGTCGACAAGAAAGAGAAGTTGAAAGTGAACAGCATCCTCATCGATGGCAATGAGGCACTGAGTGACAACCAGCTGAAATGGGCGATGAAAAAGACCAATGAGAAAGGGAGGCTTCGCAACCTGTTCCGTGCCAAGAAATTCGTAGAGGATCTCTATGAGGAAGACAAAAAGAATCTGATCAGCAAATATCACGAGAAGGGTTACCGTGATGCGGAGATCATCCGCGACACGGTCTACAAGCATGACGAGAAAACAGTCAACATTGAGATCGCCCTGGAGGAAGGACCTCAATATCATATCCGCTCCATCAACTGGGTGGGTAACACGCAGTATCCCTCGGCACAACTTGGGCAACTGCTCAACATGACACCCGGTGATGTATACAATCAGAAGAAACTACAGGAGCGTCTGATTGTGGATGAAGATGCGGCGGTGAACCTTTATCAGAACAACGGGTATCTCTTTTCCAATATCGATCCGGTGGAGATCAACATCGAAAAAGACTCGGTAGACCTGGAGCTACGCGTGGTGGAGGGACCCAAGGCCACCATCAAACGGGTAATCATACAGGGTAACGACCGCCTTTACGAAGATGTGATCCGCCGCGAGCTGCGTACCAAGCCGGGAGCGGTCTTCAGCAAGGAGGACCTGCTCCGTTCGGTGCGTGAGATCGCACAGACAGGACACTTCGACCCGGAAGCACTCTCTGCCGATATCTCGGGCGGTATCAACCCCAACCCGGAAGATGGCACGGTAGATATCACCTACCCGCTCACCTCGAAGGGCAACGACCAGATTGAGTTCTCCGCCGGATGGGGTGTCACCGGCCTGGTGGGTAAGTTGAGCCTGAAGCTGAACAACTTCTCGCTGCAAAACCTGCTCAACCCCTCCATGCACAGGGGGATCATTCCACAGGGTGAAGGACAGACACTGGTGCTGAGCGCACAGACAAACGGTCGTTACTACCAATCTTACCAGTTCCAGTTCATGGAACCCTGGTTTGGCGGGAAAAGACCCAACAACCTCTCCGTAAGTGCCTATTACTCTCGCTATACCGGCCTCAACAGTGATTACTATTCGCAGAACAGCTACTACAACCCCTATATGTACGGGTATGGCAATTACGGCGGATACGGCGGTTATGGCGGTTATGGCGGATACGGCGGTTATGGCGGATACGGCGGTTATGGCGGCGGATATCAGGATATGGCGGAATATGCCTATGACCCCAATCAGGTCTTCAGCATGCTGGGTCTCTCGCTGGGGTATGGCAAGCGCCTGGAATGGCCCGACGACTACTTTCAGTTCATGGGGGAGCTGGGCTTCCAGCGCTATGGGCTGAAGAACTGGTCATGGAATCAGTTCCCCTTTCAGACTGGTGTCAGCAACAGCATCACGCTCGGCTTCACTCTCTCACGTATCTCTACCGATAACCCGATTTACACCCGTACCGGGTCACAGTTCACCCTGAGCGTGAGTGCCACCCCACCCTTCTCCCTCTGGGACGGGAAGGATTACAGCACCCTGGCCTACAGCAACCCGGAGAAATACCGCTGGAACGAGTACCACAAGTGGAAGTTGAAGATCCGTACCTTCACCCCACTGACACCCTCTACGGTGAAGCGCACACCAGTGCTTGCCACCAGGGTTGAGTTCGGGGTCCTGGGTCACTACAACAAAAACAAGCTGACCCCCTTTGAGACCTTCGACGTGGGGGGTGACGGCATGAGTGGTTATTCCACCTCCTTTGCCACCGAGAATATTGCCCTGAGAGGGTACGAGAACAACTCCATTGCGCAGCAGGCGAGAGCCTACACACGCCTTGGCCTGGAGGTTCGTTATCCCTTTATTCTGGAACCCAATTCCACCATCTATGGAGTTGCCTTCCTTGAGGCCGGTAATGCCTGGTATGAAGTGAAAGACCTCAACCCCTTCGACCTGAAACGGTCAGCAGGTGTCGGCGCCCGTATCTTCCTGCCGATGATCGGGCTGATGGGTATTGACTGGGCCTACGGGTTTGACACTGTATATGGCACAGGCAGCCGTCAAAGAGGGGGTGGTCAGTTCCACTTCATCATCGGGCAGGAATTCTGATGCCTGACTCTTTAACAATTTTTACGCACCTTGCTCTAAACGTTATACCTTTACAATCGTCTCTATTATCAGATTCACCTGTTTCAAACATTAAAAAGAAGAAATATGAAAAGAGTATTGTTTATTTTGGGACTTTTGTTGACTCTATCAGTGGGGAACAGTTATGCGCAGAAGTATGCACTGATTGATATGGAGTACATCCTGAAACGGATCCCCACCTATGAAAGCGCCAACAAGCAGATGGAAGCCATGTCGGATGAATGGCAAAGCGAAGTGGACAAGGAGGTAGAGCTTGTCAATGCCATGTACAAGAAATACCAGGCCGATCTGGTCTTCCTGGCTGGCAGCGAAAAAACCAAACGGGAAAACGAGATTGTGGCAAAGGAGAATGCGATCCAGGAACTGCGTAACCAGTATTTCGGTCCCCAGGGTGCATTGTTCGAACAGCAGGAGAAGCTGATCAAACCGATTCAGGACAGCATTTATGAAACGATAAAAGAGATTGCCACTGAACAGGGATATGCCATGGTAGTGGATCGTGCTTCTGCCACCTCGGTGATTTTTGCCTCTCCCTCCATCGATATCAGTGATCTGGTACTCGCACGGTTAGGCTATTAAAAATAAAAGTGTATCTTTGTGACCTCTTTAAGTGAGCATTATAAACTATAAATTGACAAATAGAATCATGTTGAAAAAATTATTGATCTGTATGATTGCCCTGGCACCTCTGGCAGCTGTGGCACAGGATGTGAAAATCGCGTATATCAACGCACAGGAGGTTTTCTCTGTCATGCCGGAGCTTTCCGGAGTTGAAACACAGCTGAGTAGCAAGCAGGAGGAGATCTCCAAGAATGGGCAGGCCTTGGTGGATGAGTTCAACAAAAAAGCAGAGGAGTTCGACAAGAACAGAGCCACATCAGAAGCCGTGCAGCAGGATCAGCAAAAACAACTGGCGCAGATCCAGGAGAGATACCAGGTTTATCTGCAGAACAGCCAGCAGGAGATGCAGCAATTGCAACAGACGTTGCTGGAACCCATCAACAAAAAGATTGCCGATGCAATCAAGGCGGTAGGGGATGAAAACAATTATACTTTTGTCTTCGATGTCTCTACCATGCAATCACCCATCGTCTACGTCAGTCCCTCAGCTGTGAATATCACCCCGCTGGTCAAGACCAAGCTGGGTATTCAGTAAGAGCATACAAAAAACCTCTCACAAATAAAAAAAGGGTTTCCGTTGAAAGAGACCCTTTTTTTTGTGTGGTACCATATGATTCACATCCCTTTGATCACCAGTAACGGTGTATCTGAGTGAAACAGCATACGGCGGGCGATGCCGGGGTTGAACATCCGTGCAAAGATGTTTCTCCGGGAGCTGGAAAGGGAGATCATATCGATCTGATGTTCTTTCACAAACTTCTCCAGCGACTCCTCCAACCCGATGTTCTGATCAATCAGCCGATATTCGGTGACCAGATGTGGATAGAGCTCAGCAAATCGTTTTTGAATACCCGATAGTTTGATCTCGTTCCACACATCTTCCTTTTTGGCGATATGTGCCAGATAAACCTTTACCTGATAGGGTTTCAGGAACTGCATCATGATATCGAACGCCTTGAATTCGCGTTCCTGGAAATTGGTGAGAAAGACGATGGTTTTCATCTGTGCCACCCCCTGCACCTGTGTACCTTCCGGTATCGCAAACACCGGTGTACGGGAACCATCCATCACCTCAGCTGTGACGCTGCCAATGAGATCCAGTTCCTTGGCATTGCGCCCCCGTGTGCCCATGACGATAGCCGTGGGCCTGATCTTCTTGGAGTAGGAGATGACCTCCTCTTCGGGAAGTCCCTCCACCAGTTGTGTGTGGAACGGCACGTCGGGGAGGATTCCCTTGGTGACCTGCTCCTTGATCCTGGCGACCAGCTGTTGCATCTCTTTCTCCGTTTTGCTCTTCACATCCTGATAAATTGTCTTGTCTGCCGGCTGTATGGCGAAGGAATCACCGAAAGGTACAGAGGCAGGATAAAAAGGAGTAAAGAAAACATGCATCAGTTTCACTTCACAATCAAGGTCATATGCCAGACGAAATGCAAACGCACAAGCAGTGAGCGAGAAATCGGAAAAATCGACCGGTACCAGTATCTCTTTCTTGTTCTCCCTTTGCAACATCTTATCATCCTGTTCGGTGAAATCGAGTTCTTCAATAATCTTCAGGGCCCGCGGCAGGTCGCTCTCGTTGATTCTCACCCGCACGTTACCCGGTACCACCGGTTCAATCATCCTGACACCGTGAATCACTGCCGGAATACCCTCAGACTCCAGAATCGTCTTAAGGATATGAGCCTTGTCATAGCTATGAATGGCAACCGTGACCATCTTCTCATCATGATTTTTATGATCTTTTTCCATACTGCATTCCGTTGGGACAGCTGCCGTCAGAGACTACATCTGTCATGTAAAAACCTAATTAAAAAAACAATCACAGGTTTAAGTCAAGTCACTTTTCGTCCTCTTCCGTCACTTCAGATACCGGATCGGGTTCCGGGTAATCATCCAGCCCCAGAATCTTAAGTGCTTTATCAAAAATTGTGGTATCATCCAGTACGACAATACCACCATTCGGTCCCGGTTCAATATGTATCCCCACACTTTTGCCTTCCTTGTAATTGTATCCGCCAAAATAGTTCCTTACGGTTTCGGGTTTCATTTCCAGCTCCGCTGCTATTTGGTGGATACTACCATCAGGGAGTTTGTCTTTCAGATCTCTCAGCTCATTAAAGGTAATTGTTCTTGCCATGGCTTTTTATTTTTTAGTTGATAATGCGACGTAGATTTATTTGATGGCTTAAACATACGGAAAAAAATAGATATTCCAAACTTTTTCCACAAAATCTTTGTGAAAAAAGAGGAATCCGTAAGGCTTTTTTTCTTAGTGAGGGAGGGAGGACAACAGGGGACTGAACAGCGTCAGCAGGAAGAGATAACTGAGGATAAACAGAGCAAGCCAATTACCATGGCGGCGACTGTAGAGAGTAACAGCTGTGGCAGGCTGAATCGCCGTCGTTCGTTTCATCAGGAGCATCATCAGTCGATAGAGCAGGAAAGCCAGAAGAGTCCCGGCCAGCATTCCAGCCAGGATATCGGAGACAAAGTGCACCCCCAGATAGACGCGCGTGTAGCTGTTAAGCGCAGCCCAGCTGAGAGTGGTAAGGGTAACAGCGCGGTTTCGGAACAGCAGGGAGAGAAACACGGCCAGGCCGAAGCTGTTGGTGGCATGTCCGGAGATAAAGCCATATCTACCCCCCCGATAGCCGTTGACAATATCAACCAGTTCTTTGAAGTCGGGGTGATGGGTAGGCCGATAACGCTCAAAAAAAGGCTTACAGAGACCTGATGAGAACTGATCGCTCGCCACGAACACCAGGATGATGAAGAGTGAGACAAGCAGTGCCTGTTTGCGGGGGGTCTTGTAGAAAAAGAGGAATAGGATGACCAGAAAGAGCGGGATCCAGACAAAACGGCCGCTCACAGTCCACATCCAGTCATCCAGGAAGGGAGACTCACTTCCGTTAAGCAGAAGAAAAAGATCTCTTTCCAGGGGGAGTATATTCTCAATTGTCTCTTTCATTTGATTACGTTTATACCGTTAATTTTTGGGACTGATGATCGGGGTGACATGGCTTTGCCGCCAACATTTTAGATAACCGCTACATTATCTTTCTCAGTCCAGCCTACGCTGCCGTTGGCAATCTCCACCTCGTACCAGTTGCCGTCGCTGTTTCTGATCTTCACCTTTGCCCCCTCGTGCAGTTCGAACAGAGGGTTGCTGTTCCGGTCGGGGGATGCGTTCACCGTTGCTGCCCCCACCATCACGATGGCTTCGTCACGTTGTAGACGTTCCCTTTTCTGGCTAAAAGCGAAGGTCATGGTTGCTATCATCAGCACCAGCCATACAAGACCGCTGTAAAAAGCGGCTTTCCTTGCCCAGAGGATGCGCAGGAACAGAAAAATAGCCACGCAGATCAGCACCAGCAGAAAGAGGATGATGCTAATCACAGCCCAGCGATTGGAGTTGTTGAGGTCTCTCACTCCTTTGAACCACTCCTTCAGGAAGAAAGTGCCTGCCTGCTCAATACGGTCCTCCGTCCTGTTTTGTGCAAAACGCAGGTTATGCCGGATGTCACCATCACCGGGATCCAGCAGATGGGCCCGTTCATAGTTCAGGAGGGCTTTTGCCAACTGGTTATCCCTGAAATAGGCATTCCCCAGGTTGTAGTAGAGGGCTGCCGACTCCCGGTTCTCCGAGAGCGCTCCGACCACAATCGATTCATACAGTTCAATGCTTTTCTCATAGTCGCCAGTCCTGTACGCCTCTGCTGCCTCGTCAGCAGAGAGAGGTGATTCTACTCTTGCATCTGCGGAGTAGACCGCTTTCTGAAGGGTGTCGATAGCCTCCTGAGCTGCTGTCATCTCTGACGGCAGCAGCATCAACAACAGGCTGAGGCCCATCATATGGATTAGGTTCATCCGTGTCATTTTGATTTCTTTAATCTGTTTTCCATCGCACCGATCGCATCGAGTGTATCCTGATAAATACTTTCCATGGCGGTATCTCCACCGGCAGGAGCATACCGTGCAAACTCGCAGTTGTCAAGGATCCGCAGGAAACGGCTGGTCAGCTCTTCACCGATACCGGTACTCTTCAGCTCCGATTCCACATTGTCGCGTGACAAGCGGGCAACCGGTATCGCCAGCTTGTCGCTGAAATAGCCCCAGAGGGCACGCAGCACCTCCTCATGGAAGTTCTCACTCTTCTGCTCCCTGAGATAGCGTTCAGCCAGTTTCAACCGTTTGAGTGCAATCTTATTGGCCTTACGGTTTCGCATCAGTGTCACGTTGGCGTTCTCCCGCACCTGTTTCCGATAGATCAGATAAAATGTGATCAGCGATAGCAGAGGGATCAGGATCCAAAGCCAATAGCCCAATGAGCCGACGAAGAAGCGGTCACGCGACTGAAAGGCAGGCACTCCGGTCTTCAGGAAGCGGATATCCTGTTCCACCTTCACATCCTGACGGTTCACAAAGGAGGTGCCGGGGGCACTCCCCGACTCACCCTTTTCAACATTCAACCGGTATTCCGGGGTAGTCAATGTCTTGTAGGTCGCGCTCCCGGGATCGAAATAGGTGAACTCCACGGGTGGAAGGGTATAACTCCCTTCATAGCGGGGAATCACCATGTACTCAATGCGACGCATGCCGGTGAGTCCGTTCGTGGTCACGTTGAAGATGTTATCTACCGTGGGGTCATACCGTTCAAAGTTATCGGGGAAAGCCACCTCGGGGGTGCGTATCAACTTCAGGTTGCCTGTACCCGATATCTCCAGTTGCAAGGTGATGGCTTCGTTTGCCCTGGTTACGGTGTTGCTGAGCAGCGGCTTCAGGGTGAAGTTACCTACGGCGTTGGCGTAGCTCTCCGGTTTGTTCTCCGGCAGTGGTTTCACCGCAATCTCGAGCGGGTTGGTTTTCAACGCTTTCTTCACATCCACCATCACCTCCTGTGGTCCGAAAAAAGAGGATATTTTTTTGCCAGAGGGTACCGAGAAGACCATCTCGAGGCTGCCCGACGGTATGGTGATCCTGCCGGAACGCTGCGGGAAAAGCAGCGTCTTGCGAAGATCAGCTGTATAGTAGTTTCTGCCGTTATACCGTTCCATTTGCAACTGCTTGTTCACCGGCAGATCGATCTCCTCTACCATGAACCCCTCAAACTCCGGGAACTGGATCTTCCCGAAATTGACCACGTTTAACGTGGTATAGAGGCGGAAGGTGACCGTAAATCCCTCCTGTTCGTAGAGGTTGTTCTTGGACAGGATCGCCCGGATAAAGGCATCGTTGGCCGAAACAGTTGCTGCGCCGGTACCGGATGCGGAACTTCTCTCCTGTTTACTGCCCTCATCACCGGGTGCCACCCCGCGGCTCTCATCTGGCGGCAGCACCTTGACCTGCAGGCTGTTCGATTGGTAGTTGCTGCCGTCAACGGTGATCGATGCAGCCGGGATGGTGTAGCTGCCTGCCTTGTTTGCCATCAGGATATAGGTGTAGGTCACCGACATCTCAGAACTGCTTTTGCCGTTGATGATGCTTTGACTGTAACTGGTGGAGGTGCTGGGTCCGAAGAGCAACTCAAGACCCTTTAGTTCGGGCAATCGCAGGTCACGACCCTCTTTGTTGAGGTGATAGCTGAGACGGAACTGTTCTCCTTCCACCACTGTTGCCGGCGCCGTAGCTTTAAAGGTAACCTGAGCCGGGAGCCAGGATGTGTTACCTGCAAGCATTACCCAAATCAGTAAAAGAATAGGGTGTATGTTTTTCCTCTTTTTCATCGGTTTTGTAATGCTACCAGTTTCTGTTATTTCGTCTGTTGTCATCTGCTTTCTGCTCTCTCTCCTGAGCCTTGATCTGCTGAACCTTCTCCTGTGTCTGTTGCTCATCCTGCTCAATGGCCTGCAGCAACTGGCGTGCATTGTCACGCGACATCTGTTCCGGTTGGTCGGGTTGCTCCGCACGTTTATCCTTTTGGTTCTGCGGCTGCTGCTGTTGCTGCTCCTGTTGCTGCTCCTGTTGCTGTTCCTGTTGATCCTCACCCTGATTCTGCTGATCATCCTGTTGGTCCTGAATCATCTTTTGAACCACTGCCAGGTTGTAACGGGTCTCCTCGTCCTGTGGATTGAGCCGTAATGCCATCTTGTAGGCCTCCATGGATTGCTGCAGCTCTTTCTTCTGTAAAAGTGTGTTCCCGATGTTGTGCCAGCCGGCGGCTGCCTCCTGCGGGTTCTCCTGTTCGATGCTCACAAAGTGCTGGTATTGTTCCGCAGCCTTATCCCACTCTTTCTGTCTGTAGAAGGTATTTCCCAGGTTGAATGCAGCCTCTTTTGATTCGGGGTTCTTTTCTACCGCTTTTCCGTAGAGGTCGGCTGCCTCGGAGTACTTCTGTTGTTCATATTGCTTGTTCCCTTTCCGGATGTTTTTCCTGACCTCTTTCTGTGCCATCGCCGACAAGGGTATAGATGCCATGATCAGAAAGAAAAGGGACTGAAGAATCAATGATCGTTTCATTTGAATAACCTCACGTTTCTGAATAACCTGTTTTTCTTGTCATAAATGAGTACCTCCACCAAAAGAATACCCAGTAGAATCCACCCTAATAAGGGGAACTGCTCATCATATTCGGAATAGGAGAGCGAGGCGGTACGGGCTGTTTCCAACTCATCCAGCTGTGCCTCCAGCACGCGGATGGCACTGTTTGAGTTGTCGGCACGTACATAGAGACCTCCTCCATTGCGGGCTATCTCCATTGCCATCTCCTCGTTCAGTCGCGATACCACCACATTGCCCTCGCTGTCTGTCAGGTAGTTGCTGCCTGAGCCATCGTCCGGCAGAGGAGAGCCCTCGGGTGACCCTACCCCCAGCACGTTGATCATCACTCCCGCTTTTGCCGCTTCAGCAGCCACCTCGGTAGCGTTGCCCTCATGGTCCTCGCCGTCGGTGATGATCACCATCGCCCTGCTCACCTTCTCGTCCGCCGAAAAAGAACTCATCCCCAGGCTGATGGCCTGACCAATGGCTGTACCCTGCACCGGGACCAACGAAGGGTCGATGCTGTTAAGGAAGATCCTGGCCGACTGGGTGTCGGAGGTGAGTGGCATCTGGATGTATGCCTCACCGGCAAAGACGATCAGAGCCACCTTGTCATTCCTGCGCACATCAATGAGACGGGATAGGATCTGACGGGCACGGCTCAGCCTGTCGGGTGAGAGATCTTGGGCAAGCATTGAGTTGGATACATCGATGGCGATGACCAGCTCGATGCCCTCCTTTTCCACCGTCTCTACCTTGGTACCGAACTGCGGGCGGGCCACAAGAAAGATACCGGTGCTGAGTGCGGCAAAGTAAAGCCAGAACTTCAGGTAGGAGCGTTTCAGCGACAGCTCGGGCATCATCATCCTGAGCATGTTGAGGCTCCCCATCTTCTGGACATCTTTCCGCTTTCGGATATTCAGGTAGAGGTAAACAGCCAGCAAAAAGGGCATGGCCGCAAACAACCACAGGTATTCCGGATTTCCGAATCTAAACATAGTATCTTCGTTTCTCTTTGTTCATTCCTATGTATCAGTACTACCCTGTACCATTATTTTGATCACGGGATATTCCTCAACCAGGTACGTCTGAGCAGCAGCTCCAGCAGGATCAATGCCAGGGCAGCCAAAGCCCAGGGCAGGAACAGCTCCTGCCGGCGTGTCACATTCTGCACACTGATCAGGTACTTCTCCATCTCGTCGATCTCATTGTAGACCTGACGCAGCCCCTCCGTATCCTGCGCACGGAAATAGTGGCCACCGGTCATGGCTGCAATCTCAGTGAGGGTCTCCTCATCAATATCCACCGGCATGTTCTGCATACGGATACCATAGGGGGTGCTCACCGGCGTAGGGGCCATCCCTTTGGTGCCGACACCCACGGTGTATACCCTTATCCCATAGGAGCGGGCCAGGTCGGCTGCCGTGAGCGGTGCGATCTGTCCGCTGTTGTTGGTCCCATCTGTCAGCAGGATCACCACTTTCGATTGCGACTGGCTCTCCTTCAGCCGGTTCACCGAGTTGGCAAGACCTAATCCGATAGCCGTCCCGTCGTCGATCATACCGAAGTTGATCTCATTGAGCAGGTTCAACAGCACCTTGTGGTCGGTGGTGAGAGGGCACTGGGTGAAGCTCTCCCCGGCAAAGATCACCAGTCCGATGTTGTCGTTGCTGCGATCGGTGATGAATTCGGCCGCCACCTTACGGGCTGCCTGCAACCGGTCGGGTTGCAGATCCTGCGCCAGCATGGAGCCGGAAACATCGAGTGCCAGTACAATATCGATACCCTGTGTCTCTGACTCTTCCCAGCTGCTCACCGACTGAGGGCGGGCAATGACCACGATCACCAGGGCGATGGAAATCAGCCGCAGGAGAAAGGGGAAGTGTCGCATGTAAACCCTCAAGCCGGGCTTCATGCCGTTGAATGCATCGGCAGAGGCGAGCCGGAAGGAGGCCTGCGCCTTTGAAAGGCGCACCACGTACCATACTGTCAGCGGGATGAGCAACAGCAGCAGATAGAGATATTCAGGGTGCAAAAATTCCATATTCGTTCACTCTTTTGCTTTTTTCGGATCATTGTCACCTGTTCCTCTACCATCCTGTTTCGGATCAGGCAGGGGGTCATCCTCCTTTGTCTGGTTTACGAATAAATAGGCGTTCACCATGCTCAGGTCGTTCTCATCGGCGTAGGGTTTATATTTGGCAAACTTCACCAGATCGGCAGTGGTGAGGATCTGTTTCAGGTTGTCGCATACCGAGTCGGTCTCAGCCACCTTGCGGATGGCATGCAGGATCTCCCCGGATGTCATCTCCATGGCCTGGATCCCCTCCCGCTCCCAGATATAGGATCGCAGGATATCCGTCAGACGGCTGTAAAATTCCTTCTCCCGTCCCTGTAGCCATAATTTCTCCTGTTTGAGTTTGTCCAGTTCGTTCACGGCACGCAGATGGGCCGGCAACAGCTCCGGTGGCTTGAAGAAATACCCTTTTTTCTTCTTCTTCAGCACCAGGTAAATCACCACACCGATCAGTGCCAGCAGGAGCATCACACCAACGACGATCCAGAGCAGCCAGAGCCAGTCGGTCCAGACGAAGGGAGCCTCACGCACCGCCTTGATATCATTAAGCTGCAGGAGGTTGAAATCTATGGAGTCGGTTTCGCCCTTGTTGATTAGCTCCAGGTAAGCCAGCGTTGAGTCAGAGAGCTGCGGTGAGGTCACCTTCAGCCCGAAGGAGTTGGAGAGGATGGTGTCGCTCCCATCGTATATCGGGATATGAGGCACATGGTAGAGGGTAGAGTCGAACGAAGTGACCAGGTAGCGGAAATTGAGGGTCATCACGTTGTTCTCGATCGTGGTATCGGGAGGCAGCATCGCAATCACCTCGATGCCGGGGATG
The DNA here is from genome assembly GCA_012837345.1 of Bacteroidales bacterium. Taxonomy (GTDB): domain Bacteria; phylum Bacteroidota; class Bacteroidia; order Bacteroidales; family Dysgonomonadaceae; genus Proteiniphilum. Next base: position 45,998 of record DURL01000110.1, read on the forward strand.
ATCTCTTTCTCGTACACAGGAAAATGGATGCTCTTCTCCCTGGGAGTGATCACCTTCAGGTTGATCACCGCCTGTTCCCCGATAAGGATCTCAGTGGGTTGCACAGTGGCTTGTACCGATGCCCGTTGCGCATGGAGCACACCCCCCAGCAGGATGCCAGCTACCGCCAACATCCCCCTGCGCATCCCTCTGTTATGTAATATCTTCCTTTTCAAGCCTATCTTCTTTGTTGAAATAGTTGCAACAACGACTTCACATAGTCACTTTCGGTGGAGATAGAGACACTGTCCACCCCGCTCTGGCGGGTGGCCGTGATCATCTTCTCCTGCAGGCCGTTCCACCAGCCCTGGTATTGCTCACGCACCCGTTTCGAGGAGCTGTCGATCCATCGTTCTCCGTTGGTCTCGGGATCCCACACCTTCATCAACCCTACCGGCTGAAGAGCAGTGCTCAGCTGATCGTACACCTGTATGGCTGCCAGGTCATGCTTGCGCCCGGCGATCTGCATCGCTTTCTGATAGTCATCAGCGTCAATGAAGTCGGAGATCAGGAAGGCGGTGCATCGCTTCTTGATGGCGTTGGTCATGTAGCGCAATGCCATATTGAGGTCAGTACCGTTGCTCTCGGGCGTGAATCCCAGTATCTCACGAATGATAAAGAGAATATGCTTTCTCCCTTTCTGGGGCGGGATGAATTTCTCCACCTTGTCGGTGAAAAAGATGACACCAATCTTGTCGTTGTTCTGTATCGCTGAGAAGGCGAGTGTGGCGGCGATCTCCGCCACCATGTCACGTTTGAGTAGTGAGCGGGATCCGAAGCCAAGACTTTCCGACATATCAATCATCAGCATCACCGTCAGCTCCCGCTCTTCTTCAAAGATCTTGATGTAAGGACGGTTGTAGCGGGCAGTCACGTTCCAGTCGATGTCCCGCATATCGTCACCATAACGATACTCCCTCACCTCAGAAAATGCCATACCCCGCCCCTTAAAAGCAGAATGGTACTCACCGGCGAAGATGTTTCGCGAGAGACCCCTTGCTTTTATTTCGATGTGGCGTACTTTCTTGATCAGGTCGGTTGCTTCCATATAGAATTGCAGTTTCTCCCCGCGGGATGTTACAGCATTGAGTGAATCATCTCTGTTCAGCCTCCTGTCGATCAGGGCACCTCTACCTTGTTGAGTATCTCGCTGACAATCTCCTCGCTGCTCATGTTGTTGGCTTCCGCCTCGTAGGTGAGCCCGATACGGTGGCGCAGCACGTCGTGACTTACAGCACGTATATCTTCGGGGATCACGTAGCCGCGGCGTTTGATAAAGGCAAAGGCGCGTGCTGCCAATGCCAGGTTGATCGAGGCACGGGGTGAAGCACCGAAGCCGATCATATCTTTCAGGTGGCTCATCCCATACTGATCGGGAAAACGGGTGGCGAAAACGATATCTATAATATATTTGCTGATCTTCTCGTCGATGTATACCTCCCGCACCACCTTACGGGCATCCAGTATCTCCTGTGTGGTGACCACAGGACGATCGGTGGTCAAAGGCTCAAAGATGTTTTGCCGGATGATCTGCTTCTCCTCTTCACGTGTGGGGTAGCTGATCACCACCTTCAGCATGAAACGGTCCACCTGTGCTTCGGGCAGCGGGTAGGTTCCCTCCTGCTCGATCGGGTTCTGGGTAGCCATCACCAGGAAGGGACTGGGCAGGGGGTAGGTCTCCTCCCCGATGGTCACCTGCCGCTCCTGCATTGCTTCCAACAGGGCACTCTGCACCTTGGCAGGTGCGCGATTGATCTCATCAGCCAGTATGAAGTTGGCAAAAATGGGACCATGCTTCACCTGGAACTCCTCGTTGCGCTGACTATAGATCATGGTTCCCACCACGTCGGCCGGCAACAGATCAGGTGTAAACTGAATACGGCTGTAATCGGCGTCGATCAACTGCGCAAGCGTCTTGATTGCCAGCGTCTTGGCGAGCCCCGGCACCCCTTCCAGCAGGATATGACCGTCGGAGAGAAGTCCGATCAGCAGGGATTCCACCAGGTGTTTCTGACCCACGATCACCCGGTTCATGCCGGTGACGAGCGTCTGCACGAAAGCACTCTTTTGTTCAATTCTATCGTTTAGCTCTTTAATATCGACTACTTGGCTCATTGTATTGATTGTTAAAAATAGATTCCGTTGATATGGGATACAAAAATAGAAATGTTAAATTGGTTTTCGTTGGAATCGCCGTTAAAAATGTTTAAGTGCCAGGGCTTTCTCAATCCCGCCTCCATATCAGGTCAGCGAGCAGCAAACTCCATGGCAAACAGCTCCCGGAATGCATTTCTCATGCCGTGGGAGACCTCTTGGAAATCTACTTCCTGTCCCAGCTCCTTCTGCATGGAGGTGACCCCCCGGTCAGTGAATCCGCAGGGGTTGATGAAGTTGAAGTAGGAGAGGTCACTGTTGATGTTGAGTGCCAGGCCGTGCATGGTGACGTAACGGCTGGCCCTCACGCCGATGGCGCAGATCTTGCGTGCCCGTGAGGGATTACCCGCATCGATCCAGACCCCCATCGCTTTTTCATCTTTCTCTCCCCTTATTCCATAGGGTTTCAGTGTCTCGATCACCACATCCTCCAGCAGGGAGATGTAACGTTTGATGCCAATGGCGAATGCTTCCAGGTCGATGATCGGATATGCCACCAGCTGACCGGGGCCGTGATAGGTGATGTCGCCCCCCCGGTTTATCTCATGCAGGTCTATCTGCCTGTTCTCGCACATCTGTCTCGTGATGAGCAGGTTCTGCCGGTTACCGCTTTTGCCGATCGTGAAAACATGTTCATGTTCACAGAAGAGCAGATACTGATCTTTCTCCTCTCTCCGATCCTGTTTGTCCCGGATGACAGCGTCAAACAATTTTTCCTGGTAAGCCCACGCCTCCCGGTAGCGGATACGACCCAACTCTTCAAACCAAACTTTTCTGCTCATCTAGACATGTTTTTCTGCGTGATAGGAGGATCGCACCAGCGGTCCGCTCTCCACGAAACGGAATCCTTTATCGAGGGCCACACTCCTGTATTTCGCAAACTGATCCGGTGTGACATACTCCTTCACCGCCAGATGCCTGCGTGTGGGTTGCAGGTACTGTCCCACGGTGAGCACGCTGCACCCCACGGCCAGCAGGTCATCCATCGTCTCGTAGATCTCCTCCTCCGTCTCACCCAGGCCCACCATCACACCCGACTTGGCTCTTACCTTGCCACTGGCAGCGATCACCCCGAGGGTCTTGAGGCTCACCTCATATTTTGCTCTGCTGCGCACCTTGGGTGTCAGCCTGCGTACGGTCTCCATGTTGTGCGACACGATATTGGGACCGGCGTCGATCACCTTGCGGATCAGCTCCTCCTGACCGTTGAAGTCGGGGATCAGCGTCTCGATGGTCACCTTCGGACAACGCTCCTTGATACGTTGCACGGTACGCGACCAGATCTCGGCCCCGCCGTCCTCCAGGTCGTCACGGTCGACGCTGGTGAGCACCACATGGCGCAGGTTCATCTGTTCAATGGTGTCGGCCAGCCGTGCCGGTTCATCCCAGTCGACTCCCAGCGGGGTGCCGGTCTTCACGTTACAGAAGCGGCAGGAGCGGGTACAGACCTCTCCCAGGATCATGAAGGTAGCGGTACCCCTTCCCCAGCACTCCGCCATATTGGGACACTTACCGCTCACGCAGATGGTGTGCAGTTTCTTTCTGGCGATGATCTCCTTCACATCAAGGTATTGCTTGCCCTGGGGCAGGGATATTTTCAGCCATTCCGGCTTACGTTGCATGGTTTCCGGTTTTTTTTCCATATTGATATTCTGTTTACAAGCAACTGCAGGGATAATCAGGCGTGTCAGGGTTCCTCTTCCGTTGGCAGCTGCAAGCTGTGTGATTGATAAAAATGTCAAAACAGCACAAAAATAGGACATTCTTCCCGGATTAACGAATCTGACGGCTTCATTCTCTTTCTTTTCCCGTAACTATTTTTAAACCCCTACAATTCTGTTTATAAAGCCAAAAAAATATATCTTTGCGCTTTAAACCGAACAACAGGCACAATTTGGATTTCCAGTTACAACATACCGACCCCAGGTCGGAGGCGCGTGCAGGTATCATCACTACCGACCACGGAAAGGTAGAGACACCGGTCTTCATGCCGGTGGGCACGGTGGGCAGCGTCAAGGCGGTCCACATCAGTGAGTTGAAAGAGGATATCGGGGCAGAGATCATCCTGGGAAACACCTATCATCTCTACCTGCGTCCCGGTCTCGAGATTATCAAGGCAGCAGGAGGACTCCATCGTTTCAACAGTTGGAACCGTCCGATGCTGACGGACAGCGGCGGCTTTCAGGTCTTCTCGCTCACCGAGAACCGCAAGCTGACCGAGGAGGGAGCCGTTTTCCAGTCGCACATCGACGGATCAAGGCATTTCTTCACCCCGGAGAAGGTGATTGACATCCAGCGCACCATTGGTGCCGACATCATCATGGCGTTCGACGAATGCACCCCCGGCGATGCCGACTACACCTATGCGAAGGAGTCGCTGGAGCTTACCGAGCGCTGGCTCGACCGCTGCATCTCCCGCATGGGGGAGACAGAATGTCCTTACGGTCACACCCAGGCACTCTTTCCCATCGTACAGGGTTGTGTCTACCCGGACCTGCGGCGGCGCGCCGCGGAAAAGGTGGCAGCCCTGGGTGCCGACGGCAATGCCATCGGGGGACTGGCCGTGGGTGAACCCACGGAGAAGATGTATGAGATGGTGGAGCTGGTGAACGGCATCCTGCCGAAGGATAAGCCCCGTTATCTGATGGGTGTGGGCAAGCCGGAGAACATCCTGGAGGCGATTGAACGGGGCGTGGATATGTTCGACTGCATCATGCCCACCCGCAATGGCCGCAACGGACAGCTCTTCACCAAGGAGGGCATCATGAACATGCGAAATGAACGGTGGAAAAACGATTTCTCCCCCCTCGAGGAGGAGGGCGAGTCATTTGTGGACCGTCTCTACAGTAAGGCTTACCTGCGGCACCTGATCAACACCAACGAGATCCTGGGACTGCAGATCGCCTCCATTCACAACCTGGCTTTTTATGTCTGGCTGGCAAAGGAGGCACGGAAACAGATCATCGCCGGCAATTTCACTGATTGGAAAACGCGAATGATCGAAAAGGTGACACGTAGATTATGAAAAAGATCCTCTCCCTGCTAAACCTGAAACGTCTGGACTGGTATATCATCAGGAAGTTCCTGGGCACCTACATCTTCATGATCGCGCTGATCATCTCCATCGCGGTGGTGTTCGACATCAATGAGAAGATCGACAAGTTCATGACCAACAACGCCTCACTGAATGAGATCATCTTCGACTATTACCTCAACTTCATCCCATACTACACCAACCTGTTCAGCCCCCTCTTTGTCTTCCTGGCAGTGATCTTCTTCACCTCCAAGATGGCCAACAACTCGGAGATCATCGCCATCCTCTCCAACGGCATCGGCTTCCGAAGGATGATGAAACCGTACATGGTGGCAGCGCTCGTGATCGCCATCTTCACTTTCATCTTCGGTGGTTACATCATCCCGCCGGCCAATGCAACACGGATCGAGTTTGAACAGACCTATGTGGATCCGAGAAAAAAGAAAACGGGCGACCGTGACATCCAGTTCCGCGTGGGGCCGGGCACCATTGTCTACTTTGGCAACTTCGACATGAAGAGCCGAACAGGTTATAACTTCTCCATCGACCACTTCGACAGCCTCCAGCTGGTGTCGCGTCTCACGGCACAGTCCATCCGTTACGATTCAGCCTTCCAGTGGACCATCCACAACTACCAGGTGAGGAATTTCAATGGGAACATAGAGACCATTACCCAGGGCAGCTCCGTCGACACCACCCTGCGAATTGTACCTGACGACTTTATCATTGCCAAGACGGATCAGCAGATGATGACCTCCCCCAGGCTGCGTCACTACGTGAAGAGCCAGAAGGAGCGGGGAATGGGAAATATACAGGCATTCCAGATCGAGTATCACTCTCGTATCGCCAATGTCTTCTCTGCTTTCATTCTCACACTGATCGGCGCTGCTCTCTCAGCCAAGAAGGTGAAAGGAGGCATGGGCCTCAACATCGGTATCGGTCTGGGGCTGAGCATGGCCTACATCCTTTTCATGACGGTCAGTTCCACCTTTGCGGTGAAAGGGAGCATGAGTCCCTTCATTGCGGCATGGATTCCCAATGTCATCTTCATCCTGATCGCGATATTCCTATACCGCAAAGCACCGAACTAAAAGTTCACGCCAATCAGCGAATCCTCAAATCAGCTAATTATCGAATCAACTAATTATCGAATCAACAAATCAGCCAATCATTCCGATATGAAAACGTTTATCCTCACAATGCTTTTGGCGTTATCAACCATGCTGCAGGCACAGACCAGATACCCTACCCTCGTGATCGAGACCAACTGTGGCACCATGAAAGCAATGTTGTACGACGACACACCACGGCACGGAGATCACTACATGAGGTTGATCAGAAATGGTTACTTCGACGGAACCCTCTTTCACCGGGTAGTGAAGAACTTTGTGATACAGGGCGGGGCGCAGGACTCACGGAATGCACCTCCCGGGGCAGAGATCGGCAGCGGCCGCAGCGACATGGAGCTGACGCCGGAGTTCCGGGAGCATCACTTCCATAAGAAAGGGGCATTGGCAGCCCCGCGGAAGGGAGACAACGAGAACCCGCAGAAGAAATCGGATGCTTCCCAACTTTATATCGTACATGGGAAGGTCTACAGCCAGGGGCGGCTCGACAGCACAGAGATGAGCGTGAACATACCCATCAAGAATGAGATCATTCGCACCCATTACTCCCCCCACAAGGAGGAGCTGGCACGGCTCAAGGAGAGTGATCCGCAGGGTTTCAACACTCTGCTCGACTCGGTGCTCAGCGTGGTCGACTCTCTCTACCAGGAGGCTCCCGGCAAGTTCTTCTGGCCGGAGGGACTGAAAGAGGCCTACAGCACCATTGGAGGTGTCCACCATCTCGACGGGGAGTACACCGTTTTCGGGGAGGTGACCGAGGGGCTGGAGGTGATCGACAGAATCGCTTCCCTTGCGGTGGATGGTAACAGCCGCCCCACGAGTGATGCAAGGATCATCCGTGTCTACCTTGAGGAGTAGCGCTGCAGCTTTTCCTTACCTGATGTTCTCCCTGACCTGCTGCAGGTAGGCCTTCATCCCTTCACTGTCTTTCATCTCGATGATGGCCAACAGCTCTTTGAGCTTCTCCCTGATATGAGTCAGCTGTCCCGGTGTATAGGGGTTGAAAAGGATCTCGGTAAGCAGGAAGTCATCTTCCGAGAGCAGTCCCTGGGCGATCTGCATATGCTTCTTGAAGGTGGTGCCGGGTGCATCCTGATGCTTCATCACCGAAGCAAACACCAGGGTGGAGGCAAAGGGGATGGAGAGCGAGTAGGCGATGGTCTCGTCGTGCTCACGGAATGAGTATTCAAACACGTTCAGCTTCAGGTGCCGGTAGAGATCGCGGAAGAAGACCTTACCCAGGTGCGATGATTCGGCAATGATGATGGCACTCTGACTACTCAGGTCGTTCAGGCTGGCAAAGGTGGGCCCGAACATGGGGTGTGTGGAGACATAGGGGCGGGTGCGTTCCCTGTAGAACTCTTCCAGTCCGGTTTTCACCGAAGCTATATCACTCAGAATACATGTTTCCGGAAGAAAAGGCAACACCTTCTCGAATGCAGGAATAGTATATTTAAGTGTAGCGGCATTGATCACCAGCTCCGGTGCAAATGCCTGCACCTCCATCGGATCGGTCATCCGCTGTGTGTTGTAGATAAACCGCAGCTTCTGCGGATCGGTGTCAAGCACCGCCACCTCGTGGTCGAAGCTAAGCACATCGGCAAAGAAGGAACCCATCTTGCCGGCTCCAAGGATCAGTATCTTCATCGTTTCTTCCTGTAAGGGTTACTTTTTTGCTTTCTCCATTACCACCATCTGCTGACGCACCGACTCGGAGTGGATCGCCTCCAGCACCTTCTTCACAAAGCCGCCCGACATCTCCATCCGCTCACCCTGGTAGGCACGATCGGTGAGGATCTGGTCGTAACGCTGTGTCTGCAGGATCGGCATGCCATGCTCCAGCTTGTAATGACCGATCTCGCGGGAGACACGCATACGCTTGGCCAGCAGCTGCAGCAGCTCATTGTCCAGGTCATCGATCTGGTCGCGCAGCACCGAAAGATCCTCGGTAGTCTGCACCGTATCACGGATCACGATGGTGTCGAGAATCTCCTTGAGTGCCGCGGGTGTGACCTGCTGTGCCTTGTCGCTCCACGCTTCATCGGGAGAGCTGTGTGACTCGATGATCAGTCCCGAATAGTTGAGGTCCATGGCCTGCTGACTGATCTTGAAGATCAGGTTGCGTGCACCGCCTATATGACTGGGGTCACAGATCATCGGCAGGGTGGGAAAGCGCCGTTTCAGCTCGATGGGGATATGCCATTGCGGGATGTTACGGTAAATGGTTTTATCGGTGGTGCTAAAGCCGCGGTGTATCACCCCCAGCTTACGGATGCCCGCATTGTAGAGTCGCTCCAGTGCCCCGATCCATAGTTCCAGGTCGGGGTTCACCGGGTTTTTGATCAGGATGGGGATGTCCACTCCCTTGAGGGTATCCGCTATCTCCTGCACGGCAAAAGGGTTGGCAGCGGTACGTGCTCCTATCCAAAGGATATCGACCCCATACTTCAACGCCTCATAGACATGTTTCTCGGTAGCTACCTCGGTGGCCATATACATACCGGTCTCCTTTTCCGCCTGCATCATCCACTTGAGAGCAGGGCTGCCGACACCTTCAAAGCCGCCTGGTTTGGTACGGGGCTTCCAGACCCCTGCACGAAATATTTTCACCCCCACAGCTGCCAGCTCCCTGGCGGTGGTCATTACCTGTTCTTCTGTTTCGGCACTGCAGGGACCCGCAATCACCAGCGGTCTCTTCGCGTCAATGCCCGGCAATAAAATCGATTCGAATTCCATATTGTCTGTTTTTTATATTGTCTCTATTGTAGTTCATTCCCAATTTCAAAATCCTCAAATCACCACATCCTCACATCCTCACATCAGCTAATCAGCTAATCATCACATCAGCTAATCAGCTAATCATCACATCCTCAAATCAGCCAATCAGCTAATCAGCTAATCACCCAATCCTCACATCATCGAATATACTCCTCAATCCGTCTGTAAGCCTCCTGTAGCTTCTCCGCGGAGGCACCCAGCGAGATGCGGATAAACCGTTCCCCGTTGCTGCCGAAGATAAAGCCGGGTGTGAGAAATACCCGTGCTCTCTGCAGAAGATCGTTGACCAGCGCTTCGCTGCTCTCCGTCTCTGCCGGCAGCTTACCCCAGACGAACAATCCCACCTGCCGGGGATCGTAGCTACAACCCAGCAGCAGCATGATCTTCTCAGCCCAGCTACGGCGCTCACGATAGATACGGTTCATCCCGGCATGCCACTCATCACTATTTGAGAGTGCAGCCACCGTCGCCAGCTGCATCGGTTTGAACTGACCGCTGTCGATGTTGCTTTTGGCCTTGAGCACCCACTGTACGAACTGTGCGTTGGATGCCAGCATCCCCATGCGCCATCCCGACATGTTGTGCGACTTGCTCAGTGAGTTGAGCTCGATGCATATCTCCTTTGCTCCCGGCACGGAGAGGATGCTCATGGGTCTGTCGTTCAGGATAAAGCTATAGGGGTTATCATGACAGATCACGATGTTGTGTTTCCTGCCAAAAGCCACCAGCTTCTCGAACAGTTCAGGAGAGGCGTTCGCGCCGGTAGGCATATTGGGATAGTTGACCCACATCAGCTTCACACGGCTCAGATCCCTTTTCTCCAACGCCTCAAAGTCGGGCTCCCACCCCTTCTCTTCCAGCAGGTCATACTCCATCACCTCTGCCCGCAACAGCTTCGACACCGAGCGATAGGTGGGATAACCGGGGTTGGGCACCAGTACCGCATCTCCGAAGTTGAGGAAGGTCATCGAGACATGCAGGATACCCTCTTTCGAGCCGATCAGCGGCAGCACCTCGGCAGCTGTCAGCTCCACTCCGTAGATACGGTGATACCACTCTCCGTAGGCTCTCCTCAGCTCCGGGATACCGGTATAGGGCTGGTAGGCATGCACATCGGGTCGTTGCACTGTTTCACAGAGTGTCTCGATGGTCTCCTGCGATGGCATCCGGTCCGGGGCTCCCACCGCCAGGCTGACCACATCCCGCCCTTCGGCATTCATGCGTGCTACCTCGGCCAGCTTTACCGAGAAATAATACTCTTCAATTGCTTTGATATGTGTTGCCGGTTCAATCATCTTCATAGTTCTTCTCATTTCATTTTATTCACTTCTCTCCTGAATTCTTTTCTTCCCTGTACTCGCCCAGCACCTTTAGGTTACTGATCAGCGGAGTGATGGCGTCGATCGACTGTTTGTAACGCTGATAATCGGAAAAGGTGAGATCGATATAAAATTGATACTCCCACTCGCTACCAATGATGGGGAGCGATTGGATACGGGTCAGGTTGACACCATAGAAGGAGAGCACCGAGAGCACCTTCGATAGCGACCCCTCGCTGTGTGGCAGGACAAACACCAGCGATGACTTGTTGATATGATTCGCCTTCTGCACCTCCCGGAGCATCTCCTCACGTGCCAGGATAAAGAAACGGGTGAAGTTACGCTTGTTGGTCTCAATGCCTGCCGCAAGAATCTCCAACCCGTACATATCCGCCGCCAGCCGGCTGCAGATGGTGGCCGTACCTCTCATCTCCCGCTCACGAATCTCTTTTGCAGCCAGGGCGGTATCATCATGCTCCACAATCTTGATGCCCGGCAGTTCATCCAGGAACTCCTCACATTGCATCAGTGCCATGGGATGTGACATCACCTCTCTCACCTCACCGAGAGCAGTGCCCGGTAGAGCTGCCAGGGTATGGGTGATTCGCAGTTTGTATTCACCGGCGATCTGCAGACGGTGCTGTTTCAACAGATCATGGTTGGGCAGCAGACTGCCCGCAATGGTATTCTCAATGGCCATCACTCCTATCAACTGCGGATCATTGTCCGCTTCGGTGAAGATCTCACGGAATGTTTGACAGGGAACAATTTCCAGCTCCTCCCCTTTGAAATAGTCGCGTGCCGCGATCTCGTGATAGGCTCCCAGTCCACCCTGTATAGCTACTCTTTTCATTTTTTTATCTGGTTTGTCATATACTCAATAAAAAAAATCCCATCGTGTGATCGACAGGATTTTATTTTTATCTGATATGACTTTTTAATTTCTTCTCATTTTGCATATAAAATCCTGCCCCTACCTGCTAAAGTAAAAGTAAAACCAGAAAGAAAATGCAAATACAGAATTGTTCACTTTGTTATTATTTCGTGATGATAGAGTGCAAATGTACAATAAATTTTAATCACACAAATAAAAAAGACAAAAAAAGAGCAATCCTTCTGTTTCTTACCCCTAGAAAGAGGTTCTTTTTATGAGAAACAATCGCAAATTTCTATAAAAAATCTCTATATTTGCAGCTTAAATACCGAAAACTAATATTAGTCACCCTAAATTTACAGAGAATGTTTAAAAATCATCCTAAAGGACTACTCGCTGCGTCGCTGGCGAATATGGGGGAGCGATTTGGTTTTTACACCATGATGGCGATCCTGACACTCTTCTTAATGACCAAATTCGGACTGGACGAGACCACCACCGGTATCATCTATTCCATCTTTTATGCATCAATCTATCTACTGGCACTGGTAGGCGGTCTCCTGGCCGACAGGACCCGTAACTACAAGGGGATCATCATGGCCGGCCTGCTGTTGATGTCACTGGGCTACGTGATCATCGCCATACCCACTCCCACTCCCGTGCCGGCCGACAAGTTCGGACTCTTCCTGGCCATCAGCTGCCTTGGCTTGCTGGTGATTGCCTTCGGCAACGGCCTTTTTAAGGGTAATCTGCAGGCGCTGGTGGGACAGATGTATGATGATCCGAAGTACAGCAAGATGCGGGACTCAGGCTTCCAGCTTTTTTATATGTTCATCAACGTGGGGGCCATCTTCGCTCCCTTCCTGGCGGTAGGGGTCAGAAACTGGTGGGTGGAAAAGAATGGCTTCCTCTACAACGCTGACCTGCCTACTCTGGCACATCAGTATCTGGGCAACACCATCACGGCTGAGGGAGGTGAACGTTTTCAGCGTCTGGCTGGTGAGGTGGGATATAGTGGCAGCGATATGACAGCTTTTGCCGGTGAATATCTCAATGTCTTCACCACCGGGTTCCATTATGCCTTTGCGGTGGCCATTGTCGCCATGTTGATCTCGCTGGTGATCTACATGATCAATAAAAACCGTTTCCCTGATCCGGCGAACAAACATGCTGTAGCAGCAGATGGTTCAGCAGTGAAAGAGATGGATATCAAAGAGGTGAAACAGCGGCTCTATGCCCTCTTCGCCGTCTTCGCAGTGGTGATCTTCTTCTGGTTCTCGTTTCACCAGAACGGTCTCACCCTCACCTATTTTGCCAAAGACTATACCGATCTGAGCCAGATCAGAGTCAACCTGGGGTTTGCCACCCTGGAGGGTGCTGAGATCTTCCAGTCCATCAACCCCTTCTTCGTGGTGTTCCTCACCCCTATCATCGTGGGTTTCTTCGGATGGCTTCGAACCAAAGGCAAGGAACCCTCCACGCCGCGTAAGATAGCCATCGGTATGGGTATCGCCGCACTGGCGTATGCCGTGATGGCCATCGGTTCCATGGGTCTTCCTTTCAAAAGTGAACTGGAAGCCATGGGTGGTCTCCCCGATGCAGCGCGAGTAACTCCCTGGCTGCTGATCGGCACCTATTTCATTCTGACCGTGGCCGAGCTCTTCATCAGTCCCCTTGGCATCTCCTTCGTCTCGAAGGTGGCTCCGCCCAAATACCAGGGGATCATGCAGGGAGCATGGTTAGGTGCTACTGCCGCCGGTAACAGTCTGCTCTTTATCGGCGCCATCTTCTACACCTCTATCTCGATGACCGCCACCTGGATGGTCTTTGTGGTAGCCTGTCTCATCTCCATGTTCACCATGCTGGGCATGATCAAATGGCTGGAGAGGATCGCGAAATAAGCACACAACCGTTCACCCGAACGAATCAGGCCGGTGGGGAAACCCACCGGTTTTTTTTGTGGAATCAGATCCGGAATCAAAGAAGCTCACCCAATGAGAGATAGTTTCTATGGTTGATAACTTGTTGCGATAAGCTGAAAAAGCTACTTCCTTTTTCTGTATATTTGTCGTAGATAACCCCGGGTAACCATTCAGAGATATGCATCCATTTATCCACCTACACGTTCACTCCCAGTATTCGTTGCTGGACGGGCAGGCCAGTATCCAGCGGCTCGTCGACAAAGCCATGAACGATGGCATGCGTGCCATCGCCCTGACCGATCACGGTGCGATGTACGGCATCAAGGAGTTCCTCAACTATTGCAACAAGAAAAACGGGCCGCGTAAGACCGAGATTGCCAACCTGAAAAAAGAAATTGACGCCCTCACGCAGGGAGAGGATGCTGACGGCAGGAAGGAGGCCTTGCAGCAGCAGTTGCAGGCGGCAGAGCAGAAGCTGTTCAAGCCGATCGTGGGGTGCGAGTGCTACCTGGCCCGTCGCGACCGATTCTCACAGTCGGAGAAGATCGACGGCAGCGGCTGGCACCTGGTGGTGTTGGCCAAGAACCTGACCGGTTACAAGAATCTGATCAAGATCGTCTCCAAGAGCTGGACCGAGGGGTTCTACTACCGACCCCGCATCGACAAGGAGTTACTGGAGCAACATAGCGAGGGACTGATCGTCTCCTCCGCCTGTCTGGGGGGTGAGATCTCCCGCAAGGTGGACAGCGGGCAGACCAGCGACGCCGAGGAGGCGGTACAGTGGTACAAGAGAGTATTCGGCGACGATTACTACCTGGAGTTGCAGCGCCATAAGACCAACCGCCCCGATGCGGACCAGAGCACCTACCCCAAGCAGGAGCGGGTGAACCAGGAGCTGATCCGCATCGCCCGCAAATATGATGTGAAGCTGATTGCCACCAACGATGTGCACTTCGTGAACGAGGAGGATGCCGATGCACATGATCGTCTCATCTGCCTCAGCACGGGAAAAGATTTCGATGATCCCGACAGGATGCGCTACACCAAGCAGGAGTGGCTGAAGAGCACCGAGGAGATGAACCGGATCTTCGCAGATATCCCGGAGGCGCTGACCAACACCCTGGAGGTGGCAGACAAGGTGGAGTTCTACTCCATCGACAACCCCCCCCTGATGCCCTTCTACCCCATTGATCCCGCCTTCGGCACCGAGGAGCAGTACCGGGAGAAGTATCCCGAGCAGGTGCTGATGGAGGAGTTCGGCAAGGATACCTTTCACCGGCTGGGTGATTACGACAAGGTGATACGGGTGAAGCTGGAGGCTGATTACCTGGCACACCTCACCTTTCAGGGAGCACAACGGCGCTATGGGGAAGAGCTGACAGAGGAGATACATGAACGACTTACCTTCGAGCTGGAGACCATCAAACGTATGGGGTTCCCCGGCTACTTCCTCATCGTGCAGGATTTCATCAACGCTGCCCGGGAGATGGATGTGGCAGTGGGTCCGGGTCGAGGCTCGGCAGCCGGCTCCGCTGCCGCCTACTGCCTGGGCATCACCGACATCGACCCGTTGAAGTATGACCTGCTGTTTGAGCGTTTCCTGAACCCCGACCGCATCTCCATGCCCGATATTGACATTGACTTCGACGATGAGGGGCGCGGCAAGGTGTTGCGCTGGGTGACAGAGAAATATGGGAGTGAGAAGGTAGCCCATATCATCACCTACGGCACCATGGCGACAAAATCGTCCATCAAGGATGTGGCACGGGTGCACAAGTTGCCTCTTTCGGAATCGAACCGGCTGGCCAAGCTTGTACCCGACAGGATTCCCAACGTTAAGAAGGTAAACCTGAGAGCTGCCATCGACAATGTGCCGGAGCTGAAAGAGGCAGCCAACAGCAGCGATCCGCTGTTGAGAGACACCCTCAGATATGCCTGCATGCTGGAGGGAAACGTGCGCAACACGGGTGTGCATGCCTGTGGCGTGATCATCGGTCAAACCGATATATCGGACGTGGTGCCGATCAGCACGGCCGAGGACAAGGAGACGCGCGAGAAGCTGCTGGTGACACAGTACGAGGGGTCGGTGATCGAGGAGACCGGACTGATCAAGATGGACTTCCTCGGCCTCAAGACCCTCTCCATCATTAAGGATGCGCTGGTCACCATTGAGCAGACGAGGGGGGTGAAGATCAACATCGACACCATTGACATGAACGATGCGACCACCTATCGGCTCTACTGCAACGGACAGACCACCGGCACCTTCCAGTTTGAGTCGACGGGTATGCAGAAGTACCTCAAGGAGCTTCAACCCAGCAAGTTTGAAGACCTTATTGCCATGAACGCCCTCTACCGTCCCGGACCGATGGATTACATCCCCTCCTTCATCGCGCGCAAGCATGGCAGGGAAGAGATCAGCTACGACCTGCCCATCATGGAGAAATATCTGAGTGAGACCTACGGCATCACCGTCTACCAGGAGCAGGTGATGCTCCTCTCGCGTCTGCTGGCAGGGTTCACCCGTGGCCAGTCGGATGAGCTGCGCAAGGCGATGGGCAAGAAGCTGATCGACAAGATGACCGCCCTGAAGGAGAAGTTTCTGGCAGGCGGCAAGCAAAACGGATACCAGGAGAAGATCCTCAACAAGATATGGGCCGACTGGGAGAAGTTCGCCTCATACGCCTTCAACAAGTCACACGCCACCTGCTACTCCTGGGTGGCCTACCAGACCGCATGGCTGAAGGCCAACTACCCGTCGGAATACATGGCAGCCGTGCTCTCCAACAACCTGAACAACATCACCGAGATCACCAAGTTCATGGATGAGTGCAAGGCGATGGGGATGAACGTGCTCTGTCCTGATGTGAATGAGTCTTTCCTCAAGTTCTCGGTCAACAGCGAGGGGGATGTCCGGTTCGGTCTGGCTGCCATCAAGAGCGTGGGGCAGGGTGCAGCCAACGACATCATTGCAGAGAGAGAAAAAAACGGCCCCTACAGCGATATCTTCGACTTCGTGGAACGGGTGAACCTCTCCTCCTGCAACAAGAAGACCATCGAGGCACTGGCTCTCGCCGGCGCCTTCGACTCGCTGCCCGGCATCCATCGTGAGCAGTTCTTCGCCACCAACAGCAAAGGGGAGGAGTTCATGGAGACACTGATCCGCTACGGCAGTAAATACCAGATGGATAAGCAGGGTGCCATGGTCTCCCTCTTCGGCGATGACACCTCCTTCCAGATTGCCCGCCCGGAGATACCACAGGCGGCGCGCTGGTCCGACCTGGAACGACTCAACAAGGAGCGTGAGTTGATTGGCATTTACCTTTCAGCACACCCCCTGGATGATTATGAATTTATCCTGAAATATGTGTGCAATGCCGACACGGTGCGACTACAGGAGCTCGAACCTCTCAATGGTATGGAGATCACCTTTGGAGGCATCATCACAATGGTCCGGGAGGGACAGACCAAACGTGGCTCACCCTATACCATCTTTAAGATAGAGGATTATGCAGGCAGCTACGAGATGGCACTCTTCAGTGAGGACAGCGTCAACTTCGGCCGTTACGCCCGCATAGGGCTCTCCATCTACATTGAGGGTAAGGTACAACCGAAGCGCTACCGTGAAAACGAACTGGAGGTGAAAATCACCTCCATCAGTCTGCTTTCTGAGGTGAAGGATAAACTGGTATCGAAAATAACCCTGCAGATGCCGCTTAGTAAGCTGGATGACACCACGGTTGCCGAATTATCGGCCCTGATAAAAAACAATTCAGGAAATTCGTTGTTATATTTCCAGATCATCGGTGAGGAGCGGCACATGAACATACAGTTGTTTTCCCGTCCCGCCAAAATCAGAGTGAACAAGCATCTGGTGGACACTCTGCGAGATGAACTGGATATCGATTTCAAAATCAATTAATCATAATCATAACTAAACAGAGAAATATGGCTCTTCAAATTACAGACGCGAACATAGAAGAAGTGTTACAATCGGACAAACTGGTCGTAATCGACTTTTGGGCCGAATGGTGTGGCCCCTGCAAGATGGTAGGACCGATCGTTGATCAGATCAGCGAAGAATACAAAGATCGTGTGGTTGTCGGCAAGCTGGATGTGGACAACAACGACGATACCACCTCCCGTTACGGCATCCGTAACATCCCTACGGTACTCTTCATCAAGAATGGGGAGGTTGTAGACAAAGTGGTTGGTGCCGGACCCAAAAACATGTTCACCGACAAGATAGAGAAATTGCTTTGAGATTGATCTGCATGCTCCCTTCCCGTTGTCATTGATGAAGATAACAACGGGTCAACCCTTTAGGAAAGGAGTAACCACAAAAAAAACATCCCGTTGAAAAATCAATCGGGATGTTTTTTTTTGCTCCGTACGATATCAATATTCGTCCTCATTGAAGAAGAAGTCCTCCTTACTTGGATAATCAGGCCAGATGTCTTCAATCGATTCAAACACCTCACCGTCCTCTTCTATCTCCTGAAGATTTTCGATGACCTCCAGGGGGGCACCCGAGCGCTGGGCATAATCAATCAGCTCATCCTTTGTAGCGGGCCAAGGGGCATCTTCCAGCTTGGATGCCAGTTCTAGTGTCCAATACATTGAAAAATCCTTTCTTTAGTTTGTTTCAAAATTTCCGCAAATGTATAAAAAGTTTTTATATATCACCCTGTTCCCAGAATATTTCTTCCGATGTCATGCTGCACGCTTTACGGGCAAGCACAAAAAAGTAATCAGAAAGGCGATTCAGGAAGATCAACACCTCGTCCGCGACAGGTAATTCCGTCGCTACCCGGTAGACATGTCGCTCAGCCCGTCTGGCAATAGTGCGGCAAATATGCGCCCTTGAAGCAGTCTCATTCCCCCCCGGGAGTACAAAGCGATTGAGACGTGGCAGTGAGACATCGGTCTTGTCTATCTGCTCCTCAATTCGGTGGATGTCATTGGCACCAATGATGCTGGCGGCATGGGGTGACTTACTTTCGGTCTCAGTAGCCATGTAGGACCCTATGGTAAACAACTTGTGCTGTAGATACAGCAGGAAATCATAATCCTCTTTATCGGGAATAGTGCAGTTTAACCAGCCGATATGACTGTTCAGTTCATCAAGGGTGCCATATGCTTCCAGCCGGATATGGCTTTTATGAACGCGGGTTCCACCTACCAGCGATGTGGTACCCTGGTCTCCTGTTTTCGTATAAATGATGCTTTTTTTCATTTTTTCCTGTTATCAGCTGTCAGCAATCAGCTGTCAGCTTTATATTTAAAAATACTAATGTTTCGGCCTACGGATCGTAAACTATTCATCTTGAACTTCGAACCAGGAATTATAAATAATAATGTAACCTGCTGAATGACTGTCTACAGAAGGCAATTCCGGTATCCTTCATATCGAAGGTGATCCCGATGCGTTCATCATTAACGATATTGTGCCAAAATTGTTTTCCCTTTCCCCTATTCACCGGGTGAATAATCCAGACAGTATCATCATGACTGAGGCGCAGCAATGTGTCTGTTGAAGGAATCACACCTTCTCCCGGATACAGGACAATGGCATCATAGATCCCCTCTTCCGGCAGATGGGATAACATTGTGCACTGACTGCTCTTTGCCGCTGTCAACCTTTTGGCAATGGCAACCTGATCCGCCCTATCCTCCACGCAGCTGCACCGGATATTCCTGTCGGATGAGATCAGGAAAAGGGTATTCACGCCTGCTCCCGAATGGATCTCCAGTATTCTTTTGGCCTTGAGATAGTTTACCAGTCGAAAGGAAAGATGATAAAAAGAGCTGTTTCGCAATAGGTCGTAATGATGTGCGGCGGTATGATCCTCAATCTCATCAAAGGCGTAGTAGTGGTGCGTGGAACGAAGAACCTTACGGATCAGGTCAAAGGCAAAGGGTGAATGAACACCATGACCCCGCGACTGTTTGAACCGCTGCCAACCCCTGAACCATGACATGGCTACACACTTTTACTGACGAGTGCCACTGCATACGCGGTGATCCCCTCCTCACGGCCCACAAAACCCATTTTTTCGGAAGTAGTCGCTTTGATTGAAACCGCATCAGATGCTATCCCCATCACCTCGGCCAGTTTTTCCTGCATAGACGGTATATAGGGGTTCAGCTTGGGTTGCTCCGCACAGACAGTGGCATCGATGTTTCCAACCGTGTATCCTTTTGATTGCAGGAGAGAGATAGTCTCCCTGAGGAGATTCTTGCTGTCAATATCTTTGAAGTTGGATGAGCTGTCGGGGAAATGATATCCTATATCGCGCAGGTTGGCTGCCCCCAGCAGTGCATCACAGATGGCATGGATCAGTACATCCGCGTCGGAATGACCATCCAATCCGAGCCTGTACTCGAGCTGTATCCCCCCGATCCAGAGAGGGCGACCCTCTTTGAGACGGTGCATGTCGTATCCGAATCCAATTCTGATGTTCATATTCATCGCATCAAATTCCTGATTCCCTCCAGATCGAATCCCAGTGAAAGCCGCAATGTCTGATCAAGAGGATTGGAGTGGGCGGTTGACAAAAGGTAAGCAGCATCAATCTGAAACGCTTCTGTCCGGAAACCAGCACCAAAGGAGAAATAACGCCGATTGCCCTTGTAGGGGTCCTCATGGTAGTACCCGGTTCGCAAGGAGAACTGATTGAGGTAGGTGTACTCCGCTCCCAGTGACCAGGCCACCTCCTGCCACTCCTCGCGCAATCCACCCGGGGCATCACCCAGTGAACGAAACAGACCGGCTATGGATGAGATATTATTATAATCCTCAATGCGTTGCAGTGCCTCCTCAGAGGTCTCATCCTCATCAGGCAGTTGCGGTGTGGGTACCAGCAGCTTGTTGATGTCGACACTGAATGAGAATGTATTACGCTCATCAAGGGGGATGCCCATTGAGGCTCCCATCCTAATGTTGGCAGGAAGAAACATGGAGCTGTTTCCCCCGTCGTATGAGATCTTCGTACCGATGTTGGAAAGTGAGAACCCCAGGCCGAGAAGAGCCTCCGAACGGCCCAGAGAGAGATAAGACTCGTTGTAACCCGCGATATCGGCGGTGAAAGCATTTCCCGGGGTGGTCTCATCATTGCCGGTAGCATAGTCAGCACGCAGATAACGCAGGGTCACTGACCCGGCGAATGTTTCGCTCAGCCTGCGTGAATAGGCAATATCCAATGCCATCTCATGGGGTGAGACCGATTGCCAGAACTCACCGCTCATATCACTTACATCGATGCTGCCCAGGGTGAAGAAACGAAGTGAGGCGCTTATCGCATCAATCGCATCGTTGCCCGGCTTCCAGTATCCTGCCACATAGAGCAGATGAATATCATTCACCAGCTTACTCAGCCAGGGGGTGTAAGAGAATGAAACACCCGCATCCCCAGTGATAAATGGGTACTTGGCAGCGTTCCAGTGTTGCGAGTAGAGATCAGGCATGGTAGCAACACCTATGTCACCCATCCCTGCAGCCCTGGCGTCGGGAGCAAACAGCAATGAGGGCATGGCAACTGGAATGGGGTTGTAATCTTGTGCCTCAACAGGAAGTATGCAGCATAAGGAGAGTGTAACAACGATTGCCAGGAGGATTCTTTTCATATTCGATTGGTATTTTTGATCTCCGTAGTGTTATTTCACCCGAAAATCGAGCAATTTTCTCTCTTTAAGATAACCCTGAAGGTGATCGTTGATCTTTACGGGACCCACACCTGCAGGTGTACCGGTAAAGATCAGGTCCCCGATCTTCAGCGTAAAGAACCGGCTGATATAGGCAATGATCCGGTCAACCGTATAGATCATCTCCCTACTATTGCCCGATTGAACCGTCTCTCCATTGATGTCAAGATGGAAACTCAGCCCCTGCAGATCACCGGCCTCCTCCATTGAAATAAAAGAGCCTATGGCAGCCGAATGATCGAACCCTTTGGCTATCTCCCATGGCAGCCCCAGCTCTTTTTGCTTCTTCTGCAAATCACGTGCTGTGAAATCGATGCCCACGGTAACCTCGTCGTAATAACGATGAGCGAAACGTTCTGAGATATTCTTTCCCAGCCGGCTCACCTTAACCACCAGTTCGGTTTCATATTGCACATCATCCGAGAAATCGGGCAGAAAAAAGGGATTTCCATCTTTGAGCAATGCGGTGTCGGGTTTCATGAACAGCACCGGTTCACTGCTGTCAAAGGTACGCTTCATCTCTTTATTGTGTGAAGCATAGTTCAGTCCCACGGCAAATATCTTCATGACAACAAACGGTTAAACATCACCGCCAAATGTGCGTAGAGTGAAGTGTTCTGCAACACGACTCCTTCCGGCACCCGTATACGGAAAGGGGTGAAGTTCCAGATACCCTTGATACCACCTGAAATCATATATTCAGACACTTCCTGCGCATAACCGGGGGGTACCGTGAGAACACCTATCCTGGCATTCATGCTACTGTTTCTCTCAATAAACTCACTCGAATGATAAACCGGTATGGTGTGGATCTTCTTGTTGACCAACGACTCGTTCACGTCGAACCCGGCAATGATTTTCAAGCCGAACTGCTCCAGCCCGGAATCGGACAGCAAGGCAGCTCCCAGGCTACCCACCCCAAAAACCACAGCTCTATGGGTCTTGGTGAAGCCCAGGAATGTTTCCAGGACATAGATCAGATCGTCGATCTCGTAACCGACCCTGGTCTTGCCATGGATATCTACATAGGAGAGATCTTTGGCAATCTGGGATGCAGAGACATCAATTTTTCTGGCGATCTGTGTGGAAGAGACGATCGTTTCCCCCTGGCTCTTGAGTAACTTCACGTAAGAGAGGTACCAGGGCAGCCTTCTTAATGCCGGCTCAGGTATTTTTGCGTAATGATTCTGATCAGCCATCTGTTTGGTAATCTTTGTTGGATCACAAAGATAGGTTCTTTTCGGAGATTTTCAGAGATCCCCGACCCATATTTACGGACAAATTTTGTTCATTCACCCTTCTGTCGTCCCGACACCACATGGCACCTGTCAGTGTCTGAGGCCTGAAACATCCTTGAGTACCGCTCTCACAACACCTTTCTTGAGATGGGTATCAATCACCACGGGTAGGCGGTTCTCGTCGTTGGTGAGAGAGGCTTTTAGTGCTTCTTTCTGATTGGTGAAGGCATCGTCTTGTATCGTCATGGTGATGTCAATCACCTCATAACGTTTGCCATTGTTTGCTTTGATAGAGGAGGTCCCCATATAATTGACGAACATCTGTACCGGTCGCCGCCCCGAAATAAACTGTATAAAGGTCCTGTCGCCGGGCTGCATCCCCGTGTAGTCAATGTTCCTCACATAAGAGAGCACCGAGAGATAGTCGTAGGTACACTTGTCGGTAGTAACCGTTTCATCAAAGCGCTCTTCGCCGTTCCAGGTGCGCAGGGCGCGAATGCTTACCTCGTTTCCCTCATGATAGGTATAAGCCTGTCTTTCCACCGAATAATCCTTTGCCTCTGCTGCCTCCTTGGTGAAAAGCAGTGGACGCAGGTCCTTATCGACAAAGGAGGTAAGGGTGTCATTGACAGAGTAGATATTACCTACCAACCCCGAGGTGTTGAGTGTCATCACCGTCTTGTAGGCGTTCACACCTCTGTAATTGGCATCGGTTACTGACAGTGATCCTTTACCTGCGCGAGCATTGAGGATGCCAAAACTGAAATAGAGGTCATACACGATCTTTTCACCGCTGACAAACGCATTGTTTTCAATCTTACACTGACCATTCATTGCTGCCGGTGACAACAACAGAACAAATAACAATGGGAAGATTATTAAATAAGTCTTTCTGTTCATCTTTTCAATTGATTTTAAGTAGTTCCACCCCACCAGGAGCCCACTGCTACAGCATCCGCATACCTGACGAACCACCGCCGCTGCGGGTGCTCCCCCTGCCGGAGAAAGGTGAGCTCTGTGATGATTGTTGTCTCTCTCTTTCCCTTTCCTGATTGGGATCTCTTCGCTTTTTCTCCTCCGGTTTATTCTTTGTGATCTCCAGCGGTTTCTGTTGAATTAGCGGCACATTCGTGATATCCCAGTCCTCAAGATGATCGGTGAAGGCCCTTATCGTGAGCTTACCGGGATAGTAAAACACCTGTTCCGGCTGGCGCTTCACTTCATAGTCGCCGGTTGTCCAGACGCCATCACCATCCTCATCAATGACAAGCCGCGCATAAACCTCACCGGGGGGCAGATCCTGAAATCTGGCGCTGTTCCCTTTGACGGAACTCTTACGAAATGGTTTATCCGACTTGTCAAGTAACTCCACAAAGGCGGCTTTGCCGGCAGGAAGAGCGTTGATCACCATCTCCAGGTTACCATACTGATCCAGATCCTTTACCGTAAAAGCCTGCTCGTACTTGTCGTTCCACAAACCGTAATGACTCATGATGGTGGCGGAATCGACTGCCAGCTTATATTTCCCGCCAGGGACCCAGGAAGGCCTCAGGGTGAACATACGGGGATTGAGGGAATCCTGTTCCATGCGAAAGGGCACTGGCAGGAAGAGCGTATCCTCCTGCATGAGTAGCTGCACATGGGAAGAGTCGAAACGTATCACCGGCTCGCCAAACTCGAACCGCACCGGATTATAGAGATCGAACGTGGTCTGCACATTCGTTTTCATCTGTATAAACCGGATCGGTTCCTCCTCTCCTTCTTCCTCCTCCGTATCCTTTTCCTCGGAACGACGCTGACGTGCAGCACCGCGAACAGAGAAGGTAAGAGTATCGGTATCTATATAATCCCGGTTTAAAGAATCAGTGCGGAAATAGTCAATCTTCATCATGATTGAATCCTGACGGTACACCATCGAATCGGTGATCCAGAGCAACAGGGAGTCATTACCTGCATTTCGCTCCAGCACATACCAGTCGTTCTGCGGCTGCTCCGGCTGCATCAGCGTGAAGACAGGCATGGGCGCGGGAGCGGCAAACTGAAGAAGAAGACGTTCTTTTGCGGTACGCTCATGCTGCTTCATGTATTTCCGCTGAAAGTTTGAAAGGAATGAGCGCAGGAGCAGGTCATCCGGCAAAAAACGGGTATAGTGGACCGTCTTGATGGTATCAATGGTCAGACTGTCCTGGAAGATGGTATCCTGTCGTACTGCCTCCATGGTAGAAGGGACAATCACAGTATCGAGGAAAGCTATTGTTTCCTGTGGATTATCATATTTGTAATCCCTGTTCAGATCGCCAAGGGCAAAAACCTTATAGCTTCCCGGCGCCATCCCCCTGATTGTAAACTGACCCCGTGAGTCGGTACGGGAGATGCGTTCGAAGGGTACCCGGGTGAATAGGGTATCATCAAAGTGAGAGTGGATACCCACATAGATTCCGGATACCGGCTCCAGATCTGATGCCGATAGCACCTTACCCGAGACAGCCAGGGTGTCGAGGCGGTCACCGGTGGAAAAGGAGAAGACGAGATTCTCGAGAGGGTTCTCCTCATTGTTATCCACAATGGCATCCGTGAAATCAATGGTATAGGTTGTGTTGGGTAATAGCTCATCATTAAGCTCCACCACCGCTTTCCTGCCTACGGAACGTATCACCGGCATATTCTGTTGAGGGGGTGTGATGATCACTTTCTCATTGGGTGTCTTGATCTTGATGTTCTCATTAAACTCAATCTCAATCCTGTTGGGAGAGGTGTTGAGCGCATTGAAATCAGGAGTCGAACGGCGTACAACGGGAGGATCCACATCATAGGCACCACCTGTGGGTGCTGCAATGTTTGCGCAGGAATAGAAGATGATGAAAGCCGTCAGGGCCAGGAATAGAAATGAGAGGTATGAGAAAATTTTGTTCAACATTGTACCACGTTCGAATGAGTTTGGTGATTATCGGACAAAAATACAATCATTTACCCGTTTTATTCAATATGAATTGAGAAAAATCGTGAAAATGGCGCGGATTACTCAATGAGAGGTTGTATCTGATGAGGTGAGAAGAGAATGACCAATCCGGCAATAAAGACATTTGTGTTGATCACAGTATGCTTTCTTCAGTTGAATCAGCGCCTGGGTATCAAAAGCGTTGAACGGCACCACTCCTGACTGGCGAAACATCTGTACGATATTATTTTTTTCCGGTTTCAGGGATAGCAGCAACGATATGGCTCTGTCACAATACTCCTCTCTGTCGGTTTTCTTGCCGTAAGCAAACAGGATGGGGGCAACAGTGTTGATGAGCAGGAGATCGATTGAAGCGGCACCAGGCGGTTTCGCTTTGAGAGGTGACTCCTTGCCAAAAGAATAATGCGTGGACCAGTATAAGGAAGGCTCGCTGCGGAAGCACTCTGAGAGCTGTGAGACAGTATCCATCTCCAGAATCGCGGAGAAAAGACGACCTGTCTGCTGGAGGAGGGATGCCAGTTGGGCGATCCGAAGAGGGGGGAAGGAGTAGGGCCGGATCCTCATCTTACGGAACAGAAACCCATCCATACACTTCAACCCATATTTTGCACTAAGAAACTGGTATTCTCTCTGCAAACGTTGATAATACGGGTCATGCAACGACTGATCCTGCAGCAGACCTGCCTGTCCAAACAATAGCGCCTCCACCATCAACAGGTCATCAGAATGACGCTGAATAATACGAAAAGGCAAGGAGAGGGCAAGGGATTCAAAAGAGCGGCTATTCAGGCCAAAGCCAAAGTTGCGTGTGAGAATCACATAAAACACCTCATCCCACGATTGCGAGAATCGCTCAAGATGAATATTGATCTCCCCGCACTTATGCTCAAGGCGCTCCACACACAGATCATCAAGATAAGAACGAATCAATCGCGGATCCATGGAAGAGAGAAAATCGCGGCAAGGAAGAGGATGATCACTCTGCAGCAGAAAGGCCGCGTTCGCCTGCACCTTCTCCGGAACAACCAGAAGGGATTGTTGCAACGTTTCTCCTCTCTGATTCACAACCTCTCTGTTCACCCGTCCCACCAGATGAAGGATCACTGTATTGTATGCAGGATCGAGATGGTGCCCATGCAGATACCAATCAGCCGATGTAGTGTGAATTTCCACGTTACCCGCCCACAGTACCTTGCCAATCCTCAGCTTGGCATTAAAGAAATCCGGTCCGGCATCCATGTTACGTATCCCGGGATCAATCACCTCAACCCTGTTGCCATCTGTGGTCACAAGCGTGTCGCGGGGATACAACCTGTAGTACCACACGTAGTGTAACAACTGTTCATGACTGTTCATGGCTCTCAGGTTTAATATCCAAATTTATAACCATCTATCGAAAAAAACAAGCGAAAGAGCAAAAAAGGGAGGCTCCATAAATCTGTGATTGTGAAGAATAATGACTACTTTTGCACATTCTTTCGATGCTTGCAACAGGTTGCAATGAATCAAGAAATAGGTTATCAGGAATTAGAATATTTTGGATACAGAAAAAGAACTTGCTTTTCGCTCCCAAAAAATATGGAGACTTGTATGGGACTATTCGTTACCCAGTATTGTGGGTACGTTGGTCACCGCATTATACAACGTGGTCGATCGCATCTTCATCGGACAGGTGGAGGGTGCTTTTGCCATCTCGGGGCTGGCCATCACCTTCCCGGTGATGACACTCACCTCCTCACTGGGGATGCTGGTGGGATCAGGAGCTGCTGCCCGCATCTCCATCAGCCTGGGTAAGCGGGATCATCATACGGCCGAGCAGATCCTGGGCAACTCACTGCTGCTGACAGTGATCCTCAACGCAATCTTCATCACCCTTTTCTACATTTACCTGGAGCCAATCCTGATGGCCTTCGGTGCCAGCAGCCTCACCTACCCCTATGCCCGCGACTACCTGGAGATCGTGCTGCTGGGTAACGTCTTCGTGAGTCTCTGTTACAACTTCAACGCCATGATGCGTTCATCGGGTTATCCCACCAAGGCGATGGTGACCATGTTAATCGGAGCAGTGCTCAACCTCATTCTCAGCCCCCTGTTTCTCTTCGTCTTCAAGCTGGGCATCAGAGGGGTGGCATGGGCAACAGTGATCTCCATGTTCATCGGGATGCTCTTTGTGATGCATCACTTCACGCTGCGCAGCAGCGTGATCCGACTCAGGTGGAGAAACATACGTCTCAAAGGAAGAATCATCCTCTCCATCATCACAATAGGTCTCTCCCCTTTCAGCATGCAGGTAGCCGCTTCGGCCGTCGCCTTGCTGATGAACACCTCACTGCTCCGCTATGGGGGTGACCTGGCCGTGGGTGCTTACGGCATCGTCAACTCTATTCTCATGCTTGTCCTGATGGTGGTGTTGGGCCTCAATCAGGGTACCCAGCCCATCATCGGCTACAATTATGGGGCAGGGAACTATCACAGGGTACGAGAAACATTGTTCTATGCCCTCAGGATGGCAACACTCTTCACCACTGCTGGTTTCATTCTCGGTCAGTTCTTCCCACAACTGCTGGCTTCTGCCTTCACCACCGACGAGGAGCTGCTTGAGATCAGTAGTACGGGATTGCGCATCGCAATGCTGGCCTTGCCGCTTGTGGGTTTCCAGATTGTCAGCTCCAACTTCTTCCAGAGCATCGGCTTTGCTGTCAAATCGATCATCCAGAGCCTTAGTCGTCAGCTGATCTTCATGGTGCCGGGCATCATACTGCTACCCCGTATCTGGGGACTGAAAGGGTTGTGGATTGCCATCCCGGTCTCCGACACGCTGGCTGCGATGCTGTCGCTCTACCTGCTGGTGATCCAGTTGCGTCACCTGAAGCAGATGGAACAGGATCAACTGAAAATTGATTTGCGGCATGACTGACATGACCGTTTTTTTCCTCTCAAATGGATGAAAAGAGCGCGATTTTGTGTAGATTTGCATACCCAAATGACCAACTAATTACTCACACATAAAAAAGTAGATATGAAGAAAGTAGTCTTGATTCGCCATGGCGAAAGTGCCTGGAACAAGGAGAACCGTTTCACCGGATGGACCGACGTGGATCTTACCGAGAAAGGTGTCGCGGAAGCCCACAAAGCCGGACAATATCTGAAAAAAGAGGGTTTCCGTTTTGAGAAAGCCTATACCTCCTACCTCAAAAGAGCGGTGAAAACACTCAACGTGGTACTCGATGAGATGGATCTGGACTGGATCCCGGTGGAGAAGACATGGCGCCTGAACGAGAAGCATTATGGCATGTTGCAGGGACTCAACAAAGCTGAGACAGCTGCCAGGTATGGTGATGAACAGGTGCTGGTATGGCGTCGCAGCTACGATGTGCCGCCGTTGCCACTGGAAAAGGATGATGAACGTTCACCCTTTCAGGATCCCCGTTACAAAGGTGTGGATGAGAAGGATCTCCCCCTGACTGAAGCACTGAAAGATACGGTAGAGCGGATCCTTCCCTACTGGAACGAGACCATCGTGCCGGAGATGAAACAGTTCAACGAAGTGATTGTGGCAGCCCATGGCAATAGCCTGAGAGGGATCATCAAGCATCTGAAGAACATCTCCGACGAAGAGATCGTGAGCCTGAACCTCCCCACCGCTGTTCCCTACGTCTTCGAGTTCGACGATGCGATGAACCTGCAGAAGGATTATTTCCTGGGTGACCCGGAAGAGATCAAGAAGCTGATGGATGCGGTTGCCAACCAGGGAAAAGCAAAATAACAAGCCGTAGGATTGACCTGCCGGTTATTCCATCTACCGGGAGATGAAAACAGAGGTTGTGCCGGCCATTTCCGGCACAACCTTTTTTATTGTAGAAAATCACAAAAATGAACGTCATCTCATTTTTTATTTTTATTTTTATTGCAGCAATCGTAAAAGACGCCAACTGATAACATCCTTGACAAATGAAAAAAACCACACTTTCATTACTCTTGCTCCTCTTTTTGGTGGCAAGATGTGATAAAGATCCCGATTTCCCCGGGCAATCTGAAAACCCAATCCTCTTCTCCTCTCAAATCAATGAGGCTGAGTCAATGCCCTCCGAAGCAATCACGCGGTGGCAGGCAGGCGATCAAATTGGTGTATACACCGAGGGCAATGCCATGCATCGGAACATCCCCTACACTACCAACGCTGCAGGAGAGTTCAGCTCCACCAAACCCATCTATTTTCCTGCCGGGGAGGAATCAATCGACATTATTGCCTATTACCCCTACAACGCGGCACAGAGCAGCAACACACTTTCCATCAACCTCACAACCAACCCTCAGAACATCCTTTACAGCAATAACCTGAAAGGGATTGGTGCTTCGAGCAAGGAGAAGCTTAACAGGTTGGATTTTAATCACCTGTTACAACGAATCTATATAAGCCTCACGGCTACGGATGCTTCGATGCTCTCCGGCAGCCTGATGGCGTATTTGAATGGATACACGCAAGGCTCTCTCTCGCTGAGCGATGGTACTCTGTCACTCAATGAGGAGAGCCGTGGCATTATCCCTCTGGAGATTACCGGCAGCGGAAATGAAAGGATGATTCATGGGGTGTTGCTCTTCTCGCAGGGTAGCAGCGTGGAGCTAACCTTTCTGGTAAATGGTGTTCCCTTTAAGTGGAACATACCCCTGATCCAAAAAGAGAATTACATCTACACCTATGGTGTGGAGCTTGAGGAGGAGAGCCTGCGGGTTACAACCCCGCTGACCGGGAGCAACAGTGGTGAAGCCTACATCCTTCATCCGGTGGACAATACAACCCCCCCGCCCGTGATTCCCACCGATCCTGAGCTTGTTGAACGGCCTTCCATGCAGATCTTCATGGAAACACCCGTTCCCGGCTCCGGCACACTATCTCCCGAAATATACCAGGTCACCCATATCATCAACAATCTCAGTTGGCTCAACAACAGCAATGCCACGGCTGGGGTGAGGAACTACACCATCCATTACGATACCGAGGAACGATACCCCGTATGGGTTGCCTATCCTCTTCATCCCTCGTTCCTGCGATCCGGTAACCGGACAGATGACTGGCAGTATGACCCGTTGATACCGGTGGCATACCAGCCCGACCTCTTCTCCGCATGGCAGACCCGCACGGTCAGCAGGGGGCACATGCTGCCGAGTGCCAGTAGAAGTGCCACCCGCGATCTGAACAGGAGCACCTTCTACTTCACCAACATGGTGGCGCAAGACAGCGAGATGAATGGCACCACCTGGAGCGATTTGGAGGAGAAGGTACGGTACTGGAGCAAACAGACGGAATATGACACACTGTATGTAGTGACCGGGAGCATCCTTCCCTCACCACCCGAAACAATCAGCTATGCCCTCGATGCCTCCGGCAGAAATGCAGCCATCCCCAAATACCTATACAAGGCACTCTGCCGTAAGAACAAGCAGAACGGTGAATACAACACGATTGCATTCAAGATGGAGAACCGTACCACCGGTATCGATTACATCAATAGTATGCTATCTGTTGAGGAGCTGGAACAGCTGACCGGATTCACCTTTTTCAGTAAGCTGCCGGCAGGTGTCGCGACAGAGGTGAAGAGACAAAAGAGCCTCAGTAAATGGTATTGAGGACTTCTGGTTAAGTTCCCTGCAAGAGCTACAAAAAAAAAGCGGTTGTCTACTTTTTCAAATAGACAACCGTTTTACTTTTTCCGCTTCTTTAAAGAAGCTCTTGCAAATCTCCCGTATCGATGTTCATTGCGGTGATCACACCCTGTTCGTCGATCAGGTAGCTTCTGAACCCCTTGTTGAACCTTAAATCCTGGTAGAGGTCCGAATCTGTACCATTCGTTTCCCGATAACAGGAAATCATCTCCAGGTGATCCATTGCCAGTGTTCTCTCCAGCACATTCGGGTTCTCGTCGAACGAGACCGATATGAATGTGACATCCGCATTGTTCCTTGAGAGAAAATTATAGAGTTGCACATTGGCTGCACGGGATTGGGCATCGTAACTGGCCCAAAAATTCAGCAAAACTTTTTTACCTTTCAATTCATGTAATGCAAGCCTCTCACCTTCCGAGTCCGTTAAAACGATATCAGGAATCGTTTCTCCGGGATGATAACCTATGGAAGGCAGATCACTTTTGACAGATCCTGATGAGAGCGCTAGTGAAAGAATTGCTGCAAGGCAAAAGTTCACATACTTCATATAAAAATATTTTGATTACTACTCAGATTCAGCTGTTGCTTCGCGCAGCAGTCCAAATCCCTTGTCTTTAACCCCTTTTCGCTAAAAGGGAGCAATTTTGGTCTGCAAAAGTAGTGCTCTTTTGCTTACCAGCGCACATTTTCCCCAAAAAGAAACCTTCCAAATGTTAATAAATAAATTTACAGATCTTTATAGTGTTTATATTCAACCCATTACGGAAAAGAAGGATTCCACTGCCTCAATGGATGTGTCTTTGAGAATCACAGTCTTATCACTGTCCAGCAGGTAAATCGTAGGGATTGCCTTGACGTCGTAAAGTCTGCGGCGGGTGATTGCCATCCCCGGATCGTAGCCATGTAGCCATTGCTGCGGCATCTGAGGCAGGTAAGCTCTCCATTCTTCAAGGTCACTATCAGGATAGATCGTCAGTATGGTGAGCATGCTCCTGGTGGGACTGTTCAATGCCAATGCCTTGTTCAGTGGTGCGGAACTGTCCAGGCGACGGGTGACTGCTTCACAGGTAGGACAACCGGGATTGGAGAAGATCAGCAGCAGGTATTGGCTTTTAATATCATACAGTGCCCCTGATTCTCCCGATGGAAGGGTGAAGGTAAAATTGTTCGCTTTATCCCCCACACGGTTTAGCAGGGTCATCTCCAGCAGGAAGTTATAGCGCGACCGTTCGGCATCCTCCAGCAGGCGGGATCCGGTAATCACTTTCAACACGGGAATGAAATGCTCTTCATTACGGAAGGGTGAATTGGGGTCATAGAAATATTTCTCCATAAGTGACACAAAATAGCGGTACATGACTGTGTCGGCTTCAGCCCGCCGGAGAGTCTGCAGTAGTGATTCAGCCGACTCACCGGCAGGGTGGATGCTCAGCAGGTGAATATAATCCACAAAAGCCTGTTCGGTGATGGCTGGTTTTTTGGTGAGCCCACTATCGGCAAAGTCAAAACGGTCCCAGAAATGACGGATCAGATATTGTGCACGCTCATCGGGATCTGTTAAGGCTTCCGGCACTTGAGGGAAGACAAAGGTGTCAGGCACGACTGTTTCCGTCCCATACGTTTCCCTACTCTCTGTACCGCTCTTTTTGCTTGATGAGCAGGAGAGTGAACTGAACAGGGTCAGTCCGGCAAAAAGGATGAACCAAACTAGATATCTCATCTTCTCTGATGCTATGATTTATGATGTAAAGGTAGAAAAAATTTGTCATGCCGGAGGGAATGAAGCGTCCGGCAGGTGAGTAAACCGATAATTTTCGTATATTTGTGGTTCATTCTTTGTCCGATTCTGACATGGATAACTATATCGTTTCAGCAAGAAAATACAGACCTTCCACATTTCAGACGGTGGTGGGACAGAAGGCGCTCACCACCACTCTCAAGAACGCCATTGCCGGCAACAAGCTGGCACATGCTTATCTGTTCAGTGGCCCCAGAGGTGTGGGCAAGACCACCTGTGCCCGTATCTTTGCCAAGACAATCAACTGCCTGAGTCCGACAAGTGAACATGAGGCCTGTAACGCCTGTGAGTCGTGTGTGGCCTTCAACGAGCAGCGATCTTACAACATCCATGAGCTGGATGCGGCTTCCAACAACGGGGTGGATGACATCCGTTCACTGATTGACCAGGTACGGATCCCTCCTCAGATCGGCAAATATAAGGTTTACATCATCGACGAGGTGCATATGCTCTCCCCGTCAGCTTTCAATTCATTCCTCAAGACACTGGAAGAACCACCGGCACATGCCATTTTTATCCTGGCTACAACGGAGAAGCACAAGATCATCCCCACCATCCTCTCCCGTTGCCAGGTGTATGACTTCAACCGTATCAGCATCGGTGACATCGTGGATCACCTCCAACATGTGGCACGACAGGAGGGAGTGACCGCAGAAGCAGAAGCACTCAACATCATCGCACAGAAAGCCGACGGGGGAATGCGCGACGCCCTCTCAATCTTCGACCAGACGGTAAGCTACACGGGTGGCAAGATCACCTATCAGGCGGTGATCGAGAACCTGAACGTGCTGGATTATGAGTACTATTTCAAGTTGACAGAGGCAATCCTGGCCGGAAGCGTGACCGGGTCTCTTCTGATCCTGAATGACATTCTCAACAGAGGGTTCGAGGGGCAGTACATTATCAGCGGCATCGCCACACATTTCCGGGATCTGCTGATCTGCCGGGATGCCGTAACAGCACAACTGTTTCAGGTGGGAGCCTCGATCCGTGAGCGCTACAGCCTAATGGCAAAGAAATGCAGCAACGCTTTCCTCTACGAGGCTATCGCGATCGCAAACGAATACGACCTCAACTACCGCATCAGCAAAAACAAACGACTGATGGTTGAGCTGATGCTGATCAGGATGTGTCAGCTCTCCGAAACGGGAACTACAGCAGGGAGAGAAAAAAAAAAGGGGCTGAATACAATTGAGGGCCGGCAAAAAAATGACGATACCAGCCAGGTACAGGAGCCGGCCATCAAACCACTGCACGAACAGAAATCAGTGGAGACCGAGAAGAGACCATCACAGCCCTCTCCCTCATCCGCTCCAGCGCAGGCTGCACCGAAAACCACCTCACAACAGGATATAGAAGAGCCGACAGAGGTGCCCTCCCCTGACGCCGCTCACGCCACCGGAAGCAGATCACAAAAAAAGAGCAGTGCTTCGCGTTCCGGTATGGGTATCTCACTCAGCTCACTGAGCGGCTCCCGGGTGAATGAGCCGGAGATGAAAAAGCCGGAGAAAGAGGTATCCGGTTCACAACTTTTCAGCGAAGAGCAGTTGGTGACAGCCTGGAATGAGTACGCGGCCCATCTCACAGAAGAGAAGCTGTTGAAAAACAGCATGACGCTCTATCTGCCTCGGATGATTGGTGATACACTTTTTGAGGTGGAGGTGAACTCGGACCTCAACAAACAATACCTCACCGACAACAGCCACTCCATTCTCTCTTATTTGCGGGAGAAACTGAACAATGGCGAGATCACCATGACGATACAGATCGCCGAGGGCAATGCCATCCGGAAAGCACTCACCTCACATGAGATCTTTGATGAGATGACAAAGCAGAACCCCTCTCTTCAGAAGCTCTCCGACGAATTCGGACTGGAACTGAGCTGAAGTCTTACTCCAGGAGTGGCCAGGCAGGATCTTCTGTTCTGGCCTGTTGCATCAGCCGTTTCAGTTCAGTCGTTCTCTCCGGATAAAGTGTGACCAGGTTGTGATTCTCTGACGGGTCGGATGCCAGGTTGTAGAGTTCATACCGTCCCCCCTCACGGATATCGAGGTGCAGCAGCTTCCAGTCTCCCCTGATCAGCGCCTGACGTCCTCCCATCTCCTGAAACTCGAAGTAGAAGTAGTCGTGTGGCAGCTGTCCACACTCACCCAGCAGCGTGGGCAGGATGCTGATGCCGTCACCCGGTTGCGGCAATTCAACAGCGAGGAGTTCAGCGAAGGAGGGCAGATAATCCCAGAAGGCAAAAGCAAGGTCACTCTTGCCGCCGGCTTCCACCTTTCCTTTCCAGGAGATGATGGTAGGGACACGTATCCCCCCCTCATAAAGATCTCTCTTGTAACCACGGAATTGCGCGTTGCTGTTGAAGAAGTCCGGATCACCACCTCCCTCCCGGTGAGGCCCATTGTCACTGGTGAAGATGATCAGTGTATCATCATATATACCCTTCTCCTTCAGCTTATCAATAATCTGTCCCACATAGAAGTCGATACGCTTCACCATGGCTGCATGTGTGGCACGGGGATGCTCCTGTGACATGTAACCGCCCTTCCGGAAAGCAGGTCCCGCATCGGTACCCCGGTAAGGCACCTCCTCAAATCGGCCGCGCAGGACACCAATAATTGAATCCTCCGGCACCACCAACTCGGCATGAGGCAACACCATCGGGACATATAGAAAGAAGGGGTGGTGACTCTCGGTATCAATAAATTCGAGCGTTTTCTCCTGGATCAGATCCTGCGAGTAGGTACCGAAACCACCCTGATCATTCCCCTCCAGCAATATCTTCTCCCGGTTACTCCATAGATGCGAGGGATAGTAGTTATGGGCCAACAGTTGGCAATTGTATCCGAAAAAACGATCCACCCCCTGGTTGAGAGGATCCCCCGCAGAGCCTGGAAAGCCCAAGCCCCATTTTCCAAAGACACCGGTGGTGTATCCGGCATCACGGAAGAGGTGAAACAGGGTGTAGCTCCCCTCCGGCAGCGGGGCCTGTCCCTCGGGGGCGATCTCCTTGTTGCCCCTGATCGGAGCGTGACCGGTGTGCAAGCCAGTGAGCAGGCTGGCCCGTGAGGGAGCACTGACGGTGGTGCCTGCATAGCTCCGTGTAAAGCGGGTACCGTTGAGTGCGAGCCGGTCGATCTGAGGGGTGAGGAACTTCTCCTGACCAAAGCAGCTCAGATCACCATAGCCCAGGTCATCGGCAAGGATGAAGACCACGTTGGGTTTCTGTTGGCCCTGCAGGGAGGTAATGGCAGCGAAACCGATACCCGCAAGCGTCACTGTCACTGTTTTTGCAAGAGAATTCCGAAGGGAGGGTGAGCTGTCCATGCGTTCGTTTATTAATTCAGTTACTACAAAGATAAAAACAATTACTTTTGTATCTAAATATCGTGATGATGAAGCTTCTCTTTTCGCTCATACTGTTGCTGCTCCTCTGCTCTGCCTGTGACAGACCGAACCGGAAACAAGCACCCCTGACAGCTGCCCAGCAGATCATGCCGACAGAAGTAGCGCTGCTTCCCGATACCCTCGTGGATGCCTCTTACAGTTTCGAAGAGGCCATCGCC
Organism: Bacteroidales bacterium; assembly: GCA_012837345.1. Lineage (GTDB taxonomy): Bacteria > Bacteroidota > Bacteroidia > Bacteroidales > Dysgonomonadaceae > Proteiniphilum. Next base: position 82,177 of record DURL01000110.1, read on the forward strand.
GGCAGCAGTGCACCCAGAGAAGTGCTTGACCTTCTGGAATTACGTGAGGTGCATTATCACTCTGTCGACGGACAAATTCACAGAGGACAGATCCTATGTAACAGGGAGATATCAGATGACATCAGTGAACTTTTTGCCTTTATGCTGGAGGAGGGGTTTGTGATCGAGAAGGTAGTGCCGGTGGTGAGGTATGGATGGTCCGACAGCCTCTCGATGGCCGACAACAACAGCTACAGCTTTTGTTACCGCAACACCGGTTATTCAAAACATGCCCGGGGAATGGCGATTGACATCAACCCGCGCTTCAATCCATTGCGTTGGAAAAGGGGAGAACGCCCCAACAAACCGGAAGGAGCAATCATCGACACCACCCGCAACGGCACCCTCTATCCCGGTCACCCTGTCGTAAAAGCTTTCACCGACAAAGGTTTCCGCTGGGGACACACTTTCTCTAAATATTACGACGACCATCACTTCGAGAAGCAATAGAGACTAATAACCGGCCCATGAATTCCTGTCGAGACTGCGATAACTGATCGCCTCTGCCAGGTGCACCGCTTTCACCGACTCGCTGCCTGCCAGATCGGCGATGGTGCGTGACACCTTCAATATACGGCTATAGCCACGGGCAGAGAGGGAGAGCCGCTCCATGGCCGACTTCAACAGCTTCAAGCCCGTATCGTCGGGCTGCGCATAACGATGGAGCATCCTGCTGCTCATCTGTGCGTTACAATAGATGCCACTCTCTTTTCGATAACGATCCTTCTGTACCTCTCGTCCTTTCATCACCCGTTCGCGTATTACCTCACTCTTCTCAGCGGCAGACAGAGCCGTGATCTTGTCGAAAGGTACCGGCACGATCTCTACCTGGATGTCGATACGATCCAGCAAGGGTCCTGATATCTTGTTGAGGTAACGCTGCACAGCACCGGGTGTGCATACACACTCCTTTTCAGGATGATTGTGAAAACCACAGGGACAGGGGTTCATCGCAGCCACCAGCATGAAGCTTGCCGGGTAGTCCACGCTGAAACGGGCCCGGGAGATGATGATCTTGCGGTCTTCCAGCGGCTGTCGCATCACCTCCAACACGTTACGGTTAAATTCAGGCAGCTCATCCAGAAAGAGCACGCCGTTATGAGCCAGGCTGATCTCTCCCGGCTGGGGCCATGCCCCACCACCCACCAGGGCCACATCCGATATGGTGTGATGGGGTGAACGAAAGGGCCTGCGTGCCATCAAAGAGAGGTGTTGACCCGTTTTACCGGCTACGCTGTGTATCTTGGTTGTTTCGAGAGCCTCCTCCAGGGTGAAGGGAGGCAGGATAGAGGGAATTCTGCGGGCCATCATCGATTTGCCGGAGCCGGGAGGCCCGATCATGATCACGTTGTGACCTCCGGCAGCCGCCACCTCGAGGGCCCGTTTCACGTTCTCCTGTCCTTTCACGTCCGAGAAATCATACTCAAACGCGCTTCGCTGCTCGCGAAAGGCTTGCTCTACATCGACCACCACCCTCTCCAGGCTCATCTCCCCATTGAAAAAGGCTGCCACCTGCAGGATATTCTCAGCACCATAGACGGAGATGCCCTCCACCACAGCGGCCTCCCTGGCATTGGCCGTCGGAAGGATCAGATCAGTGAACCCCTGCTCTTTAGCCATCACGGCAATGGACAAGGCTCCCTTCAGGGGGAGGATGTTCCCATCGAGCGACAACTCACCCATCATCAGCGTGTGTGGCAGGCGGTCCGTACAAATCGCACCCGATGCGGCGAGCACCCCCACCGCCAATGGCAGGTCGTATGCCGAACCCTCCTTGCGGATGTCGGCAGGTGACATGTTGATGACAATCTGTTGACGGGGAAAACGGAGACCATTGACCTCCAGTGCGGATACAATACGTTCGTGGCTCTCCTTGACGGAGGTGTCGGGGAGCCCCACCAACAAGAAGCGAATACCACGGGAGACATTCACCTCGATGGTGATGAGCGTGGCATGGATACCTTGTACTGCCGCTCCAAATGTTTTGACCAGCATGTAACCGGGATTTGAGTGATACTTACCTTCCGGAAGCCTCTGCAATCACTTCCGCGATACCATGTGCAGGAATGTTACGCGCCTTTATATACCCCTCAGTGTCAATCAGAATATTATATGGGATATACTGTACATTATAGTTGTCTACAATATCTGCCCCCCAGCTTCTCTTCTCGGGAACAGCAATCCAGGGAAGAGAGTCATTTTCGGCATATCCAACCGGATAAAGGTCGGAATCAATGTAAATGGTGATAAACGCAGCCGCTTCTTTATCCAGCTCAGCATACTCCTCTTTCAGCAGTCCTATCAATTCACGGGAGTCATCACCGGCAGTAGAGACAAAAGACAACAGCAGATACTTCCCTCTGAAATCGTTCGAGCGGATCTCCTCACCCTCCTTGTCTTTTAGTGTGAAGTAAGGCATCCTGGCACCCTCCTCCGACTGGTTCACCTTCTCTGAATATGCTTTCAGCTGCATTGCCAGCTTGCTTTCCAGTATCTCACCCTGCAAGTGCCCCAATACTCGCTTCAAACCGGTAGGGTTGTCACTCGCTACGAAAAAACTGTTCACAAGAATGAGGCTGGACATTTTCGCGGGATTGGCCTGTATCGACTCCTCCGCCCTGAGGGTCAGCTCATGATTGAGCACGTTCAGCTTCAACAGCTCCTCCTGACGCGATAACAGATAATTGCTGCCGGTATCCAGTTCACTGCTCAACCGTAGGTTCTCCAGCAACAAGGCACGCTGCTTAAGCAGATCTTCATTTTCTGTTTTGAAGAGCGTCAGCGCATCATTCACCTCGTTACCCTTGACGGTGATCAGATCGGGAAGTGCAGCATCACCATTCACCTTGATCCGGTCTGTTTTACCTGCAAAGACCACAACAGCACTTTCATAGTGATCGAGGTATAGAGAATAGGCAGTAAGTGTGTCTGGGTTGGTCACGTAATTGAAACGTCCTTTGGCATCAACAGGAATGGTATCAATCGCCAGTGAATCATAAGAGAGGTAGGTGGCCAGGATATAGGTGGAATCCAGATGATCTATTCTTCCACTGATGCTGGTACCCTCACGGCTGCCGCAGGAGAGCGCCATCCACAAGGTGAACAGTAAAAAAAGTATGCCTGATCCTTTTGTCATAGATAACCGCAGTATTTCAGAACTGTCTGTTACAATTCCATTGAATGCCTTTTTATTATGGCAACCAGCCAATCTTCCAATTAGACAAAGGTAGGTGAAATTTTTAAATATTCAAACATTTTCACATTTATTTTGTTTTATTTTTATCCATTCCCTGAATGGGAACGACAGGCAGCAGAATTTGAAATAAATTCATTAGATTTGCATCAGCAAAAGCCCCTGTGACTATGTATTTTTCCATCGTGATTCCCCTCTACAACCGTCCGGAAGAGCTGGACGAGCTGTTATCGAGCCTAAGCAAACAAACCGACAAACGGTTCGAAGTGATTGTTGCGGAGGATGGTTCTACCAGAAAAGGAGACCAGGTAGTAGAGCGGTATCGCGACAGGCTGACGATCACCTATTTCGAAAAGAGCAACAGTGGCCCCGGTCTCACCCGTAATGCCGGTGCCGCCAGGACTAGCGGTGACTACCTGATCTTCTTCGACTCCGACTGTATCATCCCTTCACACTATGTGGCGGAGGTATCGGCATTTCTGATGAACAATGCAGTCGACGCCTACGGAGGGCCGGATGCAGCGCTACCCACTTTCACCCCTGTACAGAAGGCAATCAACTATGCCATGACCTCCTTCTTCACCACGGGTGGTATACGGGGTGGCAAGCGATCAATGGAAAAGTTTCATCCCAGGAGTTTCAATCTGGGAGTGTCAAAAAAAGCATTCGATACTGTTGGTGGATACGGGCCGATGCGCTTCGGGGAAGATATCGATTTCAGCCTGCGACTCATGAAAGCGGGTTTTCACACGGCACTGATACCGGAGGCTTACCTGTATCACAAACGGCGAACTACCTTCCGGCAGTTCTTCAAACAGGTCTATAACTCCGGCATCGCCCGGATCAACCTGCACCTGTTGCACCCCGGCTCCATGCGGGTGGTGCACCTGCTACCCGCACTCTTCGTGACAGGCATGGCACTCATCCTGCTAACAGGCCTGATACAACCGGAATTTCTGCTCCTGCCGCTGTTCTACAGCCTGGTGATCTTCCTCGATTCACTACGCCTCAACCGGTCGGCGAAGGTAGCACTATACAGCGTCGCAGCCGCCTGGATACAACTCACCGGCTATGGCAGCGGCTTCCTTGCCGCCGTCTGGAAAAGGCTGATCCTGAAAAAGGATCCATTCAACGCATTTGAAAAGAAATTTTACGATTAATCCTTTTGACCGTAAGCCAGGTCACCCGCATCCCCGATGCCCGGCACGATGTAGGAGGAGTCGTTCAGATCCGGATCGATAGCAGCCGCCCAGATGGTGGTTTTCTCTTCAGGGAAATTTTGAGTGCAATAGTCTATGGCCTGCTGGCTGGCAATGATGGTCGCGATATGGATATGTGATGGATTCCCCTTTGTGAGCAGTGCCCGGTAGGTGAGCTCCATGCTGCCTCCGGTGGCCAGCATCGGATCGGTCAGGATAAGCGTTTTTCCTTCAATCGATGGTGAGGCGATATATTCAATATGAATGTCGAAAGTCTTATGTCCCGTCTCCTTATATTTTCGGTATGCCGACACAAAAGCATTCTCCGCCGCATCAAAATAGTTGAGCACCCCGTGATGATAAGGCAGTCCCGCCCGCAATATGGTGGCGATCACGATCTCCTCATCGGGTACGCTCACCTTAGCCACATCCAGCGGAGTGGTCACCTCGATTGTCTTGTAGCGTAACTCTTTGCTGATCTCATAAGCCATGATCTCTCCCAGCCGCTCGATGTTGCGACGAAAACGAAGCCTGTCGCCCTGGATGGTGACATCGCGAATTTCACGGACAAAGGAGTTGAGTAAGGAGTTGGTTTCCGAAAAGTTGGTTACTTTCATGCTTGTGGTTCTAAAGTGATCGATCATTTTTCGGAAAACAAAGGTAATGTTTTTCAGCAGTATGGTAAACAATTCACCTATTTTTTTGTTGAAAGAGAGGTTTTTCTGCGAAAAAACGCATAATTAAAGAAAATTTTCTTTAATTCCTTTCCGGTTTCGGAGAAAATCACTATTTTTGTATCGTTGTTTTTAGGTTCATCATAGCAGAGTTTTATTCAAACATACATAACAACCCAAAATTTATCAAAATGGCAAATTTAGATTTAAGCAAGTATGGCATTACGGATGTGAAGGAAATCGTCCACAACCCGTCATACGAACAACTCTTTAAGGAAGAAACAAATCCCAACCTTGAAGGGTATGAAAGAGGTCAGGTAACAGAACTGGGCGCTGTCAACGTCATGACCGGCGTCTTTACCGGACGTTCTCCCAAAGATAAATACATCGTCAAGGATGACACCACAAAAGATACCATATGGTGGACCACTCCCGAATCGAAAAACGACAACAAACCCATTTCAACCGAGGTTTGGAACGATTTAAAGGAGACCACAGTGAAACAGCTTTCCGGCAAGAGACTCTTCGTGATGGACACCTTCGCCGGTGCCAACCACGACTCCAGGCTGAAAGTACGTTTCATCATGGAGGTCGCATGGCAGGCGCATTTCGTAAAGAACATGTTTATTCGTCCTACCGAAGAGGAGTTGGCCAACTATGGTGAACCCGATTTCGTGTCGCTGAACGCATCCAAGACCACCAATCCCAAATGGGAAGAGCACGGCCTCAACTCTGAGAACTACACCGTTTTCAATCTGACTGAAAGAATGCATTGTGTGGGCGGTTCATGGTATGGAGGTGAGATGAAGAAAGGAATCTTCGCCATGATGAATTACTACCTGCCGCTGAACGGCATGGCTTCCATGCACTGCTCTGCCAATGTAGGCAAGGAGGGTGACACCGCTATCTTCTTTGGACTCTCGGGTACAGGTAAGACCACCCTCTCAACCGATCCCAAACGTGCACTGATCGGTGACGACGAACATGGTTGGGACGATGAAGGGGTATTCAACTTCGAAGGGGGTTGTTATGCCAAGACCATCAACCTCGACAAGGAGTCTGAACCTGATATCTACAGGGCTATCAAGCGGGATGCTCTTTTGGAGAACGTGACCGTGGATGAGAACGGTAAGATTGACTTCAATGATGGATCGGTTACACAGAACACCCGTGTTTCCTACCCCATCTATCATATCGATAACATTGTGAAGCCGGTGTCCAAGGGCGGTCCTGCCCAGAAGGTGATCTTCCTGACTGCTGATGCTTTTGGCGTATTGCCTCCGGTATCGAAGCTTACCCCTGAACAGACCAAGTACCACTTCCTCTCCGGTTTCACCGCCAAGCTGGCTGGTACAGAGAGAGGGGTAACTGCTCCGCAACCCACCTTCTCAGCCTGTTTTGGTGCTGCCTTCCTCTCACTCCACCCCACCAAGTATGGTGAAGAGCTGGTGAAGAAGATGGAAGCGAGCGGCGCTACCGCCTACCTGGTGAACACCGGATGGAACGGTACCGGTAAGCGTATCTCCATCAAGGATACTCGCGGTATCATCGACAGAATCCTTGACGGCTCTATCGATAAGGCAGAGACAATGATGATCCCATACTTCAACCTGGAGGTGCCCACCACACTGCAGGATGTAGACGACAAAATCCTCGATCCGCGTAACACCTATGCTGATGTGAAGGAGTGGGATGAAAAGGCACGCGATCTGGCCGGCCGCTTTATCAAGAACTTCGAGAAGTTCACCGATAACGAAGAGGGCAAGGCGCTGGTAGCTGCCGGTCCTCAGCTCGATTGAGCAGGCATCGATTCAATATCAAATAAGCAGAGGAGCTGTCCGTTGAGACAGCTCCTCTCTTTTTATCTCGTTTTAGTCTAGTCCAGCATCAACAGCTCCACCCTCCGGAAGTCGATAGGATGACTCTCGCTCTGCAGCGAGATGGTTCCCTTGTGCAGCATCTTGTCACCACCGTTGAGGTCTATCAACAGGGGATAAGTGGCATCGCGTTCATCCAGCTGCGGCTGGTTGTATTGCAACACGGTATCGCCGTTCACCAGATGGTAGAGCACCTCGTTGCCCCTCACCTCCAGCTCTGCTGTCACCCACTCTTCACCGTAGAAAAAGGCCGAAGAGGAGCTGATGCAATGATCCAGTATCAACTCATCTCCCATCACGATATTGGTGCCGGGGGTGCAGACATTCAGGTTGGTGCGTTCCACCAGCAAGTCGCTGCCCAGCAGCTGCACCTCCACCGAGGTGGGGAAATCCTGGTCGAGCGTCATCGTCTCCGGACGCTGACCATGTACCATGATGCCGGAGTTGCGGTAAGCCCATCCCTCGCCGCCGGGACACTGTTCACCCACGAAGCGGTACTCCACACGCAGCTTGTAATGCGACAGCTCATCCTGGTAGAAGAGATGACCGAAACGGTTGTCAAACCGGTCGTACTGATCATAGCGCACCTTGAGCAACCCATCCTCCACACGGAAGGTGTTGCCATAGTTGTCACCTGCCTCATAGCCGGTGATCTTGGGTGTCCAGCCGGTCAGGTCCTCCCCGTTAAAGAGTGGGATCCAGTCGTTCTGATCGCTTTTCTGCTGACATGAACCCAACAACAGTAAAATCAGGAAAGAGATCGTCAAAAAAAAACTTTTCTTCATCATTTCTATATTTAAAGGTTGTGTGTCGTTAGAGGTGTTTGGGCAAAGATACAAAACAATCGCAAAAAAATCCCGCCTCAGGGTGAAGCGGGATTCAATCGTGCGGTTCGGACAACCGGTCAGCCTCTCAGCAACGCATTGTCAATTGCCTCTTTCGAAAGCTTCCTGGTGCAGAAGAACCAGTCGTAGCAATGCATATCCTCCTCTTTGGTCTCCATCCGTTCCTTGGCAACACCACATGAGCCGGCGGTGGGTACGATCACCTCGTCACCGGGACGCCAGTCGGCCGGCAGGGCAACACCAAACTGATCAGCTGTCTGCAAACCGATCAGGACACGCTTCAACTCGTCAAAGTTGCGTCCCAGCGAGAGGGGATAGTAGATGATGGTGCGGATGATGTTCTTCGGATCGATAAAGAAGACCGCCCGTACAGCCTGTGTGCTGTTCTCATTGGGTTGGATCATGCCATATTTTTTGGCTACCTCCATGGTGATGTCCTCAATCAGCGGGAAGGTCACCTCCACATCCTTCATCCCTTTATATTCGATCTTCTCCTTGATGGTACGCAGCCAGGCGATGTGGCTGTAGAGACCATCCACAGAAAGACCCACCAGCTGGCAGTTGAGCGCTTCGAACTCGGGTTGCATGCTGGCAAAGGTCATGAACTCTGAGGTGCATACCGGTGTGAAGTCAGCAGGGTGGCTGAAGAGGATTTTCCATTTTCCTTCAAACCCTTCCGGGAAGTTGATGATACCCTGTGTTGTCTTGGCGGTGAAGGAGGGTGCCTTGTCACCGATTCTCGGCATTGCCGGAGTGTTGTTTTCCTGATTTGTTTCCATCGTTCTTTTTTTAAAGTGATTTTTTACAAAGTTAACCGATTTATGATATTAATAATATTGATATATATTCTTTCGATATAGCATACATCTATACTATTACATGGCATGGCGTCACCCGATCACTTTTCCCTCGCATAGGGCCAGGCGGCGATACCGCCCTCCAGCACCTTCACGTTGGTGTATCCGTTTGCTTGCAGGATAAGTGCCGCCTCGTATCCCCGCAACGAGATCTTGCACCAGGTGACAATCTCGGTTTGCTTATCTTCGGGAAGTTCCCCCAGACGGCTTCGCAGCTGACCCAATGGGATGAGACGCTCACCAATACCGAGACGCATCTGCTCGAATTCAATAGGATTACGCACATCGAGCAGCAGCAATGACTCTTCTTCCTTCACCCTTCGGTACAGCTCATCAGCCGTTATCCCGGTAAGGTAGCCGTCGAGCTTGTTTTGCATGATGTGTGCGGTGGCGATACTGTGATCGATAGCCAGTGAGAAGGGAGGGGCATAAGGTAGATCGGCATTTGCCATCTCATCGACGGTCAGCCTCCCCTTGATAGCCATGGCCCAGATGGCCACCTGCTTGCTCACATCGCCCGGGCCGATTACCTGGGCTCCCAGTATGCGACGACTCTCCTTGTCGACAATCAGCTTCGTGATCAGCAGGTTGCCATTCATGAACCCCGGCTTGTCGAGGCTGGCGTTGACCACTGTCTCGAAACCGGTGATGCCCTCTCTGATGGCATGCTGCTCAGAAAGACCCGTAGAGCCGACACCATAGTCGAACACCTTGCAGATACCGGTCTGGATAGTGCCGGGGAATTTCACCCTGTTACCCTTGATCATATTCTCCCCGACAACCCTTCCCTGCAGGTTGGCCAGGTCACCGAATGGTGCATGTACCGGTTTGCCGGTGATCAGATGGGGTATCTCTACACAGTCACCCACGGCATAGATATCGGGATCGGCAGTCTGCATGTAGGAGTTGACCTTTATGCCGCCTCTCTCTCCGATCTCAAGACCGGCCTCCCTCGCCAGCCTAGTGTTTGGGATCACACCAATGGCCAGCACCGCCAGGTCGCAGGGTATCTCGGTACCATCCTGCAGCTTCACTGCATTCAGCTTCCCGTTTTCACCCAGGAAGGAGGCTACGCCATTGTGTAGGATCACGTTGACCTTGGTCTGCACGTACGTTTCCACAAGACGGGCCATCTGCTTGTCGAGGAAGGTGAGCAGCTGAGGCAGTAGCTCGACCAGTGTGATCTCGATCCCTGCCAGGTGGAGTGCCTCCACCGTTTCGATCCCGATCAGTCCACCGCCGATCACCACGGCTCTCTTGATTACGCCCTCATCCTTGATCTTCCGGAGATAGTCAGCATCGGCAATCGACTGAAGGGTGGTGATTCCCTGCAGCTCCACTCCCGGCACGGGAGGCCGACGAGCAGTAGCGCCGGTGGCGATGACGAGCTTGTCGTAAGGAGCCATACCTGTTTCGCCGGTAGTGAGGTCAGTGTAGCTGATCTGCTTCTTCTCCCGGTCAATGCTGTTGACCTCAGTCAGCACTTTTGTGGTGATTTTCTTGGCATTCCAGAAAAATCGGGAGTCGCGAACCACTCCTGCGGGCGAGCAGAGCAGCTGGCTGCGGTCGTCAAAGAAACCGCCCACGTAATAGGGGTATCCACAGGAGGCCATAGAGAGGTCAGACGCTTTCTGGTAAACGGTGATCTCCGCATTTTCATCCATACGGCGAGCCTTGGAGGCCGCTTTTGGCCCGGCAGCGGAGCCACCGATGACAATAATTCGTTTGTTTTCCATCGTTATGACAATGTTGTTAGAGGGTGGTTAAATAAAGGATTATTTCTGATCCGTTTGAACGGGAATCAATTCGTCGCTGTCGGGGAAATCACAGTTGTCACAACGGTGGTGGTTCTCGAGGCCGCCAATCAGCCTGAAGCAGCGGCGGCAGCGAAACCACTCTTTGTCGAACTGCACGTTGCCCCCTTCAATGTTAATCATCTTACCCTCCACCATCGCCTGGGCAATGGTTTGTCTTGCCTTTTCATAGATGCGGGTAAGGGTGGGTCTGGAAACATTCATCACCACGGCAGCCTGCTCCTGTGTCATCCCTTTGTAATCCAATAGTCGCATGGCTTCATACTCCTCAAAAAGCAGTGTAACCGATTGAAGCAATTTTCGTGGGATGCCAAAGGGTTTAAACCCCTGCATCAGTGGGGGGTGTGCCATTTTCCGGTTCTGTTTGGGACGGGACATAAGCTAAAATAATAGGATATAAAAATCAATGATCACTTTTCAAAGATAATCAAAATTATGAACCTATGGTCAATAAGGTGTGCAAAATATCAACAACCAATGCATCACAATCTCAGTGGGTAACGAAAAAAGCCGGTGAAATAATCACCGGCTGAGGTCAGAATGAAGTAGCACGGCAGGGAATCGAACCCTGATCTAAAGTTTAGGAAACTTCTATTCTATCCGTTGAACTACCGCGCCCTACGGAACTGCAAAAATAGGCTTTTTTTGATTCACGACAAAAGATTTGCCACACTGCCTTCCACTTTCAACAAACAATTTAGCGAAAGAGCTGTTTAACATCTGTGTCAACAACTTAAAATTGCATTGTTACATTATGAATAAAATAGCCATACTTTACGGCAGCTCGGGCGGGAACGCCGAATCGGTTGCCAGGCAGGTGCAGGATCTCTTTGAGGGAGATGCCGACCTGTTCAACGTTCGGGAGGTCACCCTCGAGGAGATCAAAGAGTACCCCTACTATATCATCGGCACCTCCACCACCGGCATAGGTGATCTGCAGGATGACTGGGAGGGGTTTCTCCCCTCCTTCACCAGGCTGGATCTCTCAGGGAAGAAGATCGCCATCTTCGCACTGGGTGACAGTGCCTCCTACTCCACCAGCTTTGCCGAATCGATGAAGGTGGTCTACGACGAGATCGCCGACAGCACCACCATCGTGGGACAGGTGCCGGACGAAGGGTACACCTACGACGACTCCATGGCGGTGGTCGACGGGATGTTTGTGGGACTCCCCATCGATGAGGACAACGAGTATGACCTGACAGAAGAGCGGCTAACCGCCTGGGTGGAAAAATTGAAACCCGTGTTTGTGTAACCCGGGGTCATTTTTACCTTATATCAAGAAAAAGCATGATCTCAGTGAAGAGATCATGCTTTTTTTTTGTATCATACAAAAGGAATGGCTTTGTTAAAGCTCCTTGATCTTGATGTTCTGGAACCAGACCTCGTCCCCATGATCCTGTAACAGGATCAAACCCTCCCCGGCATTGCCGAAGTTGGGCCAATCCTTATACTTGCTGGTCTGCACCAGTTGGTTCCACTCTTCGTTGTTGCGTTCATACTCCACGATCTTCACCCCATTGAGCCAGTGCTCCACGTGGTTTCCCTCAACCACCACCATGGCGGTATTGAAAAAGCCGCTGCGAAAGGGTTTGTCGGCTGGCGCAGGAATCAGGTCGTAGAGTGACCCCAGTGTGCGGTTGCCATCCTTTCCCATCTTTGCATCGGGATGACGTCTGTCATCCAGAATCTGAAACTCACAACCGATGGCCGATCCCTGACCCTTGTTTAGATCGGTATCCACGAAGTATTTGATGCCGCTGTTGGCTCCTTCGGTGATCCGGAAATCGACCTTCAGCATGAAATCCTTGTAAAGTCGCGTGGTGACGATATCGCCGCCATTGGTAGACTCACCACCATCGCTCTTGTGTACCTTGAGGATACCATCGGCCATCGACCATCCCGCTTCAGGGAAGCTATCCTGCTTGGCTCCGCGCCATCCGTCGCTGCTTTTTCCATCCCAGAGAAGCACCCAGCCATCAGCTGCCTCCCTCTCGGAGAGGGTGTTGGCGATCTGGTTGATCTGCTTCACATCACTCTTTTCCGGAATCCTGTACTGTTCAAGCTCTTCGGTAAGGATTCGGATGTTGCGCCATGCCACACTCTTGCCTTCCTGCTCAGCATTGCCGATAGAATGCACCTGCAGGGCGATGAAGCCGGAAGCGGTGGTGCTGTCCAGCAGGTCGGCACAAGGAACATCGTTCACCCATGTGCGGATGCTGTTGCCGATAGCCTCTATGCGCGCCTTGTTCCACTCTCCGTTTTTGAATGCCTGCTGTCCTTCGGGGTTGTAGTTCAACGGGTAGAGCCATCCGCGGCGTGCTTCATCGTAGACACCACCGGTCCAGGCCCGCTCTGAGGGATCGATTTCGAACTGATAGCCATGCACCCGTCCTTCCTGAAATTCGGGCAGGCTAAGACTGCGAAACTGCACACCGGAGTTGAGGCCATCATCGACCTTGAACTCAAACTCCAGGATAAAATCGTCATAGTTTTTGTTGGTTGCAAGGAAAGTGTTTGGGGTATTCAGCTGCGATATGCCCACAATGGCACCATCCTCCACCTTGTATTCGGCGGTACCGTTCAGTTTCTCCCATCCATCCAGATTCTCACCATTAAACAGATCCTGCCACTTAGGTCCTTGTGCGCAGGAGGTGAGCATTGCAACCAACGTCACCATCAGTAAAATTCTCTTTTTCATTGTTGTTTCTCATTTAGATAAAAAATATTCAATTTCTTTTCAATTGGCAAGACTCAAAATCCCAGATCTCAGATCCGGTAAAAATCTTCCCATCCTTTCCTGGGAGGTTCACCTGTCAGGTAGGCATCGGCAAAGGCATCGTTGGTCACCCGTTTGGTATCCCGATCGAAGAGGATCTTGCGGTTGAGGCGTTGTGCTGCCACACCGAGGCTGAACACCTGACTGAGCGGCGCAGAGACCTCGAACGGTGAGCGTGTCTTCTCTTTCCCCTGACAAGCCAGCAGGAAGTTGGCAAAATGGTTAGAGGGACTCTGTGGCACCTCCGGCAGATATCTCTCCATCTCCCGTGCTTTTTCATCGGGTATGATGCTCAGGGTGCTGCCATGTGAACCCCCTTTAAATGTCAGTTCCCTGCTATAGATCTCCTTCCCGGGATTGAGCTTCGCCGGCTGTATTTTCCCGCCCGCTACGGAGGGTATATTGGGATCGATCTCCGATACACCATAGCCGTCGGGCACAGCGGGTATATTGTCCAGCCCGTCATGCCAGGTGATCACTACCGGTGGCATATCGCCGCGGGCGGGGAACTTGAACTCGATGGTGCTCGACATCGGGAAGAAGAAGTCGTTGTGGCCGCTGAGCAGCAACGGGTTCACCTCTTCCGGCAGTCCCAGATCGAGAAACTCATGTGCCGTGTCGATGATATGTGCACCCCAGTCGCCCAGTGCTCCCATCCCGAAATCGTACCAGCAGCGCCACTGCCCGTAGTGGAAGTCCTTGTTGTAGTCGTGATGGTCGCGCGCCATCAACCAGAGGTCCCAGTCCAGTGTCTCGGGGATCGGTTCTGCCGCAGGAAACTGTTTGATATTGGGATCCCAGCCATGCCAGCGTCGCGGGTTGTTCATATGGGCAGTGAGAGCAGTCACATCCTTGATGATACCCGCCTCCTTCCATGCTTTGAACTGGAAGTAGTTGGCTTCAGAGTGTCCCTGGTTACCCATTTGTGTGACCACGTTGGGATATTTCTGTACCGCTTTCAGCAGCAGCTCCGACTCGTGGAAGGTGCGGGTGAGCGGTTTCTCCACGTAGACATGCTTCCCCTCGGCCATCGACATCATCACTGCGGGGAAGTGGGCGAAGTCGGGGGTGGCGATGGCCACCGCCTCGATCTCGTTGCCCATCTTGTCGAACATCTCCCTGAAATCTGTAAATCGTTTTGCGTTGGGGAATTTGGCGAGGGCCTTTTGAGTATGCTCTGCCCCCAAATCCACGTCACAGAGAGCCACCACGTTAGCCAGGCCGGTCTTGTCGAAGTCATTGATGATCTCCCATCCCCTGTTCCCAATACCGATATGAGCCAGGTTCACCTTTTTGTTGGCACCATACACCCTGTTGAAGCTTGCCGCACTTGTCCGGGTATGAATGCCACCCAGTGCCATTCCCGCGGATGCCAATGCCGCTTTTCT